>NC_015666.1:1528337-1834004 GCF_000217715.1 Halopiger xanaduensis SH-6
TGCGGTCTCGAGGCCGGCGACGTTCGCCGAGAGGTGGGTGTAGGGGAACCACTCGACGTCCTCGTCGGCGGCGTTCCGCCAGGGCTCGAGGTTCGTGTACAGCGACCGGGTCTCGACGGCCTCGATGCGCTCCCAGGCGCGCTCGCTGATCGCGCAGGTCGTCAGCCCCGGCGGCGCGCTCAGACACTTCTGGCTCGCGCCGAGGCAGACGTCGATCCGGTCGGTCGGGACGGGCGTGCCGCCCAGGGCTGAGACTGCGTCGACGACCGAGAGCACGCCGTGGTCCTCGAGCGCGTCGAGGACCGGCTCGAGGTCGGAAAGCGTCCCCGTCGGCGTCTCGCAGTGGACCATCGTCGCGAGGTCGAACGGCTCGCCGGCGTCGGCGGCGCGCTCGAGTTCCTCGCGGACGGTGTCGGCCTCGAGCGTCCCTCGCCAGGGGAACTCGCAGGTGACGGCCTCGCCGCCGTAGTCCTCGACGAAGTCGGCGAAGCCGTCGCCGTAGAGCCCGTTCGAGAGGCAGAGCACGCGGTCGCCGTCCTCGACGAGCGAGGCGATTGCGGCCTCGAGGCCCAGAATGCCCTCGCCGCCGAGCACGACGACGTCCCGGTCGGTGCTCGCGTCGTCGGCGTCCCCGCCCGCCGCGTAGATCCGCTCGAGGTTAGCCGTCAGCGACCGATACGTCTCGAAGAATTCGCTCTCGACGTCGGGATTGGGCATCGGTTCGGCCATCCGCTGGCGCACCGCGGCAGGGACCTCGGTCGGTCCGGGGGTCATCCGCAGTCGATCGTCGCTCATACCGAGAGCCGGGACGCCCGACCCGATAAATCCCGGCGGCTTCGGGCCCTCGCTTCAGAGCGGTCCCGCGCTCCCGAGCCCGAGTCCGTCCCGTTCCCGGCGCAGCGTCCCGCGGACGACCGGCGTCACCGGGAAGAACCCGAACTCGAGGCGCTCGATTTCCTCGACGTCAAACGCGTCGTGGGCGACGAACCGTGAGATCGTATCCCGGGTCAGGTGACAGCCGCCCGAGGCCCGTTTCCACAGCGGGTTCAACAGGTTCTGGCCGGTCCTGCGCCAGCCGTCGTTGCCGACGTGCTCGAGGAAGCGAAACTCGCTGTCGGGCCGCAGGACGCGCGTGATTTCGGACAGCGCGGCGTCGGGGTCCTGCACGGTGCAAAAAACCAGCGCCGAGACGACCGCGTCGAACGAGTCGTCGGGGTAGGGCAGCGACTCGGCGCGAGCGTCCCGCAGATCGACCGTCAGGCCGGCCTCGCGAGCCGTCTTCGCCGCGCGCGTTCGCATGTTCGGGTCCGGTTCGATCGCGTGGTACTCGAGATCGGCCGCGGCGCCGTCGGCGACGTACGGAAACATCGCTCCGCTTCCCGGCCCGATCTCGAGGACCCGGCCCGAGAGGTCCCGCGCGAGGTACTCGCGGTGGGGTCGCAGCAACACCGAGTCCGGAAGCAAGTCGTAGAGCGCCGCGAAGACGGGATGGTTCACGTCGTCGGGTTCGGCCGCCGGTCGGACTGATCGTTCGGTCATGGGTTACCGTCCCACGGGAACGGTATTCAGTGTACGCCGTGACACTCGAGGCAGTACCGGCGAGACGCGCCGCTGTAGCGTCGAACTGGCGCCGTTCGCGCAGATCTTGAAATCCCCCAATATAACGGGGTTCTCGACACCCTTTTTGTCCTCGATCCCGTCTATCTGTTCGACGAGTATCACTCCAGACGAAGCGTCGGCCCGGATGCCGAAGTCGAGGATCCGTTCCATCCGGATCGCCGAGCGATCGGAGGGAATTCATGAGTAAACAGGTATCTGACCACACCAGCCGCCATCTCACAGCTGACGACGGACGTCAGTTCGCATCCGCACAACCGAACGTCGATATTCGCGGCCCGCCCGGATCGGTCGAGAGCCACGAGGACAACGACCACTTCGCCCTTATCTACGAGGACCGACGGCAGCAGTTCGAAACGGTCGTCCCGTTCATCGAGGAGGGACTCGAGCGCGGCGAGCGGTGTATCTACGTCGCCGACGACAACACCGTCGACGAGGTCCTCGAAGCGATGCGAATTCGCGGTATCCCCGTCGAGCGCGCCCGCGAGTCGGGAGCGCTCGTCGTCCACACGGCCGAAGAGACCTACCGCCGAACCGGCGAGTTCGACCGCGAGGCGATGCTCGAGTTCTGGGAGGGCGCCCTCGCGGACGCGACCGCCGACGAGTTCACGGGACTCAGGGCGGCCGCCGAGATGACGTGGGCGCTCGACGACGACGAGACGGAACTCGACGACCTCTGCGAGTACGAAGAACTCCTCAATCCGCTCTACGACGGCGAGGACTACGCGGTCCTCTGTCAGTACAACCGGAACCGGTTCCCGGCGGAGATTCTCCACGACGTCCTCAAAACCCACCCGTTTCTCGTCTACGACGACACGACCGTCTGTCAGAACTTCTACTACACTCCGCCGGCGGAGTACTTCGGCGACGCCCGGCCGTCGCGGGAACTCGACCGGAAGCTGGCGACGCTCGTCGATCGGACCGACGCGCGAACGACGATCGAGACCCGCGAGCGGTACCAGCGGGAACTCTACGAGACGATCGCGGACCCGACCGCGTCGCTCGGCGAGAAGATCGAGAACCTGCTCGAGCTGGGCCGCCAGCGGCTCGGCCTCGAGATCGGCTACTTCACGGAAACCCGCGACGAGAACGCGTTCGAGATCGTGGAAGCCGTCGGGGACCACGAACAGATCCGGCCGGGAGTCACCGACTCGCTCTGTGACACCTACTGCGAAAAGCTGCTCGCCTCGCCCGGGACGATCGCCGTCCGCGACGCGGCCGAGGTCGGGTGGACCGACGACCCCGCCTACGAGCGGTTCGGCTTGGACGCGTACTTCGGCACGACCGTCCACGTCGGCGGCGAGGAGTACGGGACGCTGTGTTTCGCCGCCGAGACGCCGCGCGAGAGATCGTACACGGACGCGGAACGGACGTTCCTCGACCTGATGGGGCAGTGCGTGGAGTACGAACTCGAGCGCCGGCGCCGCGAGCGATTCCTCCGGGAGAGCTACCGGATCACGGCCGATACCACCCGCAACTTCGACGAGAAACTCGAGGAGCTGCTCGAGTTGGGACGGGAGTGGTTCGGCCTCGAGATGGGCGGGCTGAACCACCTCCCGGCGTGGGGCGGCGAGTTTCGGCTGGAGCGGGGCGTCGGCCTCGGCGTCGATCCCGACGAGGAGCTGTGGTCGAATCCGGGGTACGGGTGCTTCTGCCGACAGACCATCGAAGCCGACGAGCCGATCGCGATGGCGGACGTTCGCGGTACCAACTGGGAAGACGACGTGATCCACCGCGAGTTCGGGTTGACCAGCTACCTCGGGACGCGAGTGATGAACGGGTCGACGCCGTACGGGACGTTCTGGTTCGGGAGTACGGAACCCCGCGACCGGCCGTTCTCCGAGACCGAGCGCACGTTCATCGAGTTGATGGGCCAGTGGGTCAGCTACGAACTCGAGCGCGAACAGCGCGAACACCACCAGCAGACGCTGAGCCGGATCGCCGCCGATCCCGATCGGTCGTTCGAGGCGAAGCTGGACGATCTGTTCGAACTTGGCTGCGAACGATTCGACCTCGAGATGGGCGGGATCGCGAAAATCGATCCGGCAACTGATTCGTTCACGGTCCAAGCCACGAACGGCGACCACGACCAGCTTCAGCCCGGCGCTGAGGCGCCGCTCTCGGAGACCTACTGTCGGGCCACGGTCGACGACGAGCCGATCGCAAACGTTACCGATCCCGAACGAGCCGGGTTCGGCAACACCCTCGCGTACGACGAGTTCGGCGTCGAGACGTACATCGGCACCCGCATCGAACTCGAGAACGAGCCCGATCGGACCTTCTTCTTCGTCTCGACGGAGTCGCGCGACCGGGCGTTCACGGACGCCGAACTGACCTTCCACCAGCTCATGGCCCAGTGGATCCAGTACGAACTCGAGCGGACCCAGCGGGAACGGGCGCTCGAGGAATCGAACGAGCGCTTAGAGCAGTTCGCCTACGCGGCCTCCCACGACCTGCAAGAACCGCTGCGGATGGTCACGAGCTACCTCCAACTCCTCGAGAACCGGTACGCCGACGCCTTCGACGAGGACGGCGAGGAGTTCCTCGAGTTCGCGGTCGACGGCGCCGAGCGCATGCGCGAGATGATCGACGGCCTGCTGGCTTACTCGCGGGTCGAGACGCAGGGCGATCCGTTCGAGCCGGTCGACCTCGACAGCCTGCTCGACGCCGTCCGGGAGGACCTCCAGATTCAGATCGACGAGACCGACGCCGAAATTACGGCCGACGACCTCCCCCGCGTGTCGGGCGACGCGAGCCAGTTGCGCCAGGTCTTCCAGAACTTGCTCGAGAACGCGATCCGGTACAGCGGCGACGACCCGCCGCGGATCCGCACCGATGCGACTCGCCGCGGGCGGGAGTGGGTGATCTCGGTCGAAGACGACGGGATCGGCATCGATCCGGACGATCAGGATCGGGTGTTCACCGTCTTCGATCGGCTCCACAGCCGCGAGGAGTACGAGGGAACCGGTATCGGCCTGGCGCTCTGTCAACGGATCGTCGAACGCCACGGCGGCGACATCTGGGTCGACTCCGAACCCGGCGAGGGCTCGACGTTCTCGTTCACGCTCCCTGCGGTGCGCGATCGATAATCGGCCGCCGTCGCCGCTTCCTCTCCGTCACCGGATCGTATCCGGAACCCGGTCGATCACGTCCGTCGCGAGGACGCCCGGTCCGTACTCGGCCGTCGCGAGTTCGCCGCTCTTGCCGAGGATCCACGCGCCCAGTTCCGCGGCCGCCGTCCGGTCCATCCCCTGACCCAGCAGCGACGCCGTGATCCCGGCCAGCGTGTCGCCCGTTCCGGCGACCGTCAGCGCCGAGGTGCCGGTCTCGTTGTGCAGTCGCTCGCCGCCGGCGACGATCTCGTCCACGTCGCCGGTCAGCGTGATCACCGCACCCGTCTCCTCCGTGAACGTCTCGAGGGAGCCGTAGGCTTCCCGAATCGGATCGTCCTCGGAACTGCTCGGCGTGAGGATCGCACTCGAGAGGTCGGCGTCGAGCGCGGGTTCGATCGCGAGCGCGTCGACGACGACGGGGACGTCAACGCCGTCGATGGTCTCGCAGACCGCCTCGGTTTCCGCGTCGACGAGTCCGGGGCCGATCACGAGCGCGTCGGCCCACCCGCAGACGTCCAGGGCTTGCTCGACGGCGTCTTCGCTGAACCGCTCGCCGGCGTAGTAGCTCGCTAACAGGTTCGGCGAGTGGGTCGCGACGATCTCGTAGATGTTCTCGGCGACCAGCGCCCGGACGTGGTCCGAGCCGGTCCGCAGCGCCGCCATGCCGGCGATCGCCGGCTGGTTCGGGTAGTCGATGCTGCCGCCGACGACGGCGATCCGGCCGTTGTCCTTCCCCGTCTCCTCGGAGACGTTCGAGAGCGTTCGCTGGAGTCGTCCCATACCTCTCGTCGCGAACCGGAACGGGTAGTGATTCGGCCAGCGTGTTCCAGTCCGGTCGCGACCGCGCTCGAGGCCGCTCCCGACTCCCGTCCCCCTCGAGCGTCTGCCCCGTCGTGTCCCACGGTAACGCAAAGTGCGTGGCCCGCCTATACCCGACCATGTTCGCCACGCGAAGCGAGGCGGGCGATCGACTCGCGGCCGAACTCGAGGGGCGGGGCGTCGAGGCCGACGTCGTCCTCGGCATTCCGCGGGGCGCACTGCCGGTCGCTCGGCCGGTCGCGGACGCGCTCGAGGCCGACCTCGACGTCGTCGTCGCGCGAAAGCTGGGCGCGCCGAACAACCCGGAACTGGCCCTCGGTGCGGTCGCCAGCGACGGCAGCGTCTGGTACAACGACGCGCTCATCGATCGCCTCGACGTCTCCGACGACTACCTCGAGGAGATTCGCGCGGAGGAAGCGCAAAACGCCCGCGAGAAGGCCGACCGGTACCGCGATTCGCCGGGGCTGCCGGATCTCGAGGGAGAACGCGTCCTCGTCGTCGACGACGGCGTCGCGACGGGCGCCACCGCGACGGCGTGTCTCCGCCAGGTTCGGGCGGCCGACGCCGACTACGTCGGGCTGGCGGTGCCCGTCGGCTCGCCGCAGTCGGTCGCCGACCTCGAGGCCGAAGCCGACGAGGTGATCGCGCTCGAGACGCCCGAGAACTTCCGCGCGGTCGGGCAGTTCTACCGCGAGTTCGGACAGGTGACCGACGAGGAGGCGATCGCCTATCTGGAGGGACTGGGCGGCCGGTCCTAATCGGAATCGACCGTCGCCTCGTCCGCCCGCGGCAGTTCCGACCGCTGCGAGAGGTACCAGAGGACGACGACCCAGCCGGCGAGCGGAACGGAGAGTATGCCGAGGGCGTACATCGTCGCCCGCTCGAGATCGAGTCGTCTCGCGTCGAGGTAGACGAGGGCGGCGATCGGGAACTGGATCAGGAGGGCCGCGATGAGGAGCACGACGACCGAACTGGACATATCAACCGAATCACAGCCGTGGGAGAAAAAAGTACGCGAGGGGTCACAGTGGCGATTCGCTCGAGCCGACTCGGTTTTGGTCACCCGACCGAGCCGACTGACACGCCGCTGCCTCGAACCGATACCCGTACCCCGCTCGAGCCCCTGAAACGGGTATGGGTATGCGCGTCGCCGTCACCGTCGACGACCGGGAGCCCTCGGGTCTCGTCGAGGCCGTCCGCGAGCACCCCGACGTGACGGAGGTCGTCGTCGACCGGCTCCCCTCCGGCGACATCGCGATCGATTCGATCGGCTTCGAGCGGAAGACGCCCCGCGATTACGTCAGCACGGCGATGGGCCGCTCCGGTCCCGACCTCGAGGAGCAGGTCGCGCGGATGGCCGAGTCCTACGACCACTCCTACGTCCTGCTCGAGGGCGATTTCCTCGATCTGGAGTCGCTGCGGACGGCCGTCTCCCCCGAATCGATCCGCGGCTCGATGGCCTCGATCACGGCCCGCCACGAGGTGCCGGTCGTCCCCTGTACGGATCGCAGTCGGCTCGTCGACTTCGCGATCCGGCTCGGCCGGAAGCACGCCGAGGATCCCTCGAGCCGGCGGCTGCCGGTCGGCGCCGTCGCGAGTCGCAGGGAACCGACGACCAAGCGGATGTACGGCTGTATCGACGGCATCGGACCCGAACTCGCGACCACGCTGTACGAACGGTATCCGACCGTCGAGTCGCTGCTCGCGGCCGACCTCGAGGACCTCACGCGGATCGACGGTATCGGCGAGACGCGAGCGGAGACGATCTACGCGGCGTTTCGGAACGACGGGACGGAGTTGGAGTAGGAGCAGGCGCGAACGGCGGTTACAGTTCGAAGTCACCGCTGACGATGCTGTCCGCGATCATCGACAGATACTCGACGTACGGTTCCTTGGTCGATTCCGTCCCGGATTCGATCTGGTGGCGGTGAACGTCCGCCCAGACCGTCGCGAGGAGAAACGCCGCGAGCGCCAGATAGAAGCGTTCGTTTTCGACGGTAAAACCCGTCCGCTCCTCGTATCGAGCGACCAGTTCCCGTCGGCTCGGGCTGCCGGGTTCGTTCGTGAAGGGTGCGAGGCCGCGCTCGTTGATCCGCCGCAAGTCCCGTCTCACGTCGTCGTTCGAATGCCGCGCTTCGATGTCGCCGAGCGACGGCGTCGGATCCCCGTCGTCGCGCCAGCGGAGCAGCAGGTAGCCGAGTTCGGTCACCGGATCGCCGAGAAACGCCGTTTCCCAATCGAGGACGCCGGACAGCTCGGGGTGGTCGTCCCCGGCGAAGAGCACGTTACTCGGCCTGTAGTCTCCGTGGACGAGCGTCGCCCTCGAGCCCGTCGGGACGTTCCGCTCCAGCCAGTCCGCAACGTCCCACAGCCCGCGGGGTTCGAGGTCGGTCTCGCTCGTCACCGCCTCGAGTCGGTCGACGCCGTGAGCGAGTTGCGCCTGTGGACGCCGCCGCTCACAAACCTCCTCGAACGGCTCCGCGTCCGCCGAGTGGAGTTCGGCGAGCGTCTCGATCAAGCGACCGCTCACCGTTCGACGCGCGTCCGGGTTCCGGAACCGCTCGGGCAGGTACGAGCCCAGTCGGACCGGCTCTCCCTCGAGATAGGTCGTGAGCAGAAACGGCGCGCCGACGATCGAGTCGTCCTCGCACAGCAACACCGGCTCCGGAGCGGCTCCCGTCGTTTCCTCGAGCAGTTGCAGCACGTCGAACTCTCGTCGCAGGCTGTTGAACGCCCCGGTGTCTCGCAACTTGTCCGGTTTGCGGAGCACGTACGCGTTCTTTGCTTCCGCGGTCGAAATCGCGACGGAGACGTTAAGTCCCTCGTGGAGCCGTTCGGTCGCCGTCACGTCGACGTCTAATTCCGCGGCGAGGTAGGACTCGAGTTCGGTCGCGTCGAAATCGTCGTCGCTGCCGGTCATACCGTCCTATGAACCGGCAGTCCGGATAAATGATCGTCACCCGTCACCGGAACAGTCCCGTGTACGCCGACCACACCTCCCGCATCGGTACCCAGCCGTCCTCCGGCTCGACGCGACCCGCGAGGACGGCGTTCAGGACCGCCCCGAGGAGCAGGCAGAGCCCGCCCAAATACACCCACGTCAGGATCAGGAGGACGGCGCCGGCGACGCCGAACAGCGCGACGCTCTCCGACGTTGCGACGTAGAGCCGGAAGCCGCCGGCCAGCGCAGTCCAGGAGAGGGCCGCGAACGCGGTCCCCGGGAGCACCTCGCCGACCGAGACGTCAGATTGGGGAAAGAGGTAGTACATCGGCAGGAAGACGCCGGTCAGGAGGGCCGCGAGAAGGACCGACCCGCCCAGAGCCAGCGGGAGGCCGCCGCCGAGCGCCGAGAGGCTCAGTCCGACGGCGCTGACCAGCGCGACGCCGACCGCGAGCGTCACGGTGACGAGGACGACGTAGAGCGCCGTTACGAGGGTCACTGTCGTCGCCTCATCGACGTACGAGACGTCCTTCCGCGAGCCGTAGACGTCGGTGAACGCGCTGTTTATCGCCTGAAACAGCCGGACCGCGCTCCACAGGAGAATAGAGAGTGCCAACACTGCGGCCCGCGTCCGAGCGCTGCCGTCGGCGGCCGCCGCTGCACCGTCGAGTCCCGTTCCGCCGAGGCCGGCCGCGCTCGCGAGCTCCCCGAGCAGCGGCTCGAGCGAGTCGACCAGCGCGGCGCCGACGAGCGCGAGGATGACCAGCGGGACGAGCGTGTTGAAGGCGTGGTAGGCCAGCCCCGCCGCTTTGACGCTTATCTGACGCTCGCGAGCGACCGCGGCGACGTTGCAGACGAGCGTTCGGAGCCCCCGTTTCGAGTCGGAGTCAGCCATGAACTGCGTTCGATTCCGCCGTCAACGGACGGCGGGAAGTTCCTTGTGCCGGTACGGTGTCCCTACCGGACGACGGCGACGAAAAGAGGTGCAGACGACGGACGCGGTACTCGGTTACTCGTCCGCGACGACCGACTGAACGTGGCCGACGACGCCGCTTTTCAGCTCCACCTCCGGCCCCTTCGGATCGTCGCCGTAGACCGTCCCGATTTCGCCGACGATCGGCTCTCGATCCTCGGACTGAACGTCCTGATCGCCCTGGACGATCTCGACGGTGATACCCTGGCGGAGTTCCTCGGCGGTGGGTCGTTCGTTCGACATACGGGTGGTGGTGGGCCGGATACGTCGAAAAGGGACGTGCCTGCACTTGCGCCGCCCGACGGCTGCGGCAAGCGAAGGTGAAGACGCCGTCGGCGACGGGACGGTTGCCGTTGTTCGAGGTAACTTACAACCCTCCGCTGGCCGAAGTCCATCCGTATGACAACCGACTCCGACGTCACCGTTCGTCTCGTACGGCACGCCACCGTCCTCGTGACTATCGGCGACACGACGTTCCTCGTCGATCCGATGTTCGCGTCGCCGGGCGAGAACCCGCCCGTGCCGAACTCGCCGAACGACCGCGAGAATCCGCTCGTCCCGATGCCCGACGTCGACCGCTCCCACGACGCCGTGGTCGTCACCCACCGTCACACCGACCACTTCGACGAGGCGGCGAAAGACGAACTCGAGGCGGACGTCCCCCTCTTTTGCCAGCCCGAAGAGGCGGACGAGTTCGCCGAGGAGGGGTTCACCGACGTCCGTCCCGTCGACGACGAGGTGTCGTTCGACGGCGTCACCGTCCGCCGGACGCCCGGTCAACACGGGTACGGACAGCTGGCCGAGGAGATGGGGCCGGTCTCCGGGTTCGTCTTCGAGGGCGACGAGACGCTGTACCTCGCCGGCGACACGATCTGGTACGAGCCGGTCGAGGAGACCCTCGAGGAGTACGATCCCGAGGTGGTCGTCCTCAACGGCGGCGAGGCCCAGTTCGAGCAGGGCGAACCCATTACGATGGGCGTCGAGGACGTCGCCGCCGTCCGCGAGGCGACGGACGCGACGGTCGCCGTCGTTCACATGGAGGCCATCAACCACTGCCTCCTCTCGCGCGACGAGTTACGGTCGGAGACCGACGGCGTTCTCGTCCCCGAGGACGGAGAGCGGTTCTCCCCGTAGGGGTCTCCGACTAACGAACCGTCCGCTCGACGGCCGTTACTCGCCGTCCTCGTCCTCGAACTCGAGGGCGACGCTGTTGATGCAGTAGCGCTTGCCGGTCGGCTCGGGGCCGTCCTCGAAGACGTGGCCGAGGTGGCCGCCGCATTCGGCACAGACTACTTCGGTGCGGCGCATGCCGTGGCTGGTGTCGACGCGGGTCTCGACCTTGTCGTCGTCGACGTCGTAGAAGCTGGGCCAGCCGCAGCCCGACTCGAACTTCGTCTCGGAGTCGAACAGTTCGGCGCCGCAGGCCGTACAGGCGTAGCTGCCGTCCGCTTTGTGGTCGACGTACTCGCCGCTGAACGGCGCTTCGGTGCCGGCCTCGCGGAGGATGCGGTACTCCTCGTCGCTGAGTCGCTCGCGCCACTCGGCGTCGCTTTCCGGCAGGTCGTCCGCGGTGCGGTCGTTCTCGGATTCCATACTCGGTGTAGGCGGGTGACGTTCAAGAGTTTGTCCGCGCGGCGCATCCGAGCCGTCGCCACCGTGCGAGCCGCGACCGGCCCCGTCGCGACGGCGTCACCGTCGCGTGATCACGTCCGTACTCTCGCAGTTCGGACACTGCGTCATCCGGCCCAGTTTCGGCACCTCGAGGCGGAGCCACGCCTCGTCGCCGCCCGGCGCCTCGAAACCGCAGTTGCGACACCGCGAGAGCGCTGTGGCTGTGTCGGTGGCCATACGCGAATCTATGCTACCGAGTACCATATAGGTTGCTCCGGAATCGATGCCGCCGATTCGGGGAAGGATGGGGGGAGCGTGTGACGGCGCTCGATTCGAGTCGGGCGCCCGCGATCGCGATCACGGTCGCGGTCGCGTCTCGCCGATCGACTCGAGCCGCCGGTCACTCGGAGATCTCCTCGTCGTCCCGCCGCTCGCCGCGGATCGGTACTACTGGATCGTCGCCGGCGTTCTCTCGAGCGCGTCGCGTCGGCCGACGACAGCGCGTCTACCGCCGTCGTGACAGGGCGACGGCGTCCGGTTGCCGTCGGCGAATCGGACGCACGTGCGATCTCCGTGGGAGGAGTCCACGACTCCGCACAAAAGTGTTTGTTATTATATCAGTATCGTGGTTGTGAAAGTAATTGATTCGGTGTGATTTCCTCGAGACTGCCCGCCGAGCGGTGGCACGACGAACACTGACCGGCCGGAACGTGCTGGTCGAAAACCTCCACTGTCTTAGGCCGTGCCGTCTAACTACCCCCAATGACAGTTGCACGCACGGTCGAACTCGAGGGCCACATCATCGATTCGGGGACGATGGGCCACTGTATGGGGGTCGTGATGGACATGGGCGGCGAGTTCGAAGTCGAGGAGTTCGAGGTTGGCCGCCACAAGCACGCCGAGACGTACTGCCGGATGACCGTCATGGCCGACACGGAGGAGGACCTGCGGGCGATCCTCCACGAACTCAACCAGCAGGGTGCGACCGTCGCCGATCCGCGCGATGCGACGCTGCACGAAGCGCCCGAGGACGGCGTCGTCCCGGTCGACTTCTACTCGACGACGAACCACCCGACCTACGTCCGGGTCGACGGCGAGTGGATCGAAGTCGCGGACCCGGAGATGGACTGCGCGCTCGTGGTCGAGCGGGACGACGCCGACGAGCCGCGAGTCTCTACAAAAGTTCTCAACGCCGTCGAGGAGGGCGACCTCGTCGTCACCGGCGAGACCGGCATCCGCGTCGAACCGCCCGAACGCCCCCGCGACGGCGGCGGTTCCTTCGGCTTCATGCAGGGCGGCGTCTCGAGCGAGCGCCCCTCCGAGTCGCTCATCGAGGAGATCGCCGAGGAGATGCGCGAGGTGCGGGAAAACGACGGCAACGTCCTCGCGGTCTGCGGCCCGGCGATCGTCCACGCGGGCGGCCGGGACGCCCTCGCGGACCTCGTGGGTGCGGGCTACGTCGACGCGATCAGCGCCGGGAACGGCTTCGCCGTCCACGACCTCGAGCGCGACCTCTACGGCACCTCGCTGGGCGTCGACACGGAGAACTTGGAGCACCCCCGCGACGGCCACAAACACCACATCTACACGATCAGCGAGATCGCCCGCCTGGGCGGCATCGAGGAGGCCGTCGAGAAGGGCGTCGTCGACGAGGGCGTGATGTACGAGTGCGTCGCGAACGACGTTCCTTTCGTGCTCGCGGGCTCGATCCGCGACGACGGCCCCCTCCCGGACACGATCACCGACTCCATCGAGGCCCAGAACGCGATCCGCGAGCAGGCCCACGAGGCCGACCTCGTGCTCATGCTCTCGACGCTGCTGCACTCGGTCGCCGTCGGCAACTGCCTCCCCTCGACCACCAAGACCGTCTGCGTCGACATCAACCCCGCCACCGTCACCCAACTGCTTGATCGCGGCAGCGCCCAGGCCATCGGCATGGTCACAGACATCGGCACGTTCATCCCGATGCTCCGGGACGAACTGCTCGAGTGATCGACGGTCGGGAGCCCGATTCGTTATTACGACTCGAACCCAAATACAGGAGCGATGGCCACCGGGGACGCACTCGCCGCCGCCGCCCTCGAGACGCTTCCGATTACCGTCGCGGTTCTCGACGGCGACGGCGAGATCCTCCTGACGAACCGAGCTTGGCGCGAGTTCGAAGCCGACGAGACGACCGCCGACCACGTCGGCCACAATTACGTCGCCACCGCTGCGATGGATGCGGACGACGACGAACACGCAAAGCGTGCCGTCGAGGGCCTCGAGTCGGTTCTCGAGGGCGATCGCGACGCGTTTTCGATGGAGTACCCCTGCCACTCCCCGGACGAAAAGCGGTGGTTCATGATGCGAGCGGGGCGGTTCACCGTCGACGGGGCGGTACGGGTTACCGTCATCCACCTCGATATCACCGACCGAAAGCTCGCCGAGATCGCCGCCGAGGAATCCGCCGAGCAGGTCCGCGAGGAACACCGGGCGCTGGAACACGTCCTCGAGCGCGTCGACGGACTCGTCCGCGAGGTTACCGACGCCGCGGTCGGCGCCGGCAGCCGCGACGAGATCGAGCGGCGGGTCTGTCGCCGGCTCGCCGACACCGACCCCTACGTGCTCGCCTGGATCGGCCGCGTCGACGTGACGACGCGGCGGATCTCGCCCCGCGAGTGGGCCGGTCGGGACGACGTTCCCCTCGAGGACGACGACCTCGTCCTCGATTCGGACGAGACGCACCCGGCCGTCCGCGCGCTCGAGGCCGGGGAGCCGTACGTGATTCAGGACCTCGCGGCGTTCGAGGACGCCGACCGCTGGTGGCCGACCGGCGCGGACGACCACTACCGGTCGGTCGCCGCGATCCCGCTGACCTACGGCGACGTCACCTACGGCGTGCTCGCGCTTTTCGCCGCCGACCCGGACGTCTTCGACGAGCGGGAGCTGCCGATCCTCGAGTCGCTCGCGGAGACGGTCTCGACGGCGCTGAACGCGATCGAGGCGCGACGCATGCTGACGACCGAGACGGTCGTCGAACTCGAGGCGACGATCGAGGATCCGTCGCTGTTCGTCGCGGAACTCGCCGACGCGCTTTCGTCGACGGTCATCTACCGGGGCCTGACCTACGACGAGGGCGGCACGCCGCTTGCCTTCTTCCGCGTCGAGACGGCCGACCCCGATCGTGCCGTCGACGCCGCGGCCGATCTCGAGGCCGTCGAAGCCGCGTCCGTGCTGACCGAGTACGAGGACAGCGTCGTCCTCGAGTTGGCGCTCGGAAACGGGATCGTCACTGCGCTGGCCGACCACGGGGCCGTGATCCAGCGGCTCGACGCCGACGATCGAGTGCTCGATCTGGCGCTGGAGTTGCCCAACGGCCAGGCGGCCCGCTCGGCGTACGACCTGCTCGATGAGCGGTACGACCGCGTCGAGCTGCGCAGCTACCACGAGACGGACCAGCCGACGCGGACGCCGCGGGACCTGCAGTCGACGATCGAGACCAAGCTGACGGACCGCCAGCAGGCGGCGCTGCGGAAGGCCTACTACGCCGACTACTTCGACTGGCCCCGCGGCGTCTCGGGCGAGGAACTGGCCGAGTCCATGAACGTCTCCCGGTCGACGTTCCACCAGCACCTCCGGGCCGCTCAACGGAAACTGCTCGAGGAACTGTTCGCCGGCGACCCCACTAGTGAGGCCTAGGTATTTTATAACCATCCGTCGTTGTCAGACATCCGACGGTCGGTGACGGTTGCGTTCGCGTCGTCGACTCGGGCGAATTTAGCAATGCAACGGGAACACATCGACGCCGGCAAGGCTATCCAGCGACGGACCGGAAAGACGTTCTACCTCGCGACCAAGTTTCTGCCGGAACGAGTGCGACACGCGACGCACGTCCTCTACGCGTTTTTCCGCATCGCCGACGAGGTCGTCGACGACGCCGAGGGCGTGTCCCCCGCTCGACAGCGAGCCGAACTCGAGTCGCTGCGCGCGCAGGCGCTCGGCGAGGCCGAGCCCGAGGATCCCGTCCTCGAGGCCTTCCGAGAACTGCGCGAGGAGTACGACATCGACGACGAGACCGTCGACGAGTTCGTCGACGCGATGGCGACCGACATCGACACGACCCGGTACGAGACCTACGCCGACCTCGAATCCTACATGCGCGGCTCGGCGGCCGCGGTCGGCGTGATGATGACGGCGATCATGGACTTAGAGCCCGAAGTCGAAGAAACTGCGCTCCCCCACGCCCGAAAACTCGGCGAGGCGTTCCAACTCACCAACTTCCTGCGGGACGTCCGCGAGGACGTCCTCGAGCGCGACCGGATCTACCTCCCCCAGGAGACGCTGCGCCGACACGGGGTTTCGAACGACGAGATCGAACGCCTCGAGTACTCGGAATCGTTCGCGGCGGCGATGCGCGAGGAACTTCGCCGCGCGGAGTCGCTCTACCGGGAGGGCGTCGCGGGCATTCGGTACCTCCCCGAGGATTGCCAACTGCCGGTGCTGCTGGCGGCCGTGCTCTACGCCGAGCACCACGCGCTGATCCGCAGTCAGGGGTACGACGTGCTCTCCGCGGAGCCGTCGCTGTCGACGAGCCGGAAGCTGTGGTGTCTCGCGAAGACGCGGTGGCACTGGCAGTGGACGCGGGACCCCGAGGCGGTCTTCGAGCGCGTCGCCGCGGTGCCGACGCTCGAGTCGGAGTCGGAGACCGACTCCGAACCCGGTCCCGGCCCCGATCCCGAGCCGCACGGCCCCGAACGCGGCGACGGCGTTCCGACGCGATAATACGACGGCTCGCCCTCGCTCGCGGCCGGAACCGGAACCGCCTATCAAAGCCCCTGATATAGTGGATTCTCTTTCGTATAGCCGCAGTGAGTACCTAGGGGTATGGCTGAAAGCGCCAGTTCCGGTCCGCTCGAGGTAACGGAGAGCGATCAGGAGTTCGTCCGCACCGCCGCGGTCTCGCTCGGCGTCTGGCTCACGCTGACGCTCCTCGCCGTCGTCATCCTGCTGGTGGCCGGCGACAGCATCACCAGCTTCTTCCTCTAACCCCTCCGTTCGTTACCCGCTCGAGAACGCCGTTCGGACCATCGCCCAGTCGTACCGATCGGTGCTGAACAGCCCGGCACAGAACAGGCCCGCGACGGCCGCGGCGATCCAGTTCCCGTACAGCAGGTTGATCGCACCCCACAGTAGCACGAAACTCACCAGATCGTCCAGCACGAACTCGCAGGTCCGAACGCGCTCGAGCAGCGCCGATCGATCGAAGGCCAGATCGACGAGCGCGACGGCGACGGCGCCCGAGAGGAGCCAGCCCCGATAGTTCGATAGCGGGACGCCGTAGTAGCCGCCCGTCTCGTAGCTCCAGAAGCCGATCGCGACGGCGCCCGGATCGAGGACGAGGTCGACCGCGACGACGGCGGCGACGGCGACCGGCAGCCTGATCGACGTCCGCTCGAGCCCGCTCGGCCACCACCGCTCGAGGACCAGCAGGGTGAGCAGGAAGGCGTTCAGCACGAGCGGGATGAAGAACAGCGGGAGCGCGAGCGGGATCTCGCCGCCGAGCATCGGGCCCAGTTCGATGCCGTACTCGAAGGCCCCGTAGGGCCAGCCGGTCCGCACGCCGACGGTCTCGATCGCGTAGGTGTAGGCCGTCAGCAGCCCGAGACAGCCGAGTGCGCGGCGGTCGATCCGCGGCAGGAGTCCGACGATCAGCGGCGAGCGCATCACCGCGGTGCCGACGAAGATCAGCAGCGGATTGAACGCGAGCGACGCCGGCAGCAGGTCCTCGACGCTCGCGACCAGCATGATCGCGCCGACGACGGGGAAGACGACCGCGATCGTGAACCGGTTCTCGCGGACGAGGGCCTCGAGGCGGCGCTGGACGGCGGTACGCGTCTCGCCGTGCTCTCGGGGATGCGAAGAAGGTGACTCGTGGGCGCCGGACTCGTGCGCGTCGGTCCTATCCATTGACGATCCTCCAGAGCCCGCCAATCGTCAGCACCGCGCCGACGACGGTGTTGATCGCCGGGAACCACCAGTAGGCGCGGTCGACCGCGACGCTCGAGGAGACGATCGCCCCGACGAGCGCGGGGTAGACGAGCATGACGGCGCCGAGTCGGCCGTCGACGGCGGCAAAGGCGAGGGCGCTGCCGAGCCAGCACGCGCCGCAGTAGGCGTAGGTGCGCCGTTCGCCGAGCACCGTCGCGGTCGTCCGGATGCCCGTCTCGCGGTCGGGTTCGATGTCGGGGATCGCCGAGAAGGTGTGCATCCCCATGGCCCACAGCCAGGCGCCGAGGACGGCGATCGCGGGCGGTTGCGCCCCAGCGACTGCGGCGTAGGCTGCGGCGCCCGGCGTGACGTAGAGCCCGTTCGAGACCGAATCGAGGATCGGCGTCGTCTTGAACCGGACGGGTGGCGCGCTGTAGCCGGCCCCGAGCAGCAGGAAAGCGACGAGCCAGGGCCAGACGACGGGCTCGAGCAGCGGGGCGAACAACAGCGGGAGCGCCGCGCAGACGCCGACCGCGAGGGGAACGTACCGCTGGCCGCGGTACCGCGCTTCCTTCTCCTCCTTTTTGGGGTTCGCGGCGTCGATCTCCCGGTCGTAGATATCGTTGATCCCGTAGAGGAAGACGTTCGCCGGCAGCAGGAAGTAGGCGAAGAGAACGATCGACGCGGGGGTGACGAGGTCGGCCCTCGACTCCGCGGCGTAGGCGACCCCGACCAGCACCGGCCCCGCGAGGTAGAGCCAGAACCGCGGCCGCGAGAGGACCAGCAGGTAGGCGAGCCGGCTGCGGAGGCCGGCGTCGCCGGCCGTCGACGCGCCGCTCGAGGGCTGCGAACACGGTCCGCTCGAGTCCGGGTTCGGGTCGTCGGTCATCGGTGGTGCGGTGGGTCGCGATATCGGTGTAGTCGTCTCGCAGTCACTCCCGGCCGTAATCTGCCAGCACCTTCTCCGCGGTCAGTTCCCCGCTGATGAGACACATCGGAACGCCGATCCCCGGCGTCGTGTCGCCGCCGACGAAGTAGAGGCCGTCGGCGCCCTTCGAGCGGTGGGGCGGCCGGAAGAGCGCGGTCTGGCGGAGCGTGTGCGCCAGGCCGAGCGCGGTCCCGTCGTAGCTGTTGTACCGGTTCGCGAAGTCCTCGACGCAGAACCGCTCCTCGACGACGATCCGATCGCGGAGGGCCGTGCCGGTGTAGTCGGCGATATCTTCCAGGATCTTGTCGCGGTACTGCTGGCGGATCTCGGGAGTGTCCTCGAGGCCGGGCGCGATGGGGACGAGGACGAACAGCGCGCTGTGGCCGTCGGGGGCGACGTCGTCGTCGGTCTCGGAGGGAACGCAGACGTAGTAGGCCGGGTCGTCGGGCCACTGCGGGTCGTCGAAGATCTGGTCGAAGTGCTCGTCCCAGTCGGTCGGCAGGACCAGCGTGTGGTGGGCCAGTTCGTCGACCTCGCCCTCGACGCCGAGGTACAGCAGGAACGCGGAGGGGGCGTAGGTGCGGGACTCCCAGTAGTCGGCGTCGTAGCCGCGTCGCTCGGGCGGCAGGAGGTCCTGCTCGGTGTGAGCGTAGTCGGCGTTGCTGACGACCAGATCCGGCCGGAGCTGGCCCTCGGGCGTCTCGACGAGGAAGGCGCCCTCCCGCCCTTTGATCGCCGTCGCCGGCCGGTTTGTGTCGTACTCGACGCCGAGTTCCCGGCCGAGATCCGCGATGGCGTCGACGGCTGCGGCGACGCCGCCGTCGGGATACCAGACGCCGAGGTTGAAATCGACGTGGCTCATCAGGTTGTACAGCGCGGGGGTGTTCTTCGGCGAGCCGCCGAGAAACACCAGCGTGTACTGCATGATCTGCTGGAGTTTCGGGTGATCGAAGTAGCCCTCGACGTGGCCCTGCATCGAGCCCAACAGCGAGAGGCCCCGGGCCTGCCGAGCCACGTCGAGATCGAGGTAGTCCCGCAGCCGGGTCCGATCCTCGTAGACGAAGTGCTCCATGCCGACCTCGTAGTTCTCCTTGGACTTCTCGAGGTACCGCTCTAAGGCCTCGCCGGCGCCGTCCTCGTACTCCTCGAAGACCTCCTTGGTTCGCTCGAGATCGGGCGTCACGTCCACCTGATCGCCGTCCTTGAAGAAGATCCGGTAGTGGGGATCGAGGTGTGTGAGTTCGTAGTAGTCGGAGGGCGTTCGATCGAAATCGGCGAAAAAGCGCTCGAAGACGTCCGGCATCAGGTACCACGACGGTCCCATGTCGAACCGAAAGCCGTCGCGCTCGAGGTGACTCGCTCGTCCGCCCAACTGCTCGTTTTTCTCGATGACGCGGACGTCGGCGCCCGCGTCGGCGAGGTAACACGCCGTCGCGAGGCCGCCGACACCGGCCCCGATCACGACGACGGACGAACCGGCCAGCGATTGCATAGATAGCTGTGAGTATCGGCCAACTGAAAAACGTACATCATACATACGTCGGGTTCCGGACTCGTTTGCCGGTTAGAGACCGCGTCTCCGGCGGTCGTATCGCGTCCATCAGCCGCCTCGAGTCGGATAATTACATCTCTCCCTTAGAATAGGAAATTTTGAACGAACGTCTATTAATTCGAGGGCCAGTGCGAATTCGGTCCAGTTCGATACCGTCGGAAATGCCAACGTCTTAGTTCTTCAACCCACTCGTCTCCTCATAATGGCTGATCCCGAACCCGAATCCGAACGCTCTCCGCCCCCGCAGGGGGACGCGGACGAGACCGAGTCCGGCCAGCAGGCGCAGACGGCACCGGCTGATTCGGTCGCCGAGCAGGGTACGGCCGTCCGAGACGCCGTCGAGCGATCCAGACACGGCGCGCCGGCGGTCGGCTCGGTCGTCCGCGACCGATTCTCGTCCGACGAGGTCTTCCAGCGGATCGTCGCGGCCGCCGACGAGGAGGTCACCTCCGGCAACCGGGAACTGTTCTTCAGCGGGCTGGCCGCCGGCTTCGCGATCACGATCACGTTCCTGCTGTACGCTTCCCTGTACGGCGCGACCGACGGGGATCCGATCCTGAGCACCCTGCTCTACCCGCTCGGGTTCATCTACATCATCATCGGCGGCTACCAGCTCTACACCGAGAACACGCTCCCGCCGGTCGCGCTGACCCTCGAGCGGTTGGCCAGTCTCCCGATGTTGCTTCGCCACTGGCTGATCGTTCTCGCCGGTAACTTCACGGGCGGTGCTCTCGGCGCGGTCGCGCTCACGTGGGGCGGCGTTTTCGATCCTGATGCGGCGGATGCGGCGATGTCCATCGCCCACCACGGAATCGAGACGTCGTGGTGGCAACTGTTCTTCAAAGCGGCGTTCGCGGGACTGATCGTCGCCGGCGTCGTCTGGGTGACCTTCGCGTCTCGCGATACGATCTCCCGGCTCGTCGTCGTCTACCTCGCGTTCCTCGCGATCCCGCTCGGGAACCTGTTCCACGTCGTCGTCTCCTTTACCGAGATGCTCTATCTGGTCTTCGCCGGCGAAGCCCAGCTCTTCGTCGGCGTGACCGAGTTCGTCCTGCCGGTGTTGCTCGGCAATACGATCGGCGGCATCCTGCTGGTGACCGTCGTCAACTACTACCAGACCAGCGAGGAGCGCCTCGAGTCCGCGCGGTTCGACGGCATCGAACGCCGCCTCACCCCACAGGAGTGGCTGTTCGGCAGTCTCGCCGGTCGATCGTACGTCCCGCTGATCGACACCGCGGAAACGACGGCGCCCGAGGACGACGAGACGTACCGGATCGTCGTCCCGATCGCCAATCCGCGGACCGAAGCGCCGCTCGTCGAGTTCGCCGCGCGGCTCGCGAGCGATCACGAGCACGCGACCGTTCACGTCGAACACATCGTCCAGACGCCCGGCAGTTCGGCGACGGCCGATCGACAGCGCGATCGGATCGTCACCGAATCGGAGCGGCTGCTCGCCGATCTCGAGGGGATCGTCACCGATCACGAGGTCGACTGCCAAACGTCGACGGTCGTCACGCACCGGTCGTTCGAGGAGATCTTCGACACGGCCGACCGCGAGCACGCCGACCTCGTGTTGATGGGGTGGGACGAGAACACGCTGTGGAGCGCCGCGCGGGCCGAACGACCGCTCAGCGAATTGACGACGCGGCTGCCGTGCGACTACCTCATTCTGAAGAATCGCGGGCTGGACACGTCGCGGCTCCTCCTGCCGACGGCCGGCGGCCCCGATTCGGAACTGAGTGCAGCGGTCGCGCGCACGCTCGCCGATACCGACGGGTCCGAGGTGTCCCTCCTGCACGTCGTCGACAGCCCCGACGAGCGCGACGAGGGCGAACAGTTCCTCAAGGAGTGGGCCGTCGATAACGACTTACCCGACGCCGAGATCATCGTCGACGACTCGGGCGACGTCGAGGACGCGATCTGTCGCGCCGCCGACGATCACACGATGGTCCTGATCGGGGCGACCGAACGCGGCCTGCTCTCGCGGCTCGTGACCAGTTCCCTGCACTTGGACGTCGTCAACGAAGTGGACACCTCGGTGGTGCTCGCCGAACGGCCGACCGAGCGAAGCCTCTACAAGCGGCTGTTCGGACGATAGCGGCCTCCACGACGAACCCCGCTTCCGATTCGGTTTTCGATAGATTCGAATCGAAACGCAGCGGATCGTCTCTCGGCTGCTGACAGTCATCGACGTTATTAACTCGATTCTGTATTAGAGTAGTTTTACAAACCCTCGGCACGTAGCAGGGGATGATGCCGGAAGTCACCGTCTCCGAACGACTGTACGAAAAGCTCGAGGAACAGACCGACGAGTCCGTCGAGGACGTGCTGTGGGAGCTGATGTACCAGTCGGAGCGGGGCTACCAGTAGGTCGATACTAGCGCGGTCGCTGCTCGTCGTTTGCTGTTACTGTTCACGTTGCGCGTTGTCGGTGTCGAGAGGTGTCGAGAAGCGTCGCTACGACGTCGACTAGGGAGTGCTCGAGCGGGACGAACGCTCAATGGGTAGCATCGGCACGCGAGAAATCGATGTATTAGCTGCGGCTGCGATCAGTCAATGTGGCCTTCGCGGCGGAGCTGATCGGCGTCCTGACTGGTGTATCGCCACTCGATGGTGGCCTTCTCGTCCTGCCAGTCCCAGGGCTCGGCGACGACGATGTCGTCTTGCTCGATCCAGGTCCGGTACTTCATCCGACCCGGAATGCGGCCGAGGCGTTCCTCGCCGTCCTCGCAGCGGAGCTGCACGTGGTTTCCACCGAGGTGTTCGGTGACGACGGCGAATACTTCATCGCTGTTGGGCATACGGAGATTCCGACGCCCGGAGTTTTCTGTCACACTTTTACTACGCGGGGAAGACATTTAAAGGATTGGAGAGCCGTGGTAGCATGACACGTGAACGAGACGCGTTTGTCACGTTTACTGACCAGCAGGCCCGGATCTATGTGTCGACTGGTTCTGCGCTACAATTCTCGGTCCGAATCGGGATTCTCGAGGTCCCACAGCAATTCGGGGAGAAAAGCCTCGAGGTTGTCGATCACCTTCCGCTCGCTGACGTTCAGCCCGTCGCAGTGGTCGTGGGCCGAGTCCCGGATATCGACGTGGAGGTCGCCGTCCTCGCGCCAGACGCCGAGCGGGAAAACCGAACACCGCGTCGGTTTCCAGTCCTCCTCTAAGTGCAGCGAGCAGAGGCCGTCCTCCCGGAGGAACGCGCAGGCGCAGCCGTCCTCGGCGACGTGGTCCTCGCGCCCCTTCTCCTCGCGGGTGACGAACTTCTCGCCGCGGAAGTCGGTCGTCGTCTCGGCGAGGTTCGCTCGCTGGGCCAACTCGAGCAGATCTCGGTCGTAGAGCAGGACGCCGTGGTGACAACACCAGGTACAGTCGTCGACGCACTCGAAGGTGAGGTCGGGATCGAACTCGACGACGACCTCCCGGTCGGGGTAGACTTCCACGCGGCGCGGGGCCTCCTCGGTGCTCACGTCCGGTCGAAGGGGGGTCGGGCTGAAGTGCCTTTCTACCCGCACGGCGGTCGTCAGTCTCCGCTCGCGCCTGACTCGACTACCGTATTCCGCAACGTGCCGACGCCCTCGTAGGTGATCTCGACCGCGTCGCCGGGTTCGACCAGCCCCGGATTGGCCGGGCTGCCGAAGGCGATCACGTCGCCCGGGCGGAACGTGAACCGCCGCGAGAGGTACGAAATCACCTCGTAGGGGTCGAACAACATCAGCTCCGTGTTCGCCTCCTGCCGGCGCTCGCCCGCCACGTCCGTGTGCATGTCGATCCCCCGCGGATCGAGGTCCGTCTCGAGCCACGGGCCGAGCGGGCCGGAACCGTCGAAGGCCTTCCGCGCGGTCCGCCCCTGCTGGTCGAGGGCGTCGACGTCGTTCATGACGGTGTAGCCCCGCACGACGTCGGGCGCTTCGTCCTCGGAAACGTCGCGGCAGCGCTCGTCGATCACCGCCGCCAGCTCGCCGGCGTAGGTGAGTTCGTTCGTGAATTCGGGGTATTCGATGGGGTCCTCGTGGGCCAGCAGCGACGCCGGCGGCTTGATGAAGAAATCGGGCTCTTCGGGGCGTTCGTACTCCATCTGTTCTAAGGTCTCGGCGTAGTTTCGTCCGACGCAGTACAGCGCGGAGGGGTCGCACGGCGGCAGAAGCTCGCCGTCCTCGCCGACGGCGTAGGTCCCGTCGTCGGCGTGAACGACGCCGTCCTCGTAGCGTCCGCGCACCGGTCCGTCGGGCGTCTCGAGTCTCGCGAGTCGCATTGTCGGCGGTGGGGCGTCCGGCGGATTAGTGGTACCGATTCCGAGGACTCGCCCGTGGCATATGCAACCCCGAGCCGTTTCTCGTTGCTCGCCGTTCTTCCACCTATGTCGACTTCGACCGACCGCACGAAACTGTTGAAAAACGCCGGCGTCGTGACGACGCTCATCGACGCTGCCATGGAATTTTCGAAGGGGCGACCCAAGAGCGGCGCCCTCCTGCTCGGCTCCGCGATCGCCTCCTCGCGGATCCCCGGCTTCGGTACCGCCGTCTCACTCCTGCTCCGGGCGTACCGCCGGTTCCGCTAGCGGGTCGATCGCGGACGACCGCTCTCGGTGCTCGAGGCGGTAGTCCCCGCTGCGAGTTCGTATCTGGATCGCCGCTAACCTGCCTCCCTACTCCTCGAGCACGAGATACGTCCGCGCGCCGCAGTGCTCGAGCGAGACGCGTTCGGTCGAGACGTTCGCGCGGACGAACTCCTCGATCCTGGCCGTCGGGAGGTCGGTCACGTCGATGCGACGACGCCGCTCGGCGGTCGTCACGGTCCCTTCGCGTCGGCTGTCCACCTCGCTCCGGTCGTCGGCCGCGTCTACGATCAGTGCCATACCGTTCAATTAGCCAGACGGTACGTCAAACCGATCCGTCCGGAGTGAAAGTGAAAGTGCAGGACACGAGGCGCGTCTCCTCGCGATCCGCGCAGTCGGTTCGTCGGCGCTCCTGCGGACGCACCGCCGCGCGGCTCAGCCGAGTCGCTTCACGTCGACCCGGTGGGACCCGTCGTCGGTCTCGAGCGTCACCGTCTCGACGATGGCGGTTTCGGCGCGCTCCTGCCAGTCCTCGACGGCCTCGGCGTGACGCTTCCGGAGGCGTTCGGCTTCATCGTCGGCCAGTTCCGCGACGCCGTCTTCCGCGAGGTCGTCGAACTCGTCCTCGAGTTGGGGATACGCCGCCAGCGCGTCGTCGGCGATGACGTCTTCGGGCGGGACGTGGACGGCCCCGGTCACCTGCGTATCGTCGACGCGGTAGACGTGAATCCGCGCTCGCATTCGGCCGTGGAACGGCGGCGTCACGCGGAGGACGGCCTCGCCGGGGTTCTCACGGCCGTAGGCGTACGCGTTGACGGCGTCCTCCGGTGACACGGCGAGCGACCGGATCCGGGTCGGATCGCTCCCGTCGGCTTCGTCCCCTTCCATCGAGGAGGCGTTGGACTCGAGCGCGTTTAATTGCCCTGCTCCGGCGACTCCTCGGCCGGTCGGAACACGGTCGCGCGAACGTCGGTCGAAACGCCGTAGGTTGCCGCGTCGACCGACGCCGGCACCTGTTGCTCGGCTCCGTCGTAGTGCGAGCGCAGCGACGCCCGAACGGACTCGCGGACGCAGGCTCGCGTCGCCGCGCCGACCGCCGTTCCCGAGCCCGAGAACGAGGTGGACCGGCCGGACGGATCGTGGCCGGCGACGATCGCGTCCGTCGTGGTGCCGGGAAACCCGGTTTCGGCGAGTAGCGTCGCGGCCTTCGCCTCCGCGGCGACGGCGATCACGTTCGCCAGCGCGCCGGGCTCGAGGGCCCGCGTCGTGCCGACGACGAGGTTGACGGTGCCGGTCGGGTCCGGTTCCGCGTCCGGTTCGGTTCCCGTCTCCGCAGTCCCCTCAACGCCGGGCTCCATCGGCAACGCTGCCGGATTCGAAATCCCGGCGGTTGCGTAGACCGTTACCGGGCCGTACTGCGCGCCGCGGGCGTCCTCGAGGTCGACGCCGGTCAGCAGGACGGGCGGCTGGCCGCTGGCGTCACGGTTGTCGCCGCTGTCTCCACCCCCGTCAGCAAAGCCCGCCCGCTCGAGTCGCTCGTCGACGTACGCCCCGAGATCGGTCCGGTCCCAGCCGTCCGGAACCGAGACGTTGTACGCGCAGTCGGCGGTCCGGCGGCCGCCGCTCCAGCCGGTCGAGAGCCATTCGGTGTCGATGTCCGGATCAGAGCGGCGGACCCGGAGGACGCCGTCCCGTCGCACCGCCTCGTACGCCGGGTCTGTCCCGTCGGTTGCCTCCAGCGCCATCAATCGCGGTCGCCCCGTACGTCGAGGGCGGCGAGCAATCGGTCGTTCGCCTCGCGATCCTCGACGGCGACGCGAACGTGCGACTCGAGGCCCCGGAAGGTCGTCGCGTCCCGAATCGCGACCCCGCGCTCGCGGGCCGATTCGATCACGCGATCGACGTCGCGGTCGCCGACGTTACACAGCAGGTACGGGGCGTCCGACGGGTGGACGTCGAACCGCTCGGAGAGCGCATCGCGCAGTCGTTCGCGCTCGCTCGCGACGCGCTCGCGCGTTTCGCGGACGAACTCGTCCTGCCGAAGACAGTAGGCGCCGACCCGCGCGGCCGGCGTTCCGAGCGACCACGCGCGACGAGCCGTCTCGAGCGCGTCGCGCCGCTCGCCGGTCGCGACGGCGAAGCCCGCCCGCAAGCCGGGCAGTCCGAACAGTTTGGTCAGCGAGCGCGCGACGATCACGTTCTCGAGGTCGCGGTCCCGCGCGCGCAGCGCTGCCGACGGCAGGTCGGTAAAGCCCAGAAACGCCTCGTCGACCAGCAGCGTCGTGTCCGCGCGCTCGCAGCGGGCCGCGAACGCGGCCAGCTCGTCGGGATCGGCCGCCTCGCCCGTCGGGTTGTTCGGCGTGCAGACGATCGCGAGCGCGGCCGACTCGAGGCCCTCGTCCTCGAGGTCGAACAGGTCGTCGTACCGGACGAACCGCGGCCGGGCGCCCTGCAGTCGGACCTCGCGGGCGTACTCGCCGAAGCTCGGGTACGGAACCAGCGCCTCGTCGCCGGGCTCGAGCGTGCTCTCGACCGCGAGCCGGATCGCGGCCAGCCCGCCGGGCGTCGGGATTACGTCGTCGGGCTCGCAGCCGACGAACCGGGCCGCGGCGGCACGGAAGTCGATGTACTCGTCGTCCGGGTAGCGCCGGGCGTCCTCGAGCGCGTCGGCGTAGACGGCCTCGACGCCGTCGGGGATCCGGGGATTCGTGTTCGCCGAGAAATCGAGCAGGTCCCTGTCGGTCTCGCCGCCGTGAGGGACCCGCTCGGCGGTGCGGATCGAGTCAGGATCCACGGCCGCCCTCACCTCCCCGTTCGGCGTCGATGCCGAGCCGGTCGCACACGGTCTCGAATCGATCCCGTACGTCGGCCATCCGGCCGTCCGGCACCAGCGAGAGCGCGCCGCCCATCGCGACGCCTTCCTTCGCCTCGCCGGCGCAGTAGCGGGTCATCGCGACGTGCTCGCGCTCGGGCGCGTCGAAGCCGGGGTCGGTTATCGTGAGGTCGCAGTCGAACCGCTCGCAGGCGGCCTCGAGCTCCGCGCCGCGCTCGTCGGCGACGAACGACGTCGTCGCGATCGACAGCGGCGCGTCGACGCCGGCGTGGCGCAGGAGTGCGGCCACGGCGACCATCTGCGTGCCCCCGGCGAGCGTGACCGCGGTCCCAGTACCGGACTCGAGCGCGCCGGCCGCGACGCCGGCCACCGTCGGCTGGACGGGATCGCCGACGGCCCGGATCGCCTCGAGGGGCGTCCCCTCGCACGCGCCGGGCTCGAGGTCGCTGGCGGCGAGTCCCTCGTCGACCACCCGGCGCTTGCGCTCGAGCGGATTCTCGGGCAGCGAGGAGGAGACGCCGGTCGGCTCGCCGAGCGCGGTGAGCACGCCCAGGGCCGTCGTCGTCCCGCCGGGGATCGTCTCGCCGATCAGGAGTTCATCGTCGGGGAGGCTCGCGCCGTACCCGTGCGCGCGATCGAAGATCGCCGCGGCGTCCGGGACGGCCTCGTCCTCGCGGACGTCCGCGCCGGGCGCGACGTCGGCGCCGAGATCGACCGTCGGCGCGGTCGTCGGCTCGGCGAGTCCGGCGTCGACGACCGCGACGTCGAAGCCGATCACCTCCCGCACGGAGCGGGTGACCGCCGCGGGCGTCGGACAGCCGGTCGGACTCACCGGCGTCACGGGCGCGGCGGTCGGCTCGCCGTAGGCGAGGATCTCGGCGTCGGCCGCGGGGGTGTGGGCCATCAGTTCCGGGGACGCGCCGGCGGCGCTTATCCCCTCGATCAGTGCGGTCTCGGTCGCTCCGGCTGCGAGTAGTACGCGCATAGTTTGCTGTCAGCTGAGATCGATTGTCCATTCGTCTGCGATTCGAGCGTCCTGGAGTCGGTTCACGTTCACCGCGAGTCGCGCGTCGTAGTGGACGTCGATCGAATCGGCCGCGTCGGCGTCGCCGACGACGTTGACGCCCGTCGGCGCGAGGTGCGGGCGCGACTCGAGTTGCGAATCAACGCTGACGCCGAGCCGTCGCTTGAGCGCGACGGGGACGCAGACGGTCCGCGACCGGCCGCGCTCGCCCTGTACGTGGCGCTCGAGCACGCGATCGACGACCGGCGCCTCGAGCAGCGGGAGGTCGGCGGCGACGGTGAGCACCGGGGTCGAAATATCGTCGCGCTCGAGAATGGCCATCAGGTCTGCGACGTAGCCCTCGCCCGGCGTTTCCACGGCTGTCAGGTCCTCGCGGTCGCCCGCGGCGCGCTCGAGGCGGGCCCGCGTCTCGGGTGCGTTCGGCGAGACGGCGGCGTAGATCGTCTCGACGCGACTGTCCGCGAGGGCCGCCACGACGCGGTCGACCATCGGCGTGCCGCCGATCGGGTGCAGGGGCTTCTCGCGGGGGCTCTCGAGGCGGGTTCCCTTCCCGCCGCACATCACGAGAGCGTCCACGCGATCACCCCCGCGTGAACGGCGACGACGCGGCCGATCTCGTTCGCGGCGCCGAAGACGTCGCCGTTGATGCCGCCGAGGTTGCGGTTCGCCCAGTACCAGGGGAGGCCGATCCCCGCGAGTGCGCTCCACAGTGCGACGGCGGCCGGGTGGGGCCAGATGAAGGCAGTCGCGCCGGCGAGGATCCCCGCCGGAACGACGAACCGTCCCGGCGTCGACGCCTCGGTGAACTGCTGGCCCATCCCCTCGAACCCCGCGGTTCCGAAGCAGGCCATCGCCGCCATGCCGAGTTTCGCGCCGATTTCGGCGGCGATCGCAACTGCAACCGCCGTTCGCGGCGGCAGCCCGGCCAGTCCGAGGCCCGCGAGCGCGAGGCCGGCGACGGTGATCGCCACCGCGAGCACGGCCCCGACGCCGGTCGTCGTGTCCTTCAGGACCTCGCGTCGTCGTTCCGCGTCGCCGTGGACGACGAGAGCGTCGCCGAGGTCGGCGATCCCGTCGAGGTGGTGAATCCCCGTCACGGCGTAGACCGCGAGCAGGTAGCCGAGCGCCACGGTCGACGCCGGCAGCGCGTCGGCCGCGAGCAGCGGCACCGCCGCCAGCGACCCCGAAACGAGGCCGACCAGCGGAAACGCGGCGGGCCGCGAACGGAATGCGTTCCAGTCTCCCTCGCGGAGGGGGACCGGCAGCCGCGTCAGGAACCCGACCGCGGCGCGTACCGCGCCGAGCCACCCTCGGCTGCGAGCGCTCATCGGATCGTCACCTCCGGCACCACGAGCCGGAGTCGCGCCTCGAGCGGCGTCGCGGCCACATCGGCTACGGCCGCGTCGGCGCCGACCGCCAGCGCGACGGCGACGAGCACCGCGACCGCCGCCCCGCGTCCGACGACGCGCACGGCCCGCTCGCCGTCCGCCAGCGTCGGGAGGTCGCGCTCGGGATTGAGGTCGTAGACGCCCGGCTTGCGGAGCCGTACGTCGAGCGCGCAGGCCAGCGTCGCCATCGGCCACCCGGAGTTGGGCGAGGGCGGCGCTCGAGCCCACCGCCGCGCCCGCCCGAGCGCGAGCGGGTCGACGGCGGCGACGGCGATCGCCACCGCGCTGAGGCGGGCGGGGAGCCACATCACGAGGTCGTCGAGTCGCGCGCTCGCGGTGCCGATCGGCTTGTCCGGGTAGCCGAGCATCGAGTCGAGCGTGTTGACGCCCTTGACCCACGCGGCCGCGGCCGCCGCGGCCGCCGGCGAGATCGGTGCGAGCAGGGCGAACGGGACCAGCGTCGCCACGAGCCCGTCCGCCAGGTTCTCGGCCGCGCTCTCGACGGCGGCGCTGCGGAGCTCCGCCGCCGAAAGCGTCGACGTCTCGCGACCGACGAGGCCGCGAACCCGTTCGCGGGCCGTCTCGAGGTCCGCAGCCGCGGTTGCCGCGACCACGGAGTCGGTAAGCTCGAGCAGCGAGCGCAGGCTCATCGACAGAAAGAGCACGAGCGCGGCGGCGACGGCGCCCGCGAGCGGGGCGAGCGCGGTCGCGGCGATGACGAGGACGGCGGCCGCGACGGCGGGGAGCAGCGGCGCGAAGAGGGCGATCGCGAATCCGGCGCGTCGCTGCCGTCGATCCGCGTTCTCGGTGCGGGTATCCGTCGTCGCGCCCCTGTCGCAGTCAAGCGCGTCCACGAGCCGACCGAACCACGCGACCGGATGGGCGGCGTTCGGCGGCTCGCCGATCAAGAGATCGAGGCTGAAGGCCAGTCCGATCATCCCAAGCGTCGCGATCACGCGCGTCCCTCCCGTCGGTCGTGGTCCGGTCCCGGTCGCGCCGTCGGCGTCATCGCTCCGAGTCCCGCATCGGTGCGTTCGCGTTCGGTCGGTCCGTCAGCCGCTCCGGAACGTCCTCGATCGTCGGTCCGTCGCCGTTCTCACCGTCCGCGAGTAACAGCGCCGTTCCACCGATATCCTCGACGCCGCCGTCGGTGTCCGGATCGTCGCCGACGTGGACGAGATCGCTCGGATCGACGCCGAGTTCGTCGGCCGTCAGTTCGAAGATCTCGGGGGCCGGCTTGCGCCAGCCGCAGCCGACGCTCGTGACGACCGTGTCGAACGCGTCTCGCTCGAGGTCGGCCCGGATGAGGGTGCGGGCGACGAGCTCGGGGACGCTGCAGTTCGAGCAGATCGCTACCGGGCCCAGTTCGCGGGCTGCGCCGACCGCCTCGATCGCCCCGTCTCTGGTCGTCACGTCGGGATCGAACGCCGCGACGACGGCCCGTCTGACCGCGTTGTGCTCGTAGTCGATGCCGCGGCTCGCGAGCGCGCGGGCGACGTGGGCCGGGAGGGGCACTTCGGCGCCCTCGGGGGCGTCGACGTGCGGTTCCGCGTACGCCGCTTGCCAGTCGTCGGGGACCGCGACGCCCCGCTCGGCGAGTTCGGTCGCGACGGCGCCGGCCGGATCGGACGGCGTCTCGGCGGTCACGAGCGTTCCGAAGAGGTCGAACGATACTCCCACGACAGTGTTACTAGGACAAATTTACTTTAAGTAATCGGTCCGCCGACTCTCGGAGCCGCGCACTGCGAGAAGAGCGGGAAGAAAACGCGTGGCTCCCGTCAGGCCAGTTTCGCGAACGCGAGGTTGCCCGAGATGTTCTTGATGTAGATCTCGACGACGTCGCCCTCTTCGGCGCCGGGGACGAAGATCGTGTACTCGCCCTTCTCGGCGACGCCGTCGCCCTTGCGGCCGGTGCCGGTGATCTCGACGGTGTAGGTCTTGCCCTCTTCGACGGCCTCTTGCTGCTGTTGCTGCTGGCTGCTCGCGGAGCGCTTGGTGACCGGGCGGAACGCGCCGCAGGCGTCACAGCGCAGCATCGGCGTGCGGTCCTCGCGGACGAGACGGGTGTCCGGCAGGCCACACTCCGAACAGAGGACGTACTCGTCGACGTAGGCGTCGACCGCCATGTCGAAGTCCTGCTCGGAGAAGGTGCCGTTGTACCGGCCGCGGCCGTCCTCGAGTTTGCCGCTGGTACCCATCTCGCGCTGGATGAACCGGTGGAGGTGTTCGTCCTCGCGCGAGAGAACGTCGGCGATCTCGCCGAGGTTGCGGAATCGGGTGAACGCGCCGTCCTTCTGGGTCTCGGCGTCGGGGATCTGGAGCCGCTGTTCGTCGCCCCCGATGTCGGGGACGTCGTCCATCGCACGGTCGAGACTCGATTCGTAATCCATACGCGAACGAAAGAGGTTGGAACGTAAATCCGTTCTGCTATCACGATCCGGCGACGGCGCGGCGATCGCGCATCGGCAGCCTCGAGGTCGGTCTCCGCCTCGCCGCGGGTTACAGCGAGTCGCCGCCCCGCTCGCTCGGCGACCCCTGTTTCTCCTCGTCCAGCGCCGCGAGGTCGCGTTCGGCGTTGGCCTCGTTCGGACTCCCCGCTTCGCCCGTAATTTCGCCGTACACCGCTTCCCGAACTTCTTCGGGGTCGTCGTACTGTTCGCCCGCCAGCCGATCGAAGACGCTGCCCAACGACTCCGTCTCGTTCGGCATGTCGATCGCCTCGTCGCCGTACTCCGTGGCCAGTTCCTCGCTCGTGACGGGGTACTCGAGGTCGCCGAGGTGGCGCTGGACGTCCTCGAAGATGGCTTCGGTGTGCTCGGCCCGCTCCGACTTGCGCTGCCCGATACGATCCTGTGCGCGGTCGCGGTTCGGCCCGTCCTCGCTCATACCCGGCGTTTTCACGAGGCGAGCGAAAAGGGACCGGCCGGCGTTTGCGGGGCTGAGTTGCAACTCGCGGCGACGGCTCACACACTCGCACTTCCCGACGCCGTCCCCGGAATCCGCGCGTGCCATTCGTTATCTATCCCTATTTGAGCGGCTTGCACAATCGTCAACGATAGTTTATGTGTTTCCCGTCCCAACTCGGAAGTGGCCCTGGTTGATGGTGGCGCGTTGCCCAGCGGCTACCTGTTCTCCAGGGTCATTCGTCATTTTCGACTCGAGACGGGACGGCCCGCTCGAGCGAGTCGAGTACGGATCGCAAAATACGGCGAGCGAGCCGCCGAGATGGCGAAGACCGGTCGATACGCGCGATCTGAGAGCCGGTTACGGCGTCGCCGTCACGTCCTTGAAGCGCGGGAAGACCTCCTCCTCGAGCACCTCGCAGAAGGCCTCCTGATCGGGGCTGTGGCTCTGGTAGACGATGTGGTTGAAGCCGGCGTCGACGTACTTCTCGGTGACGTCGACGATATCCTGGGGATCCGTCGTGATCGTCATCTCCTCTTTGAGAACCTCGGGGTCGACCTTGTCGCCGTGGTACTGCACCGTCCGCGGGTCGGCGATGTTCGCCTCGAAGAAGATGTCGAGCATCGTCCCGCGCCACGGGAGACACGGCTCGAGAGCGGCCTCCTCGCTGTCGGGGTCGTAGGAGACGTGGAGGTGGATCGAGCGGTCCATTTCCTCTAACGAGTCGTTCCGATCGGACTTCTTGACGCCCTTCCGGACCGACGGGAAGAGTTCCTCCTGAGCGCGCTCGGGGGATTCGAAGACCGTGACGTAGCCGTCGCCGAGGTCGCCGGCCATCCGGGCGAGCGTCGGCCCGTTGCTGGCGATGTAGACCGGCGGCATCTCGTCGGGGCCCGTGTAGAGGTTCGCCTCGTCGAACGACCAGTACTGGCCGTCGTAGCTGACGAACTCCCCTTCGAAGAGCGCGCGCATCATCCGGACCGCCTCAGCGGTCCGCTTCGCACACTCGCCGAACTCGGGCATCGGCAGGCCGAGCGGGCTCTCGTTAAGCGCCTCGCCGGAGCCGAGGCCGAGGAAGATCCGGTCGGGATACATCTCCGCGAGCGTCGCCAGCCGGTGGGCGACGTTACCCGGATGGTAGCGGTGAATGACGGCGGTGACGCCGGTCCCCATGACGAGGTCGTCCGTCCGCTCGAGCGCGGCGGGGAGCCACGACCAGGCGTTCCCGGCGTTGCCCGAGGAGCCGTCCTGCTTGTGATCGAGCCACGGGTGGAAGTGATCGCTCACCCACGCGGTGTCGAACCCCGCCTCCTCAGCGAGCTCGACCTGCTGCAGGCACTCGTCGGGCGTAAACTCCTCGAGAGATGCAAACCAGCCGAATCTGACCATATTTCTACCTTTAGTGACGGGGCACTAAGTCCATTCTTCACGGCGAATCTAACCGACATCCGTGACGCCGGCGCGCCGGTCACGGTTTCCGCGTTCGTTTCCGATTCCGTCGTGGCTCCACGACGGTTCGACGAGCGCCTCGAGCGTCGCTTTCCCATCGTGGCGGTCCGGTTCTCGAGTCCGACAACTGCTCCGGGTCGTCCGTCGCGTTACTCCCCTGGCCGGGCGCTCGCGCTCGAGGGTCGCTGCCGGCCACCCCATCGTTTCGCGTAGAGTTTTCAGACTGTGAGACAACTGTTCAGTTCCCGGAACTACACAGCGACGGACCGCTCCGCAGGCGAGACAGCGCTGCAATCACTGCCATCTCTCCCGCTGCTGTGAATTCGTCGCACGGCTCGAGGGCACGACGTCGACTTAGTCCAGATCGCGATTTGCGGTGACTTCTCGGAAATTAATTCGGCTCATAACGGACCAATGGATGCGCAAACGCAACTCCCCTACTTTGCTACAGTTCAACGAAGAAGGAAGTCCGCCCTCCCCGATTTGAACGGGGGACAAGTCGATCTACAGTCGACTGCTCTACCAGTCTGAGCTAAGGGCGGTCGCACTCATACGTAGCCGCCGAGGGAAACATAAGGGTTATCATTCGAACCGAACCCGAACCTGTCAGGACCGATGAACGGCAGAATGATTGATATGGGTGGCGTTTCAATGTGGTAGTATCCGCCCCATGAGCAAGATCACGTTCCGCGCCGACGACGACCTCGTCGAGGAACTCGAGGCGCTCGAGACCTCGAAGAGCGAGGCGATGCGGGAGGCGCTTCGAGCGTACCTCGAGGAGGAGGAGGAGGTGAGCGGTACGTCGGTGCAGGACGGATCGGACGGGGCCGAAAACGAGAGCGCAGCGCGCGCGAACGAAACCGCGATCGACGATCTGGTTCGCGAGCGCGTCGACGAACTCCTGACGGAGCGACTAGCGGAGATGGGATACAACGCGCACGGGCGCGAGGGACAGCCGCGCCCGCAGTCGTCCCAACCGCAGGACGTAAACGTCACGATCGCGCTCGAGGACGGGCGGGCGCGGCGCGTCGACGAGGCCCAGGGTTCGGCGTCGTCACACGCACGGCCACACACGCAGGCCCGGTCCGACTCGCGAGCGGGTCGCGAGAGCGAACACGGCCGCGATCGCTCGCAGCACCCGCAGGACGAGCCTCAGTCCCAGTCCCAGTCCCGAACGCCGAGCCGACAGCGCACGTGCGGCCAGTGCGGCGAGGACGTCGACGGCGAGCACGTCTTCTGTCCCAACTGCGGGGAGAAGGTTTCTCGCCGGTTGTTCTGCGACTGCGGCGACGAACTGCGATCGGACTGGGCGTTCTGCCCCAGCTGCGGCCGACGGACGGCGTCAGCGGACGTACTCGAGTCGAACAGTCAACGATCGTGACTGTTGTAAGACAGTGAGAGTTGCGTCTGACGAAACTTTTATTATCCAAGACAGTATTGCGTTTATTCGCGTAAGACGGTCGTCTTACAGCGGCCGACGGACGTCGGAAACCGCCCGATGTCGGGCGATTCCGGTGTAAGACACGTCGCGTCAGACAGGGGCGCGTTGCCGTCTTACCTCAACGGGGAATATCAACCATGGAGCGTGTGACACTGCGCATTCCGAAACAGCAGATCGAGGAGGTCGAACAGTTAGTTGACTCGGGCGAGTTCCCGAACCGGAGCGAGGCGATCCGGTCGGCCGTCCGCGAGATGATCAACGAAGAGTACGACGGACAGACCGAGCAGTCCCGTCAGCGTAATTGGGCCAAGGTGTAACGATGCAGGATATCGTTCAAGACGCCCTCGAGAACGCCGAACAGGAAGCCCGGCAGATGGACGCCGACATGGACGATGACGAGTTCGGCGATCCGCGAATCGTCATCGTCGGCTGCGGCGGCGCCGGCAACAACACCGTCAACCGGCTGTACAACATCGGCGTCGACGGCGCTGACACCGTGGCGATCAACACGGACAAGCAGCACCTCAAGATGATCGAGGCCGACACGAAGATCCTGGTCGGCAAGTCGCTCACCCAGGGACTCGGCGCCGGCGGCGACCCCTCGATGGGGGAGCGCGCGACCGAGATGGCCCAGGGCACGATCAAGGAAGTGCTCGGCGACGCGGACCTCGTGTTCGTGACCGCCGGCATGGGCGGCGGGACCGGCACCGGCGCCGCGCCCGTCGTCTCGGAGATCGCCAAAGAGCAGGGCGCGATTGTCGTCGGCATGGTCTCGACGCCGTTCAACGTCGAGCGCGCACGTACCGTCAAGGCCGAGGAGGGCCTCGAGAAGCTGCGCGAGCAGGCCGACTCGATCATCGTCCTCGACAACAACCGACTGCTCGATTACGTCCCGAACCTCCCGATCGGCAAGGCGTTCTCGGTGATGGACCAGATCATCGCCGAGACGGTCAAGGGCATCTCGGAGACGATTACCCAGCCGTCGCTGATCAACCTGGACTACGCCGACATGTCCACGATCATGAACCAGGGCGGCGTCGCCGTCATGCTGGTCGGCGAAACCCAGGACAAGAACAAGACCGACGAGGTCGTCAAGGACGCGATGAACCACCCGCTGCTGGACGTCGACTACCGCGGCGCCTCCGGCGGCCTGGTCCACATCACGGGCGGCCCCGACCTCACCCTCAAAGAGGCCGAGGGCATTGCGGACAACATCACGGAGCGACTCGAGGCCTCCGCGAACGTCATCTGGGGCGCCCGTATCCAGGAGAACTACAAGGGCAAGGTCCGCGTCATGGCGATCATGACCGGCGTCCAGTCGGCGCAGGTGCTCGGCCCGACGACCCAGAAGCAGGCCGACAAGTCCCGCGCGAGCATCGAAGGGCTCGACGAGACCGACTTCGACGCGAGCAACAACGTCGAAACCGCGAGCTCGAGCACCGGCACCGGCTACGGTGCCCAGAGCGACGGCGGCCGCGAGGAAGTCGAACAGCAGAACGGCGTCGACGTGATCCGCTAGTCGGCACGTCGCCGTAACGCGGTTCGCTCTCGGATCCGCTTTCGAATACCTGTTTTCCGTACCGTTCTCAGTGGCACTGCCGAGCAGCGACGACGGTAATTCAGCCTCGAGATTGTGACGACGTTCTGTCCAGTACTGCGCGTTTACGGCCGTATACGCCCGTAATAGAGGTCAGCAAATTCCGGTTCTGCTCCTGACGCATCCGTCGTTGGGAGTCCGCAGCCCCGATCCAGTGTCGACGTGAGCGTCCACCGATAAAGATAGATCGGTGCAACGACAGGAATCCGGTATGTCCCTCCAGACCGGATTGTAGGTCGTCGGACTCCTCGCCGTCGGCTACCTCGTTTTCACGGGGCTGCTCGCGATGGGACCGATCGGCTGGCTGGTCTTCGTCCCGATGCTGCTGATCGGCGGCTATCAGGCGCACCGCGAGCGGCGCGAGTGGTCCGAGGCCGAACGCGAGTGCGCTGCCCTCAACTACTGTCCCAACTGCGGATCGCCGGTCGATTCTGAGGGGTTCGACGCGATCGACGATTCGGAGGCCGACGAGGACGGTGACTGGCGGGTTCGCTACTGCTCGACCTGTGGGGCACCGCTCGAGTCGTTCCTGTCGCTTCGTTCTCGCGGCTCCGATACCAGTTCCGTCGACGAACGCTTCGAGACTGGCACCGATCGGTCGGGCACCGTGACGAACTGTTCGGACTGCGGCGCGCCCAACGATCCGGATCGAACGACGTGCAAGCACTGCGACGCCGAACTGTAAGACGGACTCGAGCCGTCGGTTACTACTCGAACAACTGAGTGAGTCGTCGGGAACGCGACGTGAAGGTGGCTGCGATCGGAAGACGCGCGACGGGATAGAGCGTTTCGGGAAAAGAAGCCGTCCTCAAACCAGCGTCTCGAGCAGCGAGCACTTCCGACAGACGTTCCGCGTTGTCATCGAACCGCACTGTTCGCACTCCTGTAGATCCGCACCGTCCTCGTTGTCGCCGTTAAACTCCGTAGCCGCCATTTGGGCCAGTTCCTCGTACCCCGAGAGGATCGAGTGGCGGGTGCCGGGGTGGTTCTCCTCGAGATCGTAGAGTAGTTGCTGGATCTCGCCGCGGTAGGCCTCGCTGGCGTGGGGACATTCCGTGATGTGGGCCGGAAGGTCGTTGAGGTGCGCGTAGAGAGCGACCTCCTTCTCGGGGACGTCCCGCAGCGGCTTCGCGCGCGGGATGAAATCGTCCTGGTCCTCGCGCTCCGAGAGCGGCCCGAGGCTGGCGTCGAAGTGTTTGGCGATCTGGGCGACGTCGCCCTCGAGGAAGTTCATCAGCGCGGTCTGGGCCTCGTCGTCCAGATTGTGGCCCGTCAGCAGGAGATCGGCCCCGTATTCGTCGGCGTAGCGCTCGAGAATATCGCGCCGAAAGACGCCGCAGTAGGCGCAGGCGGCCATGTTCTCGGGATCGTCCTCAACGACGTCGTCCATTCGAACGCCGAACTCCTCGGCGTAGCTGACGAGTTCGTGGCGGATCTCGAGGTCGTCGGTGAGTTCGACGCAGGCGTCGACCGACTTGTCGCGGTAGCCCTCGATCCCTTCGTGGATCGTCAGCCCGACGAGTTCGATGCGCGGGTCCTCGGCGAAGGTGTCGTGGAGGATCTGCGTGAGGACGACGCTGTCCTTTCCCCCGGAGAGGCCGATGACCCACGTTTCGGGGTCGTCGGGTGTGGCGTCCTGCGGAACGAGGTCGTCCCGTCGGACCCGTCGGCGCACCCGCTTCTCGACCGACTCGCGGAAGTGGTCCTCGCAGAGGTGTGCCCCCGAGTAGGCGGCGTGCATGACCGCCTCGTCGTCACACCGGTTACAGTCCATCGGCGGATCCTTGCCGACGAGCGCGTATGTCCGTTTCGTCTCTCAGCCACTCTTCGTTCGACCGCTCCAGCGAGGACTCGAAGAGGAACCAGCCAACTGGACGTGTCAACCGGTACGCCTTTCGACGTCCTCCGAGAGGGTGTCCGCATGGGAACGTACGATCGGTCGCCGTCGACGGGATATCGGCTCGTCGACGAGTTCGACGGCGGGTTCGGCTGGTTCGCACATCCCGACGAGGCGGGGTTGCGCGCGAGTCACGCTATCGTCGGAACGGGGGAGACGGGGACCGCCGCGTCCGACGCCACTTCGGACGCCGACGGCGACGTCTGGCTGTTCGACCCGCTCGAGGCGCCGGGCATCGACGACGAAATCGAATCGCTCGGCGACGTTGCAGGTGTCGTCGTCTGCTCCGACTACCACGCCCGCGACGCCGGCGCGTTCGCCCGTCGGTTCGACGTACCGGTCTACGTCCCGGCGTGGCTCGAGCGGGTTCCCGAGCGCGTCGACGCGCCGCTTGAGTTCGTCGACGGCGAACTCGGGACGTCCGGGTTTGCGCTCCGCGAGTCGCGTCCGATGCCGGGCTGGCGGGAGGCGATCGCGCACCGCCGCGCGGACGCGACGCTGTACGTGCCGGATCTCCTCGGCACTGCACCGCCGTATATCACCGGCGACGAGCGGCTGGCCGTCTACCTCCTCTGTCGACTTCGCCCGCCGACGGCGGCGTTCGAGGGCATCGCACCCGAGCGGATTCTGCTCGGCCACGGGTTCGGCGTCTTCGACGACGCGGCGGCCGTGCTCGCCGACGCGCTCGGGACGGCACGTCGGGGATTTCCCCGTGCGCTCGTTACGAACGGCCCGACGCAACTGCGGGCGCTTCTCGACGCGCTGTAAATCGTACTGAAAACGACAGCCGACCGCTTCAAGCCGGTACCGCCGCTTCCTCGTCTTCCGCCGTCTCTTCGACGGCTTCGGCTCCCTCCTCGAGCGCGGCCAGCAGCGTGTCGACGTGGCGCTCCCGGCTCGCCGAGGAGAACAGTTCGTGGCCGCCGTTGTAGAGGACGACGTGCTCGGCGGGGACCCGCTCGCCGATCGGTCGGAGGTCGATGACCGGGTCGCGCAGCGAGCAGAAAACGACCGCGTCGTGGTCGATCGCGAGCAGTTCCTCCTGGGCGTGGCGCGTCTCGCGGACGAACGCCGGCGACACCCAGCGGGGCAGCGTCGCGAGCTGGTGGTCGGTCGCCTTCTCGCCGAGCGCCGACCGGTCCATCTCGCCGACGGGGAGGAACGGGAACGTCGTCGGTACCTGTGAGACGCCCTCGAGAGCCAGGTCCGGGTAGGCGTTGCTGTACCCCCACCACGGGCTCAGGTAGACGTGGTTGTCCGCGCCGTCTAAGGCCTGCGCGACCAGCGCGCCGGCGCTGTGACCCAGCAGCTGGTACCCCTCGAGGTCGAGGACGTACTCGGCGATCGGCTCGAGCCAGTCGGCTTTGAAGTCGTCGATGTTGGTGGGGAGTTCGAAGGCGTGGACCCGGTAGCCGGCGTCGGTCAGCTTACCGATGAGCCAGCTGACGTTCTCGTGGGTCCAGCGGTTCCCCCAGCCCATGACGAAGACGAGTTCCTCGTCGCCGTCCTCGTTGAAGACGCGGTGTCGCATATCCTTCCGTTCGTCGGGAAGCGATAAAAAGCCCCTCTCTTGACACGATTCGCGACAGTCACTGCGCCGGCGCGGACGAGCACTGAGAAACGGTTTTGCGCCTCGAGACCCCAGTTCCGGTAATGACTGGCTTTGACCGCAGCGACGCGGTCGATCGACTCGAGGAACTCGTCGACACCGTCGAGAACGAGCGGATGCCCGTGCCGGTGCGGGAGGTCTGGGCGTTCGGCGACGTCGCGCTCGGGCTCGACCCCGTCGAGCGGCTCGACGTCTACCTGACGAAGGACATCCTGATGCGCGACGACAGCGCAGGTGGGACATCCGACGGCTCCGACGAGACTGACCCCGAAACGCGGTTCCGCGAGTCCCACGGCATCGAGGGCGTCGGCAAGTCCGTCCGAGCCGACTGGGCCGCCGAGCACCCCGAGTACCTCCGGGCCAACGCCGCCGGCCACGCCGCGCCCGAGAAGTGTCTCGCCGCCCACCTGATCGGGGACGAGGAAGAAAACCAGCCGATCCACCTCGAGGTCTGTAACTCGCCGTTCGAAGACAACGTCACCCAGCGGCTGCGCGGCGCGAAGTTGCGCGACGACTACACGCAACTGCTCGATCCCCGCGGCGTCTGCCTGTGGGCCGACGGCGTGCGCAGCGACGAGGCGTTCCGCAAGCTCCGCGAGAGCGAACTCGCCCTCCCGACGCTCTCTTCCGCCCTCGAGATGCTCGGGATGGAGGCCGACGAAGCGTCGGCGGCGGCCGAAGAACTCCACGCCTGGCGCGAGGATCAGGAGGGCGTCACGGTTCGGGGCGACGTCGTCTGATCGGGTACTCGGCTATCGGTCGTCCCGCTCTCGCTCGATCGGCGCGTCCTGCAGATTCGCGACAGTCGCCTGAACGCGCTCGAGCAGCGCCGCGGTCGCAGCGCGATCGAGGTAGACGGCCCCGCTGTGGCGGTCGTACTCGACTACCCCGGCCTCGGCGAGCGCGGGAAGGTGACGGTGGTGAAGGTCCGTCTCGAGGGTTTGTCTGCTGCAGTCCTCCTCCTCCCCCTCGGTTCCGATCGCAGCCGTCGCTTCGTCGGCGAGATAGTCGACCAGTTCCTCGAACGCGACGATGTCCGCGTCCGTCCGTAGCACGTACCGACAGAGCGCCCGTCGGTACGGATCGCTCAGCGCGTCGAATCCCCTATCGATCGGTACGTCTCCGTCGTCCCCCGCGTTCCTCCCGGCCATCGATCAGTACTGACCATGTCTATCGGATAGTTACCACACGTAAGTATTCACGCTATTTATTAGCACCCGAAATTCCCGCGGCGTAGGCCGAAACCCCGAAGGGAGGGTAGACCCTGGACAACGTACTTACAACGATGATCTTTGCGACGCTTCTGGTCGACTATCCCATTCTACGCGGGACGCTCTCGCACGCGCCCGACGCGATCGTAACCTGGGAACAATCGGATCTCACCGGCGACGGCGCCCACCGGATGCTCGTCTGGGTCGACGGCGACGACGACGCGATCGCGGCGTTCGACGACGCGCTCGAGGCCGATCCGACCGTGGCCGAACCCCTGCGCGTCGTCGACTTCGACGAGCGACGGCTCTACCACCTCGAACTCACGTGCGAAGGGCACCGGGAGAGCGTCTATCCGATCGTCGTCGAGGGTGGCGGCGTCTTACAGGACGTCACCGCGACGGCCGAGGGGTGGTTCTTTCGCGTCGCGTTTCCGAGCGCCGAGACGTTCGGCCGATTCCACGAGTTCTTCGTCGAGCGGGATCTCGACGTCGAGGTTCGACAACTGTACGACGTGTCCGACCGGGCCGAGGACTCGAACGCCAGCCCGAACACGAATCCGCCGTCGCAGTTCGGCCTGACCGCCAGCCAGCGCGAAACGCTCGTCGCCGCCGTCGACGCCGGCTACCTCGACATCCCTCGCGCCTGTTCGCTGGCCGAACTCGCGGACCGGTTCGACATTTCCTCGAACGCGGCCTCGGAGCGGTTCCGCCGCGGCGTCCGGACCCTCATCGAGAACTCGATCTACCCGGAAGACCGCTCGCCGTGACCGCGCCCGCAGATACTCGAGGTGAACATAGTCGGAAACGCGACCGCTCTCGACGGACGGGGAGGGTGTCCGAGCCGTCGTCGCCGCCTCGAATCAGGCGATATCGCGCCGTCGAAACCACCACTGGCTCGCAGCCAGCAGGACGAGCGTCATCGCGACGAGCACGCCCGCATCGACGAGGTCGTAGCTGCTCTCGAGCAGGATTGCGTTCGGATCGAAGTACCGCATCGGTGCGATCGCGCCGACCGCCTCGTAGTCGGTGCCGGCGAGCAGCGACTCGAGCATGAACAGGCCGAAGGTGACCCCGAGCGCGAGCCGCTGGGCGACGCTCGTTCGGTCGACGACGACGGAGGCGACGAGGCCGATCCCGGCGCAGGCGAAGAGGTAGGGCACGGCGAACGCGTGGAGGGCGAGCAGGTCCGCCGCCGAGACGGACTCGTCGACCAGCGCGGCCGCGACGTAGACGACGACCGGCACGACGGCATTGACGACGACGATCGGGACGGCCAACGAGGCGAACTTCTCCGCGACGGTTCGCGCCCGCGAAACCGGCATCGACAGCAGGATATCCATCCGCCCGTGCTCGACGTCGCCGGCGATCGTCCCGGCGGCGAGGTAGGCCAGGTAGAGCCCGAGCATGATCGTCCAGCCGAAGATGTAGAGTTCGAAGGCGAGAAACCCCTCGAGGACGGCCATCGTTCGGATGTCGAACATCTGGATGACCCCTTCGGGATACGCCTGCAGGAACTCCTCGTCGACGTCCTCGAACGAGCCGCTGAACGAGGGGTAGATCCAGATGACGACGACGGCCAGCAGCGACATCGCGACCGACAGGTAGAGACTCCCCGTGAGTCGGTGGCGACCGTCGTACCGGGCGAGTTCAAGCATCGTCGGTCACCTCAGTTGCAGTGCCCGCGTTCTCTCGCTCCCCTGCCCGCGGCTCGAGCGCGGACGCGGACTCCGTCCCGCCGCCGTCGCCGTAAAACCGCATGAACACGTCCTCGAGCGGCGCCTCCTCGATCGAGAGATCCAGCAGCCGGTACTCGTGAAGCCGCTCGAGCAGGGCGTTGACGTCGCCGGTGAACGTGAACGTACACTCGGTGAACGCGTCGGCCGCGGCTTCTGATTCGTCCCCAGTCGCGGAATCGGCGTCCTCGGAGCGTCCTCCCTCGAGGTCGTGCACGCCGGCGAGATCGACCGCCGCCATCGGGATCGGGTCGGCGGCGCGGAGGCGGACGACCTTGCCGCTCCGGTCGAGCAGGGCGTCGACCGGTTCGACCGCGACGAGGCGGCCGTTTCGGATGATGGCGACGCGGTCGCAGAGGCGTCGCACCTCGCTCAGGACGTGCGAGGAGAAAAACACCGTCACGCCGCGGTCCCGCTCGGCTCGGAGGAACTCGGCGAACCGCTGTTGCATCAGCGGGTCGAGTCCGCCCGTCGGCTCGTCGAGGACGACGAGGTCGGGGTCGTGCATGAACGTCGTCACCAGCCCGAGCTTACGAACGTTCCCGTGGGAGTACTCTCGAACCTCGCGATCCAGCGGCGGATCGAACAACTCGAGCAGTTCGTCGCTGCGCTCGTCGCCCTTGATCGACGCGTGCAGGTCGAGGATCTCCCGCCCGGTCGCCGACTCGTCGAACGCCGGATTGTCCGGCAGGTAGCCCAGGTTCCGTTTCGCCTCGAGCAGTTCCGACTCGTCGGTGACGTCGCGGCCGAGCAGCCGGGCGGTGCCGGCCGTCGGCGAGATGAACCCGAGCAGCGTGCGGATCGTCGTCGTCTTTCCCGCGCCGTTGGGCCCGAGGTAGCCGAAAATCTCGCCCGCCTCCACCTCGAACGTCACGTCGTCGTTGGCCAGCACCTCGCCGTAGTCCTTGGTCAACCCCTCGAGTTCGATGGCCGCCATACCGACCGAAGGACGGCTACCACCATGTAGCTCACCCCTCGTTGACACGACGGCGACCCTCGAGACCGGCGACTACGGCTCGGATTCGGCCCCGTCGACGCGGCCGACGGTAACGAAGAACGGCACCGTCTCCTCGCGCTCGTACTCGCCGGTTTCCATCTGATCGACGACGTCGCGTCCCATCTCCCGCCACGCGCTGCGGAGGTCGTCGTACTCCGCTTCCGTCAACGCGCCCTCGAGCATCGTCTCGCGGTCGTCGGCCAGCCCCGCGCCAGTCGCCTTTCGGCGGGCTTCGAGCAGCGCCCCCTCGTCGTAGGGCGGCTCGACCGTCCGGACGTGATCGTACCGGCGCGTTGCGAGTAGCTCGAGGCCGGCGTCCTCGAACGCGTCGCGGGCGTCGGCCCCGAGCGCGACGTCGGTGTCCACGCCGTCGAGGTAGGCCCGCCGCGCCCGCCGCTCGAGGGCGTCCTCGCGGTCGACGCTCGAGTCGACGTCGACGGCGGCGTTGTTCGGCTCGACGGCGGCGACCAGGTCCGAGGAGACCCGGGCGAATTCGGACACTGCAGCCGCGGGGTCGGGCAGGTTGATCAACAGCGCCTGACAGACGACCAGATCGAAGGCGTCGTCCGCGAACGGCAGCCGCAGAGCATCGCCGGCGACGACCGGCACGTGTTCGCCGGCGAGCTCGAGAAGCGCTGGGTCGGCGTCGCAGCCGACGACCTCGCAGTCGGCCGGCGATTCGGCCGCGAGCACGCGACTCAGCTCGCCGGTGCCACAGCCGACGTCCAGAATCCGCTCGCGGGACGCGAGGTCGAGCGGCTCGAGGGCCTCTCGGGAGTCGTCCCACATTCCCCGTCGGGTCCGACGAAGATAGTCTTCGGAGAACTCGCGCACGGGGCGGAATAGTGACGTCTCGAGTAAAAACGGGTCGATTCGACGCGGAGTTGCCGATCGACGGCAGCAACTAACGCCGCAGACCGCCGTCCGCCGTTACTCCTCGCGCAGTTCCTTGACCTTCTGAATGTTCCACTCGAAGCCGCGACCGTCTTCGGTCGGCGTCTCGAGCGCGAAGGGCAGGTCCCGCAGGTCGGGGTGGTTGACGATGGCCTTCATGCCGTCCTCGCCGATGTAGCCCTCGCCGATGTGGGCGTGTTCGTCCTTGTGCGTGCCGACGTCGTGTTTCGAGTCGTTGAGGTGGATGTACTCGAGGTACTCGAGGCCGACCTCGTCGTCGAACCGCTGGACGGTCTCGTCGACGGCCTCGGGCGTCGTGAGGTCGTTGCCCGCGACGAGCGTGTGGGCGGTGTCGATGCAGATGCCGATGTCCGTCTCGGTGCGGTCGATGATGCCCGCGAGGTGTTCGAACTCGCCGCCGAGCTTCGTCCCGCTGCCCGCGTCGGACTCGATGAGGATCTGAACGTCGTCGGGGACCTCGAGTTCGTCGATGAGACTCGCCGCGTTGTCGAGGCCGCCCTCGACGCCCGCGCCGGTGTGCGCGCCGAGGTGGACGTTGACGTAGGGAATCCCCAACTGCGCGGCGGCGTCGAGTTCCGCCTGCATGCTCTCCTTTGACTTCCGCCGGAGGTCGTCCTTGGGGGTGCAGAGGTTGACCAGATAGGCCGAGTGGATCACCCACGGTCCCTCGAGTTGCTCCTCGGTTTCGTCCTGGAAGCCTTCGGCGGCCTCGTCGCTGATCTCGGGCTGGGCCCAGACCTGCGGCGAGGTGGTGAAGATCTGGCCGCAGTTGCCGCCGAACGCGCGCTGGCGGTGGACGGCGTTGCGGATGTCGTCGTACGGGGGCGTCTCGTCGTCGGAGGAGACGCGCGAGCCGGAGATCGAAACGTGTGCGCCGACCTTCATGGTCATGGATTCCCGTCAGTACCGGTTCGTGATAGGTACTTCGGACCCGATCGGCGCCGACGCGAGGCGCCGCCGCGCGCTACTGCTCGCCCGCCTCGAGCACCTCGCGATCGCGGATCCACGCGTCCGATCCGTACTTTCGGTCGGCCAGATCGCGGGCGGCCTCGAGTTCCCGATCCTGCCAGTCGCCCGCGTCGGCGTCGCACCAGTCTCGGAGCGCGTCGCCGATCGTTGCGACCGCCTCCTCGCGCGCGGTTTCGCCTCCCGTCTGCTCGCGGATGCTCGTCACGCGATCGGTAAACGTCGACGCCTCGAGGTCGGCGTCGAACGTTCCGACGTGGCGCTCGGGCTCGAGGTCGAAGCTGATCGAGCCGTGCTGGATGACGACGTCGCGCTGGCGGTACTGGGCGTTGCCGCTGATCTTCTTCGGCGCGGGGTTGCCGTCGTCCCCGCTCGAGTCTCCGCGCTCGTCTCCGTCATCGGTCGCGGCCGAAGACGCGGGTGCAACGATGTCGTGGGCCGGATGGATGTCCCGCAAGTAACAGGACGGCTGGTAGATCGCGTCCTGTTCGCTCGAGGCGAAGTCGGCGTCGACGCCCAGCCGCTCGAACGCCTCGAGGATCGGCTCGCAGAACAGCGCGTAGCAGTCCATCAGGTCGCCCGGCACCTCGTCGGCCGGGGCGACGATCGTGTAGGAGATGTCGACGCGGCGGTCGTGGTAGATCCCGCCGCCGCCGGTCTGCCTGCGGGTGACGTCGATCCCCTCGCGATCGCAGTAGTTCCAGTCGACCGTCTCGGCGTCCTGCCGGTAGCCCAGCGAGAGCGTGCTCGGCTCCCAAGCGTAGGTTCGGACGGTTCGAACGCCGTCCTCGAGCGCCGTCTCGGCGGCGATCTCCTCGAGGGCCATTTGGGTCGCGCCGTCGCGGGGATCGTCGCGGATCAGCCGCCACTCCCGGTCGGCGAGGGCGTCGTGGTCGTCGCTGTCTGCGGCGTCGGTCATACCCGTCTAGTCGCGCTCGACGGAATTAGGCTTAGGGGACTCGAGCGGGTGCCGACGTCCTAATTACTCGTTGCGCTCGCGCCGCTCTCGCCGTCCCGCTGGACTCGGGGCCGGCGTCGTCGGGCGGCCGCGGTGCGATTTGCGTGGACCGAACGGTGAACTCGCGTACGGGTCCGGTCCACGCATACGGCGTCACTTCTCCGTGAAAAACCGAAGTGCGCCGCCGACGAGGATCAGGAGCGCGCCGAGCGCGATCCCCAGCGGCGGCGGGAGCGGGGTGAAGCGCACGATCCCGACGAGAATGATGACCGTGGAGAGTCGAACCATGTTCGCTCGTAGTCCGAGAACGCGGAAAAGGTCGCTGCGTGATTTACGCTACGAGCCGATGTGCTCGAGGAACTTCCCGATCGCGGTGTCCCACGCCTCAATAATTTCGTCGTCGTTCGCGCTGTCCCAGGGGTCGATCGCGTCGCGGGCCTCGAGATCCGCGATCGTTCGCCGCATCCCCTCCTCGAAGTCGATCGTGTACTCGAAGCCGAGATCGCGCCGCGCTTTCGCGTTGTCGAAGACGGTGCTGTACTGGAAGTGCGCCTTGAGCATGTCGGTGCGGTCGGGAGCCGCCTCGCGGAGTTGTTCGGTCGGGATGTGGACCAGTTCGGGGTCGGGCGCGTCCATCGCGTTTGCGACCCGTTGGTGGTACTGGTTCCAGGTGATTACCTCCTCGCTGGTGACGTGGTAGGCCTCGCCGTAGGCGGTCTCGTTGCCGACGGCGCCGACGAACGCGCGGGCGACGTCGTCGCGGTGGCAGGAACCCCACAGCGAGGTGCCGTCGCCGTGGACGACGATCGGCTTCCCCTTGCGGATGCGGTCGAGGTAGTAGGTGCCGCTCCCGAAGGTGTGGAAGACCGATCCGCCCTCGCCGTAGGTGCTCCAGGGGCGGACGATCGTCGTCGCGAACTCGCCGTCCGAATCGGTGCCGGTGACGGATTCGGGGCCGTCGTGGGCCGCGAGAAAGACGTCCTCCGCGGCGGCCTTGTCCGCGCCGTACTCGCTGACCGGTTCGACGCCCTCGAGGTCCGACTCCCGCGGCGCGTCCTCGGTCGCCGGATTGCGCTCGAGCGGGCGGTGGTAGACGTCGACCGTCGAGCAGAAGACGTACTGTTCGATCGCGCCGCCGAAGGCGTCGACCGCCTCGCTCGCCTGCTCGGGCGTGAAACAGACCATGTCGACGACGCAGTCGGGGTCGGCCTCGCGGGCGGCCCGCTCGAGAGCCGCCCGATCGTTGCGGTCGCCGGTGACGAACTCGACCGCGTCGGGAACCGGCGCGTCGGTTTCGCCCCGCGTGAAACAGACCACCTCGTGGCCGGCATCGACCAGTTGCCGCGTGATGCCGGTGCTGATGACGCCCGTACCGCCGATACAAAGAACGCGCATGGGTCTCGGTCATGCCGGGCGCGCATAAACCCGCGCACCGGCCCCGTCGCCCGCCGCGTCCCGAATGCTTTTGGACCGCTCGGTTCCACTGGGGCTATGTCACAGCCGTTCGCGTTCGATCCCGGCGTCCAGAGCGTCGTCTTCGGCGACGACTCCGTCGAAACCGCCCTCGAGCGTCTCGCAGCGTCGCCGACCGAGCTCGCGACGCTCGAGCTCTGGGCCGAGCACCGCCCGCCGACCGACGACGCGGCCGATCGGGCAGCGCTCCAGCGCGGGCTCGCCGGCGCCGGCGTCGACGTCCGCGGCTACGGGGTCGTCGATCTCGCGGACACCGGCGAGGCCCGCGAGTACGTCGCGTTCGCGTCCCGACTGGGCGCCGACTACGTGACGGTCAACTACCCGCCGGACCGCGACGACATCACCGAAGAACTGCTCGCCCTCGCAGCGGCGTTCGAGATCGACGTCGCGATCCACAACTACTCGTCGGTCCACCACGACGACCTCTCGCAGGTGTTCTCGTCGATCGACGACGTGCGCGCGGTGCTCGAGCGCCACGACGATCCGCGGCTGGGCGTCTGCGTCGACACGGGCCACTTCCTCGTGGCGTCGGTCGATCCCGCGGCCGTCGTTCGGGAGTTCGGCGACCGCATCGTCGCCGTCCACCTCAAGGACACCTCCGACGCCGAGGTCGAGGACCTCCCCGGCGCCGGCGCACTCGAACTCGAGCGCGTCGTCGGCCTGCTCGACGAGCACGTCGATCGCGAGGTCCCGCTGCCGCTGATCATCGAGTACGAACTACCCGCAGAACGAGCGGTCGATGCGCTCGCGGAAGCCGAACGGAACGTTCGCGACTCGCTCGCCGCGCTCGAGTAGCGCTCCCTCGATCTGTCTGCGCGGTCAGTACGGCGCGCCGCACCGCGGACACATCGGCGGCGCGCCGTCGGGCAGGGCGAGTCCGCAGTGGGGACACTCGTCGTCGGCGTCCGGCGACGACACGGTCGCCGCGATCTCGTCGGTCGTCCGGCGAATCGCGTCGATATTTCCGATCTCTCCAGTCTCGTCCGAGCTATCGATCGCCGGATCAGAGTCGGGTTCAGCGAGCGCGCGGGCCGCGTAGCGGGCGCGTTCGGCGAGAAACGCGGTATCGGCGTCCTCGAGCACCTCGAACTCCGCCTGCAGCACCGACGCTTCGACGTCGCTCTCGCTTTCGGCGCCGACCCCGTCCGCGCGAGCGAGCAGTCCCAGCGCCTCCGCGGCGCGGCCGCGGACGTAGTCGTTTTCGGCCTCGTCCTCGACTCGAGCCACGAGTCCGCCGCTGGCCTCGCCGAGTGCGCCGGGCCGCTCGCAGCCGATCGCGACGAGCGCCGTCGCGAGGTGGTACCGGACGAGTTCGTGCTCGTCGCCGAGGAACGCGGCGAGGGTTTCGACGTGGTGGTCGAGCCGCGTCGGCTCGCCGATCGCCACGCACGCCAGCGCTTTCGCCAGCTTCGGCCGGACGTCCGTCTCGTCGAACGAGAGTCCGATCCGCAGATCCGCGAGGACGTCGGGCGAGGCGACCTCGTCGGGGTGCTCGAGCGCGACGTACCCGAGCGCCTCGGCACACCGCGCGCGGACGTAGTAGAACTCCGCGTCGTCGGCGAGACGCTCGCCGAGGGCGGGAACTGCCTCGACGACGGCGTCGGGTTCGTTCGCGGCGACGGCGACGAACAGTTTCGCGGTCGTCAGCCGAACCGCCCGTCCGTCGTCCTCGAGAAATCGTCGGAGCGTCGGAACGAGCGGCCGAACCCCCGCCCCCTGCTCGTCGACGAGCGTTCGGAGGTCCCGGAGCGCCGTCTTCCGAACCTCGGGGTCAGCGTCGGCGAGTCCTTCGAGACACGTCCGCGCAGCCGCGTGCTCGCGCTCCTCGACGAGGGCCGTCAGTCGATCCGCCGCGGGGACAGTTGTCGAATCGTCCATCGATACGGTATCGTGTCACCGTTTTTTGTCGAGTAGTTAATAAATACTCCGCTCGAGAGCGGGCGCTTACCGGCGGACCCGAACCGGCCGCTCGGCCCGGAGGAACGGCTCCGAATCCGCGGACGCCGCGAACTCGAGGCCACCCGACGCGCTCGCGCGGACGTCCCACGCCGGGAGTTCGGGGATGCCGTACGCGGCCGGCTCGCGGTAGCGGTGTGCGATCGTCCAGCGACGGGCGAGCATCGACGACGAAGCGCCGACCGCGGTTTCCGAACCGGCTCCTGTCGATTCTGAAGTAGCCCCGCGATCGCGCTCGATATCGGCGCCGTCCCGCTTACTCATCGTCGAACGCCCCCGTGACGATATCCGCGACCCGCTGGCGATCGAACAGTTGCTCGTCGCCGAACTCGTCGGGGTAGAGTCCCCGAGCGGCCCGCTCGAGCTGGAACAGGTGGATGATCGGTCCCTGGTACGTGAGCCCGCCGTAGATGATCCGGTCGTTCTGGACCGCCTGCAGCTCGCTCGCGACCTCGTGATTACGCAGGTGCGAGGCGATTTCAGACTCGAAGTACTCCTCGGTGATCTCCCCCTGCAGCCTGATCGCGAGGACGTCCGGATCGATCTCGAGCAGCGTTTCGTAGTCGATCTCGCCGCCGCCCGCCTGCGCGTCGGCGACGCCCTCGGCGGCGAGCGCGTCGCCGACCTCGAGGTCGCGCCAGTGCTTCGACTGGATACCGTCGCCGATCCGGTACGGGTAGAACGTCTCGGGCGGGACTTCGGCCGGGTACAACACGGCGACGTCAGGCGTCTCCGCGGGCAATCGCGACTGGACGTCCGAGAGCACCCCGTCGTGGAGCTGCTCGAACGCCTCGTAGCGAGCCCGCTCCTGGAATACCTCGGCGACCGTTTCGAAGGCCTCGTACAGCCCGTAGTACCGATACTCGTGCCAGTCGTAGACGCGCGTGAAACTCGTGTTTCCGATGAAGGGTCCGACTTGCGTGGCGATTTCGTCGACGTCACCCCGATCCCACTCGAGGCGGTTGATCATGAAGTTCGGGTCGATGAGGTGGACGTCCGCCTCGAGTTCGTAGAAGCGTTCCTTTCCGGTGCCGTCCTGCCACAGTTCCGTGAGGTCGTCCTCCGCGACGGAAACGCCGGGGAGTTCGTCGTACAGATGCGTGCCGAACCGCGCTCGGACGCCGATGCCGGTGAGGCCGTCGGCCTGCCCGAGCGCGACGCCCATGTCGGCGTAGTCGCCGGTGTAGGGGAGCCACGTCTCTGGAACCGCATCAAACTCCACGGTGCCGACCGGTTCCATCGTCACGGAATACGACTCGTCCGACTCCGTCGCCGACTCGTTCGACGAGTCAGTCTCGTTCGACTCGCCGGGCGCATCCGTTCCGTTCCCACCGGTACAGCCCGCGAGGAGGCCCCCGCCTATGGCCGCGCCGCCGTACTTGATCGCGTCTCGCCGCGTCGGTGCGTCGGGCTGGCTCGCGTCGTCCATGCTCTTTAGGCTCGCCTAAACAATTAAATCGCTTTCGAATCTTAGGTGGGCCTAAATTCGTCGCAGAGCGACTTCTCGAGGGGTGACGCGAATCCGTCTCCGAGATCGATTTCCCGGATTTAGTATAGCGCCTTATGATTTATACATGGGCTGCTACCGCCACAGTCTTCCAGAATCGGGCCTACGACCGCCCTACGACCGCCCTGTGATCGACACCCGATCGGTCCTACTCGAGCACGCATCGCGTGGCGCGAGCGCGCGTCACGACGTTTTTACGTACTCGCCGGCTACCCGACGCTATGGTGCGGAACGTTGCCGGGCTACTCCCGGAACTCGAGGAGGAAGACTTCTATATCCTGTCGGGGGTCGAACAGGGAATGCGCTTCTCGGAGTGGGTCCAGCGGGAGAAGCTCCCGGAGTTTGCGAACCTGACCGAGGAGGAGGTCGACTACCGCCTCGAGCGCTGTCTCAAACGCGGGTTGATCGAGAAGAAGACTATCCAGTACGAGGGATACACCCTCCAGTTCGAGGGGTACGATACGCTCGCGTTGCGAGCGCTCGTCCAGCGCGACACCATCTCGGAGTTCGGCTCGCCGCTCGGCGTCGGCAAGGAGAGCGACGTCTACGAGGTCCGCTCGTACAAACCGCTCGCGCTGAAGTACCACCGCGAGGGCTACACCAACTTCCGAGAAGTCCACAAGGAACGCGACTACACCTCCGATCGGGAGCACGTCTCATGGATGTACACCGCCCGGAAGGCCGCCGAACGGGAGTTCGACATCCTCGAGGAGCTGTACCCCGACGTCTCGGTGCCGCGGCCGATCGACCAGAACCGCCACGCCATCGTCATGGAGAAGATGGACGGCGTCGAGCTCTCGCGGACGAAACTCGACGACGACCAAGTGCTGGGCGTCCTCGATCTGTTGCTCTCCGAGATCGCGCGCGCGCACGAACACGGCTACGTCCACGCGGACATGAGCGAGTACAACGTCTTCGTCAGCGAGGCGGGCGTGACGATCTTCGACTGGCCCCAGGCGGTCCCGACCGACCACGAAAACGCGGCGGAGTTCCTCCGGCGCGACCTCTCGAACGCGATCGGTTATTTCCGGCGCAAGTACCCCCAGCACGTTCCGGACGATCTCGACGAAGACGAGATTGCACGTGCGATCGAAGACGAGGCGTTCGAGACGATCACGGCGTTTACCGCCTGAACTACTGCTGCCGTTCGATCGACTCGAAACCCGGCGACGTTTGCGGTTAATTGCTCCCGGTCGGCCCGTCGCGCCGTTCTCGAGCGGAGAGTCGATTAGTGAGACGACGTTCCCGCACTCACGTCGAGCCGAGTAGCACGTCCGCCCGAGTGTAGAATAAATCGCATATCGGTATATAGAATCTCGGTGCGTCGGCTTGCGCATCCGGCGCTCGAGCCCCTACTGATCGTCCGCCGTATATTTAGGCCGGCCAAAAATAGAAATCGTTTTATTTCTTTAGGCAAGCCTAAAACCTATGCCAACTGACGTTGACGCAGTTCAGGCCCCGACGCGGCGCGATTCGTTGAAATACGGCGGAACGGTCCTCGGCGCGACGTTGCTCGCCGGTTGTAGCAACGAGACCGATGATTCGCAATCGACGACCGAGGGGAAGAGCGATTCGAGTACGGACGACGACCCGTACACGGTATCGATGGAACCGGTCGGCGAGGTCACCTTCGGGTCGGTTCCCGAACGCTGGGTCGCGTACGACGGCGGGTACGCGGACATGGCCGTCGCGCTCGGGCAGGCCGAGGGCATGACGGGCATCGGCGGCGCGGACCGGTACTACACCGACGTCTACGACGAACTGCCGGACGTCTCCGTCAACCGCGAGGCGATCGAGTCGTACCCCGAAGTCAGAACCCGGGAGGAGTTCTACGAACTCGAGAACGACGTCCACCTCTACGACCCGCAGATGCTCGTCAACTGGTTCGACTGGCGCGAGGAGGACGTCGCGGAGATCGCCGACAGCGTCGGGCCGTTCGTCGGGAATCTGATCTTCCGCCGGTCGGACGACTGGCACGAGTATCGGTACTACACGCTCTACGAAGCCTTCGAGAAAGTCGCCGAAGTATTTCAGGAGCAAGCGCGCTACGAGGCCTTTGCGGACCTTCACGACGAGTTCATCGCCGACATCCAGCGACAGCTTCCGCCGGCGGACGACCGCCCGAGCGTCCTGTTGACCTACGACGAAACGCTCGAGCCCGAGTCGTTCTCGCCGTACCGGTTGACAGACCGCGGGACGAGCAAGAAACAGTGGCGCGACCTCGGCGTCGAGGACGCCCTTGCGGGTACCGGGATCGACAACCTCAGCACGACCGATCGCGGGAAGCTCGACTACGAGGGGTTACTCGAGATCGATCCGGACGTCATCCTGCTGCGGGGCCACGAGCGGAAGTCGGCGACGGAGTTCCGGGAGACGGTCCTCGAATACATGCGGGAGCATTCGTCCGCGAGTCGACTCACCGCCGTCCAGAACGATCGGGTCTATCGCGGCGGCTACCTCCACCAGGGGCCGATCCACAACCTGTTCCTGACCGAGCGTGCAGCACAGCAGCTGTATCCGGACGTGTTCGGCGACGTAACGAGCGATCGAGCGTTGTTCGATCGCCAGCGCGTCGCGGACATCATCACCGGCGACTTCTGAGAGCCGACGGACAGGATTCGCTTCGCTCGAGTGGCCGATCGATTGTGGTGTGCGGGACCACATCCCGTTTCGACGGTTCGAAGCGCTTATACGGGAACGCTGGGTACGTTCGGGCAACTCGCTGGGTCGCGGGCGCCAGCGGGCACCTGTTCACGCGGCGCTGCAGTGATGCGGCGCCGCCACAGGTCGGGATGTGATCTCGAAGTTCGGGATTGAACCAGGAAACGCCCGCAGGTGATAATCATGGCACGGAGCTTCTACTCCCACATCAAGGACGCATGGAAGGACCCCGACGACGGCAAGCTCGGGGAACTGCAGTGGCAGCGAAAGCAGGAGTGGCGCAAGCAGGGCGCCATCGAGCGCATCGAGCGCCCGACCCGTCTGGACAAGGCGCGGGAACTCGGCTACAAGGCCAAGCAGGGCATCGTCGTGACCCGCGTGTCGGTCCGGAAGGGGACCGCCCGGAAGCAGCGCTTCAAGGCCGGTCGCCGATCCAAGCGCCAGGGTGTCAACCGCATCGGGCGGCGCAAGAACATCCAGCGCATCGGCGAGGAGCGCGTCTCCCGGAAGTACCCCAACCTGCGGGTGCTCAACAGCTACTGGGTCGGCGAAGACGGCTCCCAGAAGTGGTTCGAAGTGATCCTCGTGGATCCCGAACACCCGGCGATCGAAAACGACGACGACCTCAACTGGATCTGCGACGACGCCCACCAGAACCGCGCGTTCCGCGGGCTGACCAACGCGGGCAAGGACAACCGCGGCCTCAACAACCGCGGCAAAGGCGCCGAGAAGGTCCGTCCGTCCAACAACGGCGGTCAGGGTCGCGCGAAGTAACCCGCTTCGCATCGCCGAGCGGTCGGTTTTCGACGCCGCGACTCAATCTTCAACCCACGATCTTCGATTTTTCGACCCCGCGTCGACTTCCCGATCAGTGCCAACCGTAGCAGGAACTTAAGTTCCGACCGCCGTAGTGTCAGACATGCCGAACCACGTACTCGTCCCGATCGACGACTCGAGCCAGTCGACCGAAGCCCTCGAGTTCGCCTGTTCCGAGTATCCGGACGCGACGATCACCGCCTTGCACGTCCTCGACCCGGGCGATTTCTACGCCGCGACGGGCGTCGAGGGCGGGACGATGGCCAACTACGACCAACTGCAGGAACACCACGAAGAGCGAGCCGAGAACTTGCTCGAGGGCGCCCGCGAGCGAGCCGCGGACCGCGGCGTCGAGATCGAGACGGATCACGTCGTCGGCGGCGTCTCGCGATCGATCGTCGACTACGCGGACGAACACGACGTCGACCACATCGTGATCGGCAGCCACGGCCGAACGGGGGCGAGCAGAATCCTCCTCGGAAGCGTCGCCGAGACGGTCGCCCGGCGGTCGCCGGTGCCGGTGACGATCGTCCGCTAACCCGGCGAACGACCGGCGTCGTACTCGAGGCTATCTGTCCGCGACCGTCGTCAGCGCGCCGACCGGCGCGTCCGTCCGCGCTCGAGCGCGTTCGATGCCGTCGTCGCCCGCCGCGATGAGCGCGAAGACGCCGGCGACGTCGGCCCTCGCGGTGGTGACGATATCGAGCAGGAGTTCCTGGGTCTCGCCCGAGCGGATGAGGTCGTCGACGACGAGCACGGACTCGCCGGAATCGATGGCCGACTCGGGGAGGTAGTAGGTGAGTTCGATTCCGGACTGGAGCCGCTGGCGGGCCTCGATGAACTCCTCGACGGCGGTTTCCTTGCTCTTTTTCGCGTAGGCGCAGCGGACGCCGTAGTAGCTCGCCAGCGACGCCGCGAGGGTGATCCCGTCGGTCGCAGCCGTGAGCACGACGTCCGGGCGGTCGAACTCGAACCCCTCGGCGACGACGGGCGCGACGAGGTCGAGGAACGGCTGGTCGAAGACCGCAGCGGAGTTGTCCACGTATCCCTCCTCGTCGACGCGGATGCGCGCGTTAAGTTCGGACGCGAGCGCGTCCCGGCCGAGATCCTCGACGATCTCGCGGGCGCGGTCGGTGCCGGGGAGGACGTGCCCGTTGACGTACCGGTTGAGATCGCCGGCGGGGAGCCCCGTCGTCTCCGCGAGTTCGTCGTACGTTCGCGTCTCCTTCAGCATTCGCAACACGTCGACGGCCCGCAACTGGAGGGCTGCCTTCTCTGCTCTGTTCATAGTGCATATGCACGATCCTGCAACTATGGGGGTTTCGATCGCCGTCGGAGTGTGAAATAGTCACATCCGTGCCCTCGTCGACCGGGTCAGCCTCAGCTGCGATCGGAGATTCCCGGTCCGCTCGCACCAGTAGGGACGTCCGTCTCGCCCTCGAGCAGGCCTCGCCCCCGCTGCTGGACGAGTCGCTGCATCACTCGCGCCTGCGCCTTCTGGAGCAATGTGGCGGCCGTACTCGAGGCGCAGCCCAGACGGTCGGCGACAACTTCGACGCCGGCCTCGCGGGGGACCTCGTAGTAGCCGACTTCGACGGCGGCCGCGACGGCCTCGAGTTGGCGTTCGGTAAGGTCGCCGGTCAGGGGCGCGTGATGGCGGTCGTACTCCCCGATCGCGCGAACGGTGACGTCGATCTCGTCGGGAAGCCCCTCGAGCATCGCCTGCAGGTCTTCGCCGGCGCCGACGACGGTCATGTAGAACGCTGCTTCGGAGTCGTAGATCACGGGCGGGACGATAACGAGGTCGAGCGCGGCGAACGACTGTCGCCAGCGGACGTCTTCCTCGCGGGTCTCCTGGCAGATGTAGACGTAGAACGAGTCGTCGTCGATCGGCGTCAGGTCGTACCAGCGGACCGAGTCGACGGCCTCGATGGCCTCGACGTACGCCTCCCGGTCGGCCTCGGCGTAGAACAGTTCGTACTCGCGGTCGCCCTCCGGACCGAGGATGTTCCACGTGCGCAGTTCCTCGTAGCGGACCGCGTCTTCCTCGCGGATGAACCGCTGCATCGGGTGGAGCATCCAGTCGGGTTGTCGGAGCCGAACGTCGAGGTACTTCATCGCAGTAGGTGCACGGCAGCACGGGATCGCATATAAATTCCCTAGTGTGTCCGTGAGAAGCGACAGAGCGATCGCCGGCCGACATGGAGATATGATGACGCTCGATCGAGTACGGGCTTCGAGAGGCGATCCAGTACGGGTACGGCCACTCGAGCCGCTAACGGCGGTGATGCACCGATGACCGACGCGCTGATGAGTGCCGTCTTCGCCGCGGGCGTCGGGCTCGCACTCGCGAACCTCGCGGGAATCGTCGCCAGCGCGCTGGGGCTGATCTCGTACTGGCCGCCCGGCGAGCGAGACTGGACCTACTACGTCCACTGGGGAATCTCGCACTCGCTCAACGTGGTCATGCTCGCGCTCACGTACCTCAGCTGGAACAGCCTCGGCCTGCCGCGGGGCCCGTCGCTTGCTGCGGGCGCCGTGCTGTTCGTCGGCGGCTACGCCGTCGCCATCGCGGCCGGGCTGGACCTCGGCGTCGAGGAGACGAAGGGGCTGGCCGGCGACCTGCGAACCGGCGGCTGGTACCGCTACTCGCGGAATCCCCAGTACGTCGGCTACATCGTTGCGACGGTCGGGTTCGCGCTGCTGGCGAACTCCGCGTCCGTGGCCGTCGTCTGCGCGATCTACCTGTGCTGGTGGCTCTCGCTGCCGTTCGCCGAGGAGCCGTGGCTGCGCGAGCGGTACGGCGCAGAGTACGAGCGGTACGCCGAGCGCGTGCCGCGGTTCGTCGGGCGGGAAACGCTTCGCGCGCTGGTCGGCCGCGACGCGGGGACCGCGTCCGGAACGGAATCCGAGTCGAGGACCTAACCCCGTCCCTCGAGTCGCTCTTCGAAGACCGAGACTGCGTCCGGGATCGCCTCGAGTTGCGCGCCGACGACGACGTAGGCCGCGTACTCGCTTTCCAGTTCCATTTTCCGGTTCCAGTCGATCAGGTCTCGGATTTGGCTATCGATTTGCTCGATCCGTTCGTACCCTTTCCCGAGGAAGTCGCTGCCCAGCGACGGCTCGTCGGGCTCGAACGGTAACTCGGCCGCGGTCTCGAGGGCGGATTCGCGAACTTCCCGGACGTCCTCAATCGTCTCGAGGGAACGGTGGGCGCCGTCTTCGATCCGGTCGCGTATCGTCTCGTACGCGCGTCGATTTCGCTCGAACGCGAGGGCGTTCCGGAGAGCCGTCGCCGCTTCCCCGTTCGATGCGGCGTCGATCGTCCGTTCCGCCGCGTTCACGAACGGAATCGCCCCCTCGAGGGCTACTTTTTCGCCGATCGTATCCGAGACGTCGGCGTCGACGAGGTCCGTCGATTCGTCCGGAATGTCCGCCGCGTCTATCGAGTCGAGGGATCGATCGAGCGCAGTCTCGAACGAGTCTGCGAACGATCGCTCGTTCTCGAGCCGTTCTTCGTGTCGACGCTCGAGTTCTGCGGCGAACGAGGCCGCCGCTCGAGCGCGCTCGACGACGCCGCCGAGTTCTCCGACGACGAGTGCAGTGGACGTATCGCGGTCTGTCCACTCGTCGAGCCACCTCTCGGCGAGGGATAGTTCGCGCTCGAGCCGGTACTCGAGCAGCAGCGTTCGCTGTCGATCGTCGCCGACGTGATCGACGGCGGCGCGTCGTTCCTCGAGTCGGGTTCGGACCTCCTCCCGCGCCGCTTCGACGTCTGCTCGGGAGCGATCGCCCTCGACCGCTTCGAACGCGACCGCCGCTTCGCCGGCAGACTCGCGTGCACGGATGCTTCGTCGTAGGGTCCGAAATCGATCCGGTGACTCCGCGACCGCCTCGCGTCTGCTCCGCGCAGTCTCGTGTATTCGATCGATCTCTTTCCGGACGGCCTCGTTCGGAACGTCGTCGGCCGAAAGCGGCGCCGGTACGGCGTCGATCAGTTCTTCGAGGCGGTCGAGAGCATCCTCGACGGCTTTTTCGCTCGGCTGCACCGGCGCCGGCCGAACGACGTCCGGGACATCCGTCGAGAGGACTGACTCGAGTTCGTCGGCGTCGAACCGCTGCGGCGACTCGTCGGATCCGAGGAACCCGAAGTCGAGGCAGCCGGCCGTCGCGCCGAGGAAGCCCGATCCGAGCGTACCGAGTAGCGTCCGTCGCTTGCGGGACGTTCCGTTCCTCGTCATTCGTCAGGTAGCAGCGTCGCGGCTACCGGTTGCGAGGTTGCTCGTATCGAGCGATTCGCGCCGCGGCGGGTGGAGGGCGGGCATACGCGCAGTTGCGAGTAGTCGGATAAATATCTTGTCGCAGCAGTTGACAGAAGCGGCGAGAAAGTCGCAGTCGAACGTACTCGTCTAGCCCGTCAGTCCTGCAGGAAGTCCGGCTGAGTCCGCTGCTCCTCGAGTTCGGCCTCGAGGTGCTCTTTGAACTCGTCGATTTCGACGTCGTACTCCTGATCCTCGAAGCGGTCCCGGACCGAGATGTTACCGGCCTCCTCCTCGTTGTCGCCGACGATGATCTGGTAGGGGACCCGGTCGTCGTGGGCCGCGCGGATCTTGCGCTCTAAGGTGCTGTCCCGGTCGTCGACCTCGACGCGGAAGTCGTCGAACTCGTTGGCCACCCGGTGAGCGTAGCCGAGGTTGTCGTCCGAAATCGGCAGCACGCGGACCTGCTCGGGGGCCAGCCACAGCGGGAAGCGACCCTCGTAGTGCTCGATGAGCATCATGAAGAACCGCTCGTAGCTGCCGTAGAGCGCGCGGTGGATCATGACGGGGCGATGTTCCTCGTTGTCCTCGCCGACGTAGTTCAGGTCGAACCGCTCGGGCATATTGAAGTCCAGTTGGACCGTCGGGCCGTCCCACGAGCGCCCGATGGCGTCCTCGAACGCGAAGTCGATCTTCGGGCCGTAGAAGGCGCCGTCGCCCTCCTCGACCTCGTACTCGTGGCCGTGATCCTCGAGGACGCTCTCGAGTTGCTCTTCCGCACGCTCCCAGATCTCGTCGGAGCCGACCGACTTCTCGGGGCGCGTTGCCAGCGCCATCTCGTACTCGAGGTCGAACGTCTCGAGGACGTCCGTGATCATGTCCATGATCTGTTCGACCTCCTGCTCGATCTGGTCGGGGCGGACGAACAGGTGGCCGTCGTCGATGGTGAACGCCCAGACCCGCGAGAGACCGGAGAGTTCGCCGCGCTGCTCCTTCCGATAGACTTTGCCGTTCTCGGCGTAGCGGATCGGGAGGTCGCGGTAGCTCCAGGACTGGTCCTGGAAGATGGCGGCGTGACCGGGACAGTTCATCGGCTTCAGGCCGAACTCGTCGTCGCCGACGTCGAAGATGAACATGTCGTCCTGGTAGTTCTCGTAGTGGCCCGACCGGTGCCACAGGTCCGTCTTGAAGACGTGGGGCGTCTCGACGTACTCGTAGCCCGCGTCCGTGTTGAGGTCCTCGACGAAGTCCTCGAGTTCCTTGAGGACGGTCTTTCCCGGCGGGTGATACAGCGGCAGTCCGGGGCCGGTGACGTCCTGGATCGAGAAGAGGTTCATCTCGTTGCCGATCCGGCGGTGGTCGCGCTTCTCGGCCTCGCGCTTGCGCTCGAGGAAGTCCTCCAAGTCGCTCTCGTCCTCGAAGGCCGTCCCGTAGATGCGGGTCTGCATCTCGTTTTCCTCGTCGCCGCGCCAGTAGGCGCCGGCGATCTCGAGCAGTTCGACGACGCCGATCTCGCCCGTCGAGTCGACGTGCGGGCCGGCACAGAGGTCCTCCCACTCGCCCTGCGAGTAGAAGGTGACGGTATCCGACTCCTCGGCGAACTCGGAGAGCAGTTCGAGCTTGTAGGGTTCGTCGGCGAGGCGCTCTTTGGCCTCCTCGATCGAGACTTCCTCGCGCTCGATCTCGTAGTCTTCCTCGATGATTGCCTCCATCTCGGCCTCGAGGTCCGCGAGGTCCTCCTCGTCGACGTCTAAGTTGTCGAAGTCGTAGTAGAAGCCCTCGTCGGTCGGCGGCCCGATCGCGAGGTCGACGTCGTCGTAGTGGCGCTCGACGGCCTGGGCGAGACAGTGGGCCGCGGAGTGGCGCATGACCTCGAGGTACTCGTCGGACCCGTCGGTGACGATCTCGAGTTCGGCGCCGTCGTAGACGGGTTCCTCCTTGGCGACGAGGTCGCCGTCGAGCTTGCCGGCGACGGTGTCGCTGCCGAGGCCCGGCCCGATCTCGTAGGCGCAGTCCTCGACGGTTGCGCCGGCGTCGACGTCGAGTTCCGATCCGTCCGGCAGTACGACTGCGATCCGCTCCTGTGAATCTGATTCTGACATGAGTGTGGTGTGGATGTGGCTGTGGCTATCGCTGTAACTGATCTGGGAACTTCTGTGAGAAGTTCGGCGGGTGGTCCGCCCGGGCCGCTCGGCTCTGTCGGTCCTGCGACGACGACACAGCGAGCGGTAGGTGTTGGTGTGGATTAGAAGCGGGCAAACGCCCCTGTAAAGCGGACACCTACCATCGTGGATACGCGTAGTCTCGAGCAGGTTAAAAACATTGTGATGGTCTGCGAGCGCAGCGACGGCAGCCGTCGCGCTGTCGCGCCATCGTACGGTTGTTCCGTCTCGAGGCGGTCGGCGGCGAGACCGGTACTCGTTTCTCGTTGCCGTGCGACTGGTAGCGCATGGCAACCGCCGTGCTCTTCGACCTCGACAACACGCTCTACCCGTACCCGCCGTGCAACCAGGCGGGGAAAGCCGCCGCACTCGAGCGAGCGCAGGAACTAGGTTACGACTTCGACCACGAGTCGTTCGCCGAGTTCTATCAGGCGGGTCGCCGCGAGGTAAAACGCGACACCGGCGGCACCGCCGCTTCCCACGAGCGCTACCTCTACTTCAAGCGCGCCCTCGAGCTCCACACCGGGTCGCCTCGGCCGGGCGACGCGCTGGCGCTGGGCGACGCCTACTGGAGCGCCTACCTCGAGGAGATGAGCCTTGTCCCCGATGCAAAGGAGACGCTCGAGGAATTACAAGAGCAAGGCGTCGATATCGCGATCACGACCAACCTCACGACGACGATCCAGCTCGCGAAACTCGAGCGACTGGGACTGACCGACTACGTCGATCTGGTGCTCACGTCCGAGGAGACCGGCCAGGAGAAGCCCGCGTCGGTCATGTTCACGCTGCCGCTCGCGCGACTCGACAGTCGGGCGTCGGAGGCGGTGATGGTCGGCGACGACCTCGAGGCCGACATCGCGGGCGCGAACGCGGTCGGCCTAGAGACGGTGCTGTTCGATCCGAGCGAGGAGTCGGACGCGACCGAGTCGGCGGACCGCGCCGCCACGGAACGGCAAGCCGACCACAGCATAGATACTCTCGGAGAGCTAACCGATCTGGTATCGTGATCCTCGAGACCGAGCGCCGAGCAGTCGTCGAGCACGCGTCCGAGTTGGCCGACCTCACGCCGGGTCGGACGGGGAACCTGAGCGTTCGCGGTAGCGGTGACGACACCGACGCCGGCCCCGGAGACGCCTTCGCGATTACCCCGACCGGCGTCCCCTACGACGGGTTCGACGTCGAGGACGTGCCGGTCGTCGGCACCGACGGCGAGCGACTGGACGGCGAGATGGCACCCAGCAGCGAGGTGCCGATGCACAGCGCCATCTACCGGCGCGAGGACGTCGGCGCGATCGTCCACACCCACTCGCCGTGGGCGACGGCGCTCGCCGTCGCAAACCAGCCGCTGCCGCCGATCCACTACATGATCGTCGCCGTCGGCAAGCGGGTCCCCGTCGCCGAGTACGCTCCTTACGGCACCGACGAACTTGCCGAAAACATCGTCACTGCGATGACCGAAGCCGGCTCGACGGCGTCGCTCATCGAAAACCACGGCCTCGTCGTCACCGCTCCCGACCTAGAGACCGCCCTCGAGAACACCCATCACGTCGAGAGCTTAGCGCGGCTCTACCTCGAGTCCCGTTCGGCGGGGCTGGAACCGCAGACGCTGACGGACGACCAACTCGAGACGGTGCTCGAGAAGTTCGAATCGTATGGGCAGTGAGAGTTGGCGGAAACTACAATCAAGCGACAGCTATTCTCGGAGGTGCGGTCGAAACAGGTCGTCTTCGTGCAGGTTCGGAGGCAACGTCTCGAACCACCGCGCCGCTCTGATTTCGCCCTGTTCGACGCCCAGCCGCTCGACATCGGGAATCGATCCGTCCGCTCGAGCGTCGAACACGAGGAACTGCGCCGATAGTCGAGTCTCGCCGCCGTTCTCAGTTTCGGAGACGTACGTCTGATCGATACCGAGCAGCGGCTCGTCGATCGTCGCCTCGAGGCCCGTCTCCTCGCGCACTTCGCGCCGCGCGGCGTCGGCGGGCGCTTCGCCGGACTCGACCGCGCCGCCGGGGACGATCCAGCCGTCGGACCAGCGGTTCTTGACGAGCGCGATCCGTCCGTCGGGATCGGTGATGCGGGCGGCGGCGGTTAGTCCGGTTCCCTCGACGGTCCACTCACGAAACGCCTCCACCTTTGACGGCGAGAGTTGGATCGTCTGCTGCTCTCGCGGAACGTGAGACGGAATATTGACAGTCATCGCTGATCGCTCGAGGGCATTGGAAACGAAGCTGCTGCAATCAGTCCCGCTCCGCGTCCGCCAGCAGCTCCTCGGCTGTCACCAGCGCCTCCATCTCGACGCCGGCGTCCTCGACGTTCTCGCGGCCGCCCTCCTGCCGGTCGACCACGACCAGCGCGCGCTCGACGGTCGCGCCCGCCTCGCGCAGCGCCTCGATCGCGTCGACGAGGCTCGTCCCCGTCGTCACGATGTCCTCTAAAACGACGACCTCCTCGCCCTCCTCGAGGCGGCCCTCGATCAGGTTGGCCGTCCCGTAGTCCTTGCGCTGCTTGCGCGCGATGACGTAGGGCGCGTCGGCGGCGACGCTCGTGGCGGCCGCGAGCGGGACCGCGCCGAGGGCGACGCCGGCGAGTTTGTCGCCCGGTTCGATCCGCTCGGCGAAGGCGTCGGCGATGGCCTCGAGGCAGGTCGGGTCGGTCTCGAAGAGGTACTTGTCGACGTAGTACTCGCTGGTGCCGCCGTGGGAGAGTTCGAACTCGCCGAACTTGACGGCCTCCGCGTCGCGCAGGGCGTCGATGAGTTCCTGATTCGTCATTGCTCGGAGTGGCGTGCCCCGACGAAATAAGCGGTGTGGAACCGCGCCGACGGTAGTGCCACGACGGCGGCAGTCGATCTGCGAACTTCCGCGAAAGCCACATTTTACTCGCACAGCGGCGAGGTCTAGGTGATGACACCGCAACGCGCCGACGAACCGCATCCCGACGTGCAGCGATTCCTCGAGCGCTACGAGTCGATCGAGGCGCTGTCGTTCGACGAGGGCACCGTCGAGGACGCCAGGGGGATGTTCGAGAAACTGCGCAGCGGCGAGCCGGTCGTCGACCTCGAGTCCGTCGAGGACCGGGCGATCGAGGGCCCGCGCGGCGACGTTCCGATTCGGGTCTACGAACCGGGGACCGACGGCGAGGAGCGGCCGCTCGTGCTGTACTTCCACGGCGGCGGCTGGGTCGTCGGCAGCGTCGACACCCACGACGATACCTGCCGAAAGTTCGCCGACGAGACGGGGTATCCCGTGGTCAGCGTCGACTACGGACTCGCCCCCGAATATCCGTTCCCCGAGGGGCTGCTCGACTGCTACGCCGCCCTCGAGTGGGCCGCGGAGGCGGAGACGGCCGCCGAACTGCGCGCCGATCCCGACCGGCTCGTCCTCGCCGGCGACAGCGCCGGGGGCAATCTCGCCGCGGCGACCGCGCTGCTCGCCCGCGACCGCGGCGGACCCGACGTCGCGTACCAAGTACTGCTCTACCCCGTAACGGGAGATCCGCGGCCGACCGACGCCTTCGAAGAAAACGCGGAGGGCTACTTCCTCTCGGCCGCCGATTCGTCGTGGTTCGAGCGCCACTACTTCGCTCGCGACGTCGACCGGGGCAACGTCTACGCGCTGCCGCGGCGCGCGCACGACCTCTCGGACCTGCCGCCGGCGACGGTCGTCACCGCCGGCTTCGATCCGCTGCGAGACGACGGCGCCGCCTACGCCGAGCGCCTCGAGGAGGCGGGCGTCCCGGTCAGCTACCACAACTACGAGGACATGATCCACGGCTTCTTCGGCATGATCTCGGCGCCGGTCGACGTCGACGTGGCCCACGAGGCCTACGCGCGGGTCGCGGCGGATCTGGAATCGGCGCTCGAGTGAGCTGCCGAGCACGTCGAAAACCGAAAATCGCTCGAGTCGTCAGGGATCGGGCTGGGCCAGCAGGTTCGTTCTCCAGCCCGACTACCAGGGTTCGTTCTTCAGTCCGAGCTTGTACGCGATCACGTTCGTCGAGACGTGCAGGATCGGCGTGACGACGACGACGACCAGGATCACGTCCCACGTGAAGACGTCGCGGAACCAGTCGGTCGCGAGCAGCGCCGTCAGCGGCAGGGAGACGACCACGAAGTCGAGCTGGTCGAGTCCGGGGAACATCGCGCCGCGCTGGCGACCGGCTCGGCGCTTGAGAAAGGAGGCGAGGATGTCGCCGAGCATCGCCCCGGCGGCGAGGCCGAGCGCCGCGAGCGGCTCGAACGCGGGCACGTCGAAGCCGAGCGCGTCGCTGACGGCCGGTGCGAGGACGGTCAGGAGGGCCGCCAGCGCGAGCCCCGCGAGAATCCCCGTCGCCGTACCGCGCCAGGTCTTGCCGTCCCCGAGTACCCGTCTATCGCCCCACGTTCGACCGCCGTCGATCGGTCGTCCCCCGCCGGCTAGCACCGCGGCGTTGTTGGGAACGTAGGCCGGCAGCATCGCCCAGAAAGCGACGACGACAGTCTCGAGTAGCGTCATATCCGCGGGGACGAACCCCCGCGTCTTAATCGCCGGTGGTTTCTCGTCGCCGTCGCAGAGATCGTCGCGGCTCGGATCGCCCGCGAGCGACGGGCCGCGCTCGAGCGTAGCGCGGCCGCCGTCGGGACTGGTCCGTCGCACACACTTTCACGGACACCAAACACCTTACGTCCGGCCGTCGATGCCTCGAGTATGATTCCGCCCATCGCGGACCGGTTCGTCGCGGGCGAGTCCCCGGCGGAGGCCCTCGAGCACGTCCGCCGGCTCAACGGCCGCAACGTCAAGGCGATCGTCAACCTGCTGGGCGAACACTACGACGAGCGCCCGCCCGTTCGCTCGGACGCGGCGGAGTACCGAGCGCTGGCCGGCGACATCGCGGGCTCGAACCTCGATGGGTGCATTTCGGTCAAACCCACCCAGTTGGGACTCGACCTCGGCGAAGACGTGTTCCGCGAGGAACTGGCTGGCGTCGTCGAGGCCGCAGCGGACCACGGCGTCTTCGTCTGGATCGACATGGAGGACCACACGACGACCGACGCGACTCTCGACGCCTTCGAGGACCTCGCACGCGAGCACGAGGGAGGTGTGGGGGTCTGCGTCCAGGCCAATCTCAAGCGGACCCGCGACGACGTCGAGCGGCTCGCCGACGTCCCCGGAAAGGTCCGGTTCGTCAAGGGCGCGTACGACGAGCCGGCCGACATTGCCTACAGAGACGCCGAGCGCGTGAACCGCGAGTACGAGGCCTTGCTCGAGTACGCCTTCGCCCACTACGACGACGGGCCGACGATCGCGGTCGGGAGCCACGATCCGGCGATGATCGAGCGCGCGATCGACCTGCACGAGGAGTACGGCACCGACTGCGAGTTCCAGATGCTCATGGGCGTGCGCGAGGATGCCCAGTACGACCTCGCCGCCAACTACGAGGTCTGGCAGTACGTCCCCTACGGCCCGCGCTGGAAGTCCTACTTCTACCGGCGCGCGATGGAACGGACGGAGAACCTCCGGTTCGCCCTGCGGGCGATCCTCGGCCGCTAAAGGGAAGGGCTCATTAGCCCGTGGTGAGAGTCTCACGACATGGCTTCGTGGAAGCGGGACTTCGCGAGCGGGCTCATCGTCCTCGGCCCGATTCTCATTACCCTCTACGCTATTTACTGGCTCTACGGAATCGTCGCCGGCGTCACGCCCGGGATCATACTCAGGCCCGAAGCGCTCGAGCCGCTCGGGAACCCGCAAACTCGCGAACAGCTCGCGCAGTTCCTGCGCGTCGTCGTCGCGCTGACCGTCTTTACGATCCTCACCTTTTCCGTCGGCTACCTCATGCGGACCACCGTCGGCAGCCTCGTCGAACGGCTCGTCGACAACGTCGCGAACCGCGTCCCCGTGATGCGGGTCATCTACAACGCCTCGAAGATGGCCGCCGAAACCGCCTTCGGCGAGCAGGAATCGCTCCAGAAGCCGGTCAAACTCGAGGTGTGGGAGGGGCTCCGGATGACGGCGTTCAAGACGGGGAAAGTGACCGACGACGGGCGGGAGATCCTCTTTCTGCCGACGTCGCCGAACATCACGACGGGGTACGTCATCGAAGTCAAGCCCGACCGGATCACCGAGCTCGACGAGGACGTCGAGGACGCGCTGACGCGGGTCTTAAGCGCCGGGTTCGGCGACGCGGATCGCCAGCGAGGGATGGACGCGGGAGTCTCGATCGACGTGGTCGACGAGACGACGAATCCGAACAAGAACGCGGAAGCGTCGGACGACGACTGACGACTACCGACGGCGCTACCGCTCGTCCCGGCGTCGTCCCTGCGTCATGAACGCGAGCGCCGCGCCGAACAGCGCGCCGTTCTTGAGGAAGTGGGTGAGTTCCTGCTGCTTTGTCTCCGGATCGTCCTCGTTCCAGAAGTCGTGCATCACGGGCGTCGTCCCTGCGAGGAAGCCGGCGATCGCGGCTGCGCCAGCCGCCGGCCGACGCCACAGCGCGACGCCGAGCCCGCCGGCCAGCAGCGCGGAGCTGACCGCGGGCACCGACCGTTCGGGCGCCGGTGCGTCCTTGGCGTCGGCGTACTGAACCCGCTCCTCCAAGTTCCGGAGGTTGTCCACCGCGGTGAACGCGAGAATGCCGCCGAAGATGGCGCGGCCGAGGCGAAACAGCGGGTCTTCGGCGATCGAGTCGGCTTCGGACCCCTTCCGTGTGGTCGTGCTCGCTCGTGAGGCGGTTTCGGTTTCCGGTTCGGATCGCTCTCGAGAACGCGAGCGCGGTAGCTGGAGTAGTGATCGCATCACTCGAGAGACGGCGATCCGTCCGGTTAGCTTCCGGCGTGGCATTTGCGTGCCTGTAGGGGACGATAGCGTCTCGCTCGACGGCAAACAACGGTCGGCGTAGAAACAGACTTCGTCGAGGACACTCGAGCGGCCGACTAACGTCGTCCCCTGAAGCGAGTGAATCGGTTCAGACGTACTCGAACCACTCGTCGTACTCGTCGGTCTTACGCTCGACGACCTCGAAGAACGTCGACTGGATGTCCTCGGTGATCGGCCCGCGGGAGCCGTCGCCGACGACGACGTTGTCGACCTTCCGGATCGGCGTCACCTCGGCCGCGGAGCCGGTGAAGAACAGCTCGTCGGCCGTGTGAAGTTCGCCCCGCGAGATCGAGACGTTGTCGTGGACCGTGTAGCCCAGATCCTCGGCGAGTTCGATCACGGTGTCGCGGGTGATGCCGTCGAGGATCGACTCCGAGAGGCCGGGCGTGTAGATCTCGCCGTCGCGCACGAGAAAGAGGTTCTCGCCGGGGCCTTCGGCGACGTGGCCCTCCTTGTTGAGGACGATCGCCTCGGCGAAGCCGTTGCGCCGGGCCTCCTCGCCCGCGAGCATGCTGTTGACGTACAGTCCCGTCGTCTTCGCGTTCGTCGGAATCTGACTCGAGGCGTGCTTGCGCCACGAGGAGATCATCACTTCGATCCCGTTCTCTAAGGCGTCCTCGCCGAGGTAGGCGCCCCACGGCCAGACCGCGATGGCGGTCTTGGTCGGGCAGTCCTTCGGGCTCACGCCCAGCGAGTTGTAGCCGTAGAAGGCGATCGGCCGGATGTAACAGGACTCCAACTCCTGACGCTGGATGAGCTCCTTGGTCGCCTCGGTGAGCTCCTCCTTCGTAAAGTCGATGTCCATGTCGTAGGGCTTGGCGGACTGAAAGAGCCGCTCTAAGTGCTCCTCCCAGCGGAAGATCGCCGGCCCGTTTTCGGTGTCGTAGCAGCGCGCGCCCTCGAAGACCCCGCTCCCGTAGTGGAGGCCGTGGGTGAGCACGTGGACCTGCGCGTCGTCCCAGTCGACGAACTCGCCGTCCATCCAGATCGTGTCGACGTCCATCTCGTCGAATCCCATGATCGGGAGTGTTAGAAGCCATCGTACTAAGTGTTCGCGATTTGCGGAGCGTAATCCCCGTTCGCCGGGTGGCGACGCGAGGACGAAAGGTGATGGGAACGAGAACGAGGCTACGCGGACTCCGACCCGGACGCGTCCTCGAGCAGGTCGTCGATAAGCCGCGTGAACCGATCGACCAGCCGGTCGGGAACGGTCGGCTCCACTTCCGAAAGCAACTCGCCGGTCCGGTCGGGCGCGGCGAGTTCCAGCGTGACCCGGTTCCGGTCGTCGTACCGCTTTTCGACGATACCGCGCTCGACGAGCCGATCGAGGTGGTACTCGAGGGTGCTCCGGGCGATGTCGAGGGCGTCGGCGACCGCTCGGGGAGCGGCGGGTTCGTCGCCGATCAGGTAGACGACGATGTCGCGGCTCGTTTCGCGGCGGAACAGCGCCAGCGCGGCGCGCTCCCACTCGTCGTACTCCGGGGGATAGTAGTGGGTGCGGCCGTAGAACTCCTCGCGAACGAGGTCGTCCTCGTCGAGCAGCCGGCGGACGTGGTACTGGATCTGGCCCGGCGCGAACTCCGATTCGCGGACGAGTTCGTTGAAGTGGATTCCGGCGTTCGACTGGACGTGCGCTCGGATCGTACGTCGAGTATCGGTCATGGCGGTGATCGCGGCTCCGGTCGGTACTCGCGGGTAGCGATGCCGGACTGATAACGGGTTCCGCCCGTTCCCGGTATTTGAGAACGGGTCGTACGACGGGTATCGGTGATGGTATCGAACTACGGAAACGGGGCTGATTGAGACGCGGCCTGCGAGTGCAGCCGGCAAGCGGATCCGCCCGTTTCGGGCGGCGAGCGGCGCGATCCTGCTCGACCGAAGCACATACGTGACTCTCCCGCCGATGTAGGATAGCGGCGATGGACCCTACGAACTCCTTCGATGTCGGGTGGCTGGACCCGAAACTCGCGCCGGTGTTACTCGCCGTCATCGTCCTGGCGGTCGTCGGGACGACGATCCTCTTCGCGTGCGGCGTCGTCGCGTACTCGCGGCGACGGTCGCGCCGGTACCTGCTGATCACGGTCGTTCTCGGCTTGCTCGTCGCGCGGTCGATCACCGGGCTCGGGACGGTGTTCGGACTCGTTCCGATGACTGCCCACCACCTCGTCGAACACAGCTTCGACTTCGCGATCGCCGTGCTCGTTCTCTACGCGGTCTACCGGAGCGGCTCCGACGCCGATCGGAGCGCGTTCGAATCCGAAGGCGACTGACGCCGCCGCTTCCTCGCAGTCGCTCAGCCCAGCCGCTCGAGGACGTCCCGGCCCTCGAGGTAGGCGAAGTCGTGCCGGTTAGCGTAGGCGCGGGCGTCGGCCGGCGAGAGCGCCTCGCCGGTCTCGTCGTCTAGCATCTCGCAGACGACGACCGCGGGCGGGAGATCGGCGGCGTTCGCGAGTGCGATGCCGAGTTCGGTGTGACCCTCGCGCTGGGAGAGCAGGTCGGGCGCGGCCTTCAGGAGGTGGACGTGGCCGGGAACGCGGAACTGGTCGGCGAAGTCAGTGTCTGCGGGCGCGGCGGCGGCCTCGCCGAGCGCCCGGATCGTCGTCGAGCGGTCGTTGTCCGTGATGCCGGTGTAGGTGTCGCGGTGGTTGACCGTCAGCGAGAACGACGAGCGGTCGTCGTAGCCGAGCTCGTGAGCCTCGGCCGCGGGGTGGTCGACTTCCTCGCCGTAGAAGGGGAGATCGAACGCCTCGGCGACGTCGTGGCCCAGCGCGACGCAGACGAGGCCGCCGGCGTCGTTGCGCAGGCGCGCGACGGCCTCGGGCGTGACGGCGTCGGCGTGGTAGATCAGGTCCGTCTCGCCCTCGCGGTCGGCCGCGTCGTGGACGAGGATCGGCTCGCCGGCTCGCAGCGCCTCGAGCGCCTCGTCGACGCCGTCGGCGTCGGCGGTATCGGTCGCCGCGCCCGCAGTTCCGCCGTCAGCGGTCGCGTTCGCGTTTGCGTTCGCGTTCGACCGCGGACCCGCGTGTCGACCCGTCATTCGCGATCACCCACCGAGACGGTGACGTGATCGCCGTCCTCGAGCCCGAGTTCGTCGCGCAGCTTGTCCGGCGCGATGACCTCGAGCTGGTCCTCGTCGTGGTGGGTGCGCTCGGGGGCGATCGTGTGGGCGCCGTCGTAGGTGTCGCCATCGCTGGTACTGATCGTCGCGGGGTAGCAGACGGCGGGGCCGTAGGTCCGGTCGTCGTCCTCCCAGCCGTCGATCGGCACCGGTTCGAGCGAGGAGACGGCGCTGCGCCGGCGGACGCTGTCCTCGCGCAGGTCGACGTTCAGCGTGCCCGGGAACGGCTCGTAGCCGAGGCGTTCCTCGAATTGGCGGTTGTAGCCCGGCAGCGAGATATAGTGGCGACCTTCCCCCATGCCGCTGGTGACGGTCCCCTCGAGGTCGACTTCGGCGTCCGTCTCGAAGATGCGGCGGTAGTCCTCGTACTCCGCGTGGAGGGCGCGCTCACCGTCGTCGGTGATCGCGACCCACTGGCCGTCGCTGACGGTGTCGCGCTCGAGCAGGTCCGCGCTCTCCAGACGCTGCAGCCGCCGCGAGGCGGTCTGGTTCGACGCGTCGAGCCGCTCCGCGAGGCGGGCGCAGGAAATCTTGACGTCGCCCTCGAGCCCGCCCTCGAGGGCCAACAGCTTGAGAACCGCAAGTTCGTCGTGGCCGACGGCGGACTCCGTTGTCAGTGACATGACTCAACGTTAGCCCCGGCTCCCCAAAAGGATATCGAATATGGGATGCGTAACACAACTGTTACGTTGTTGTCGACGGTTCATTGCGTACTCCGAACCCGCAGGTGGAAAAGCCACCGGTTGTCCCGCCGCTTGCCGGTTTCCGTTGCGAGCGCGTCGGCTCCAGTTCGGCCAGCCTCCAGCACCTACAGTTCGGTCGCTACATACGCTTCGAGGGCGGCGACGCGCTCCGGATCGAAGGTCCAGAAGCCGTCCCAGATCCGCGGTTCGGTCTCGAGGCACAGCAACGCCGCGGGATCCGGGTCGGCTATCGGATCGGCGGGATCGTAGACGACGAACCAGCAGTTTCGATACTCACCGTCCGTGCCGGTGTGGGTCGCAACGTCGAGGTCGCGGACCGCGGCCGATTCGTCGGTCGGTGGAGTGCCGTACACGTGGACGTCGACGGCCGCGCGCTCGAGTTCCGCGTAGACCGCCAGCGTGCCGACCTCGTCGTCGAGCCGCGAGAGCCGCTGGAACGCCGCGCGGAGCGTGCCGCCGTCGGCGACGTGGGCGCGTTGCTCGATGTACCGCGAGAGCAAAATGAGGACCAGTTTCTCGTTGTGGGCGAGCGGATACCCCCGCAGACGCAGGCGAGTGTCCGCGAGGTTCGCGAGCACGTCGGGGAGCTCGATCTCGCCGAGCGCGCGCGCGCCGGTCGTAAAGAGGTCGGAGTTAATCGCGAGCAGCGACTCGTAGAGTTCGTCCATCGTGGAGGCCGCGACCGGCGTCTCGTTCTCGAGTAACACGACGACGGTGTCTTCTCCGGGATTCGCCTCGAGATCGAGCGCGGCGAGATCGGACGCTGCAACTGTCTCACCCGGTCCCCCTGACTCGATGTCGATCTGCGTCTCCGCGAACGTCTCCGCGAGCATCTCCTCGAGCGGCTCGGTCGCGTCGCCGACGACGGCCAGCGCGTGCTCCCTGGGCCCGACGGCGTCGAGAAACGATCGGAGACTCACTCGCGGTGGATTCCGCCGTTTCGTCCTTAAGTCTTCTCGCCGCTCCGACCATTCGGGGCTGTCCGCTTGCCGATCAGTATAACCGGAGCCAAATCGACTATGGTACTCGTCTGCGAACGCGGTGGCACATGGGGGACCCGACGGCGCCACGCGAACACATTGCGTTTCTCGTTCGGTCGGACGCGCGGATCGACATCCTGACGCGGCTGTTCGAGTCGGGGCCGGCAACGCAACGCGAACTGCGGACGGAACTGGACAGTTCGCGGTCGACGGTCGCCCGGTCGCTCTCCGCGCTCGAGGAGTGCGGCTGGGTCGAGCGCCACGCCGACGGCCACCGGCTGACGCCCGTCGGCACGCTCGTCGCCGAGGGGTTTCTGGACTTCGTCGAGACCCTCCGCGCGGCGGAGGACCTCTCGCCGTTCCTCGAGTGGTTTCCGCTCGCCGAGTACGACCTCGAGATCGACCAGCTCGAGGGCGCGGCGATCACCCCCTCGACGCCCGGCGACCCGTACAAACCGGGCCGCGCACAGACGGAGTTTATGCGGTCGACGAGCCGATTTCGCGCGTTTCTCCCGTCGACCGAACTCGAGGGGACCAAGCTCCTCCACGAACGGGTCACGAACGGCGACCTCGAGGCCGAACTGATCGTCTCTCCGGCGGTCGAACGGACGATCGAGTCGGCGTCGTTCGCCCCGCTGTACCGCGAGCAGCTACGGACCGATCGGATGGCGGTCTTCGTGTCCGACGAGCCGCTTCCGTTTTACCTCGGCATCGACGACGACTGGACGATTCAACTCGGCGTGGAGGACGACGAGGGGTTCCCGCGGGCCCTGCTGGAAACGGCCGAGCCGTCGGTCGCGGAGTGGGCGACCGAACTGTACCGGGAGTATCGGTCGAACGCTCGGCGCAAACCCTCCGCGGCGTTCGAAGACCGGCTTGCTGGCGATCGGTGATCACCGGTCGTTCGTCGTGCACGCCCTGCAACAGTCTCACCGGATAACATGATAAGCCCCTGCTGTAAACATCGGCCCGTCGATCGATCATGGGGGACGCCAATCGGCTACGTCGGGACGAACTACACAGAATCGCGGCGAACGAGCGGCGGCGAGCGATCGTCGCGACGATCCGCGACAGGGGGGCCGTCACCGTCGACGAACTGGTCGCGACGGTCGCCGAGCGCGAACCGCAGCCGACGACGTCAGGGTCGATCGATCGACGGACCGCGATCGAAGTCGAACTGCTGCACGTGCATATTCCGATGCTCCGTGCAGCGGGGGTGGTCGACTTCGATCCCACTCAGCGGAAGGTCACGCCCGGCAAGCACCTCGAGCGCGTCGACGAACTGCTGTCGGAAGAATACGCGCTGGCGTCTCCGTAATACTGCGGATTGATCGCGCTCGAGAGAACGCAGACGGAAGGCCGGGGGTAGGCCGGTCCGATCGATCAGTCGCTTGTCACCGGATCCCGCGCCCAGAAGTCGCTGTCTTTCTTCAGCTTGGGAACCCAGGTGTCCTCGGTCTTCGCGAGCAGGGCGACGCGGGACGGCGGCACGCCCTTGAGTTCGTCGAACTCGGGCATGTACTCCTGTACGTCCTCCGCGAACGCGACGACGTCCTCGTGGTCGGGCATCGACGACCGGTCGAGCCGCCCCTGCGAGTGGCCGACGTGCATGTACGCCTTCAGTTCGATGAAGTCGGGATCTGCCTGCTGGTAGAACCCCGCGTACCAGTCGGGGTGGTGCATGTTTTCGCCCTCGACCAGCGTCGTCCGCAGGACGGTCCGGGTTTCCTCTTTCTCCCGCAAGACGTCCATCGTCTCGAGGAGCCGGTCCCAGGCGTCGTCCTCGACGGCCTTGACCACCTGATCGAAGGTGTGGCGCTCGGGGGCGTCGACGCTGACGTAGAGTTGGGTCGGATCGCACTCTCGGAGGACGTCGGGGTTGGTGCCGTTCGAGACGAGGAAGGTCGTGATGTCGCGGTCGTGGAAGGCCTCGAGCAGTTCCGGGAGATAGGGGTAGAGCGTCGGTTCGCCGTCCAGCGAGATGGCGACGTGGCGCGGTTCCATGGCTTCCTCGAAGCGCTCGCGGGGGACCTCGTCGTTGCCGCCGAAGCCCGAGAGGAGCTTCTTCTGGAGTCGGATCGAGGCGTCGGCGACGGCCTCGGGGTCGTCCCACTCGACGTCGTCCAGTTCGTAGGCGTGGCCCCGGTGGTCGCGCCAGCAGAAGACGCAGCGCTCGTTGCACTTGACCACGGGCGTCATCTGGATGCAGCGGTGGGACTCGATCCCGTACCAGACGTTCTTGTAGCACCGACCCTCCCCGCGCAGGGCGTTCGCCGTCCAGCCGCAGGTCTGGGCGGCGGTGTGGTTCTCGCTGTGGTAGTCCGGCGAGTCGACCTGCTTCGGACCACTTTCGGAGTCGCTCATTGGAGCGGTCTAGAGAACCCAGGGCAATAATAACCGCGCTCGGACTCGCGGCGGTCGCCGCGGTCCGATTTCGCGAGCGTCGCTACCGACTCCGACGGCGGCTGCGCCGCGTCGAAATGTGCCTCTCCGATCGAGTCGGCGCCGTCACGGGTGACTACTGGTGCTGGTGGTTGTTGTTACTCTGCGCGAGATCGACGTCGCCGCTCCCGGGCCCGGTGCGGATGTCTGCGTCGTTATTTTGATCGACGTCTTGCTGCTGCTGACTCGGCGCGTGGTGCGATCCGTGCTGGTGCTGGTGGTTGTCGTTGTTCTGCTCGAGGTCGACGTCACCGCTTCCCGGACCGGTGTAGACGGTGGCATCGTTATCCTGATCGACGTCTTGCTGCTGCTGCTGACTCGGCGCGTGGTGTGACCCGTGCTGGTGCTGGTGGTTGTCGTTGTTCTGCTCGAGGTCGACGTCGCCGCTACCGGGGCCGGTGTAGACGGTGGCGTCGTTTTCCTGGTCGACGTCTTGCTGTTGGTGATTCGGAGCGTGGTGTGCGGCAGCGGCGGCGGCGAACCCGCCGACGAGCAGGCTGCCCGCGAGTGCCGCGGCCACCACGACTGTGAGCGCGCGTTTCATGGCTCCGTTCGAGCGTTGGACGTTCTGGCGAATAACTTCGTGGAATGTTAACACATCTATCGCCGTCAATCGAACGCTCCACGTATCGACTACGGCGGGTGCGAATCCTACACCCGGTGAAACGCAGAGGGCGGTGAAAAACGAAGGCGGGGTGAAACGTAGCCGAAGCGCAATCACGAGCGTGCGTTCGGTTCGTCGACGACTACAACGCGAGCGGCTCCGAGTGCTTTCGGTAGGACCGGTAGGTACGAGTCGCCCACTCTCGAATCGCCTCCCGGTCGGTCTCGACCAGCGCCTGCGGCACGCCGTCGTCGTCCTGAACGCCGATCTGGATCCGCTCCTCGCAGAGCCCGAGGTAGTATCGAATCTCGGACTCGGCGACGCGCATTCGGCAGTTCTCACAGCCGTGCATGTCCTCGAGCAGTTCCCGGTACTGCGGATCCGTTCGCAGCGTCGACTGGACGTCCGGGCTGTAGATAATCTCCTGGTGCGTGCCTCGCTCGAGAATAGATTCCCGAGCGACCGTCATCGCCGGCAAGCCGACCACGGGCAGCAAACAGCGAAACCGGTCGACGGTTTTCATCGCCTCGATGTGTCGGTTGACCGGCGCGTACGGGTTCGTCGACTCGGCGACGACGACCGTCGCGTCCGCGAGCGCGGTCACGTCGAACTCGAGTTCGTCTTCGGGGAACCAGCGGAGGAACGGCTGAATCGACTCGACGAACTCGACCGTCTCGAGCATCGTCTCGACCGCGTCGACGACGAGTTTCCCCGACGGCAGCAGCTCGTACTCCCGGACGTGATTGCGGATCCACGCTCGCTCCTCGAGGGCGTCGAGGTTGCGCGTCAGCGTCACCTGCGAGACGTCGAAGCGCTCCTTGAGCTCCGACTTGCGCAGCCGGTCGGCGTCGGACAGGTGTTTCAGTATCGCGACCCGAACGGGCGACTGCGTGAGGAAATTCACCACCTCGATGGCGTCCGTCTCGACGCGCTGGCTGTCACCCCCCATACCTCGGCCGTACAGCTATCGCCGTGTTCAATCTAGCTCTCCGCTTCTGAATCGAACTGGTTAGAACGAATACCGGCCGCACGCGCCGCGATCGGCGTCACGTACTATCTCGCCTGTAGCCGACCGGACGGATCCGTCTCCGATCGACGCACACCAGTTCGTTCCGCGAGAGGTCGGCGGACGGAACCGTCCAGCCGTACTGAAAACTCGGTCACTTCTGGTGGGGCAACTCGCCCGGCTCGGGCGGATCGTCGTCCTCGAGCATGACCTCCCGTTCGAACGTGTATATCACCGCGCCGGTGTTGGCCGTCATGATCGTCCCGGTCGTCGGCACCGACGCGAACAGGTACAGTCCGAGTCCGACCAGCACCGGGGCCGCTGCGATCGTCGCCCACAGCAGCGGGCGCCCCATCTCGACGTTCGTCGCGTCGCGGTAGACGTACCCGAACACGCCGACCGTCGCGAGGAGTCCGAGGACGGCGATCGGTGACTCGAGGAGCATACGTATACGTAATCGTTCGACTGCCGGAGCAAAAGGGTTCTGTCGCGGGGCCGACCCCGGTTGCGGTCCCTGTGGGATGGGAACACTTTTGGCGGTGATCGGTATGTATCCCGTCATGTTCGACGGCATCGGTTCTATCCGCGACGTCAACGGCGTCGGCAGTCCGAACGATATCCGCTACGGGATGGGCGCAGCGGCCGAACTCGAGGCCTACGCCGGCGAGGAGGGCATCGATTCGGCGCTGCTCGTGACCGACGAGGGCGTGCTCGAGGCCGGGGCGGCCGACCCGGTCGTCGACGCGCTCGAGGCGGCGGGGGTCGAGGTGGCGACCTACGGCGGCGTCACGCCGGAACCGAAACTCGCACTCGCTGAAGCGGCAGCCGAGGAAGTCGCGGCGGTCGACGCGGACGTCGTGATCGGCGTCGGCGGCGGCTCGAGTATGGACACCGCGAAGCTTGCGTCGGTACTGGTCGAATACGACGAGCCGGTCCGCGAGATGCTCGGCATGGGGAACGTCCCAGGTCCCGGCCGGCCGACGGTTCTGCTGCCGACGACCGCCGGCACCGGCAGCGAGGTGACCCACATCGGCGTCTTCGCGGATAAGGAAGACGGCGGGAACAAGAAGGTCGTCTACTCCGAACACCTCTTCGCTGATCTGGCGCTGGTCGATCCCGAACTGACCCGCTCGCTCCCGCCGCAGGTTGCGGCCGCGACCGGAATGGACGCGCTCACCCACGCCGTCGAGAGCTACGTCTCGACGCTGCGGACGCCCTACACCGACGCGCTCGCTCTCCATGCGATCGAACTGATCGGCGACAACCTCCGCGAGGCGGTCCACCAGGGCGAGCACAACGACGAGGCCCGTTACGCGATGAGCCTCGCCGCCACGCTGGCCGGCCAGGCGTTCGTCAACTCCGGGCTCGGCGCCGTCCACGCCCTCACCTACCCGCTCGGAACCGAGTGCGGGCTCGGCCACGGGCTGGCAAACGCCGTCCTGCTGCCACACGTGATGGAATACAACGTCCCCGCCGAACCCGATCGGTTCACCGAAATCGCGGGCCTGCTCGGCGTTCCCGAACGCGAGGACGAGTCGACGCTCGAGCGCGCTCACCGCGCCGTTGACGCCGTGAAAGCGCTGAACGACGATATCGGGATTCCGAACCAGATTCGCGAGGTCGGCGACGTCGACGAGTCGGAGTTCGATTCGTTCGCCGACATCGCGCTCGAGCACTCCCAGCACAATATCGACCGGAATCCGCGCCGGATGGAGAAGGAGGATATCGCCGACGTGTTCGAGGCGGGGTACTGAACGCGCTGCAACCGCCCAGACGACCGCCTGGGATCGGTCAGGACTCGGCGGTCGGTACAATCGGTATTTGACCTTCTAGAAGATACTCATCAAATCTATAATAACAATATCGTATGGAACGACGAGGGTTTCTCGGTCTCACCGCGGGGTTTTCGATTTCCGGATTCGGGGGCTGTCTAACTGGGAGGGGTCCGTCCGGCGGGGAAGACGAACCGGAGGACGCGGGAGAGCAGGACACGAACCCCGGCCGTGATCCGGACGAGGAAAACGAAACCGAGGTGCCGACATATGACTGCCCGCGAATCGGTCATCTCGAGGTCTACGTCGCGCCCGACGTGCCGGCGGAGAAACCGGTACTCGACGCCGAGAAGGACGGACTCACCGATTCAAAGTACCTCTCCGATGCGCTCACTGCGGCGAGCGAGGCGTACGAGCCGGGAATGGAAGACGAAATTGCCCCCTCGGAACGAACAGATCCCGATAATCGACTCGCGGGGATCGATAGCGAGGAGCTGGCGGCCTCGGATAACGTTACCGAGAAACTCGAGTACGGCGAGCCGACGTACGTCGAATACGAGGACGCGACGTATCTGCTTGTGTACGTCGAATCGGTGTGTTGATCCGCTGCGAACCGTCGGTTTCGCGAACCCGCTTCCTCGTTAGCGTGTTCGAAGCGGCGTACTGAGCGGGACCGGCGACCGAGTTCGCGACGAGCCGTCACTGGCCATTCTCCCGGACCGCGGACGGCGCCGGATACGACTGGTCGCGCGCGACGACCGTCTTTGGGACAAAACGGATGAGCCGGTAGTCGTCGGGACTCAGGTCCACGAAGCCGTCCGGCCACTCGGATCGCTCGTCGCCAAGATACTTCGTCAGCAGCCGCTGGGCTCGATCCGGATCGTACGGCTCAACCGAGGACGTCCCGCGCATCCCGATGTGCTCGACACGGCCGGTACGGCGGTCGAAGTCGACGATCGCAACTGCCGTCTCCGGCCGTCGATCCGCTCGCTCGAGGTACGAGCGATCCGTCCGGGCGATGATCCAGAGCGACTCGTCCTCCCACAGGAACCACAGTGGCGAGAGTCGCGGCCCGGCGTCGATCGCTTGCGCGAGATAACAGAACAGCGGTCGCTCGAGGACGCTCTCGAGGTCCGTCTCGAGCGTGTTCTCGATGATTTCCATGCGAGCACGATGGCCTCTAACTACTTATATACGAGACATGTCACGTGTCCTCGCGAGTGCCTCGAACTCGCTCGAGCACCGACAGCGTCCCGTCGGCGTGGACGTCCTCGAGCACCTCGTCGGCCGCCCGCTTGGCCGCCTCGTCGGCGTTTTTGACGGCGAAGCTCCGGCCGGCGACCTCGAACGTCGAGACGTCGTTGATCGAGTCGCCGACGGCGACCGCCTCGGCGAGGTCGAAGCCGACGTGCTCGGCGATCACCTCGAGGCCCTCGCCCTTGTTGGGGTCGGCGTCCTTGACGTGGTAGGCGTAGCCGGTGTCGATCACCTCGAGGCCGTAGTCGGCCGCAATTTCGCGCAGCGGCTCGACGGGCTGCTCCAAGTTGACCGCGATCTCGGTTTCCCGCCAGCGGTTGACGGTGTCCTCTCGGCCCCAGCCGAGGTCGTAGCCGGCGGCGCGGTACTCCTCGGCGACGGCCTGGGCGGCCTCGCGGTCGGCGGTGAAGAAGACGTCGTCGCCGGTGTAGACGACGCCGCCGTTCTCGGCGACGACGAGTTCCGGAACGCCGGCGAAGTGACAGAGTGCGACGGGATAGGGGAACGCCTTCCCCGTGGCGATCACGACCGGCGCGTCCCACTCGCGGATCGGATCGAAGACGCGCGGGTCGATGCCCCAGCCCTCGGGGCGGGTCAGCGTTCCGTCGATGTCGAGCACCAGCGGCGGATCGGCGGTCATACCCCCACGTCGGGGACCTGTCGCCTAAACGGTTACTCGCGGGAGCGGCGGTCGACCGCATCGCGGACCGCATTCTACGGGGTGTGTCTATGATCGTCACAGTACGGCTGCGTGTCGCTCACAGCGATACGTTCCGCTCGGCGGAGATATGGTTAGTTCCTAGCAATGTTCATTATCGCGCTGTCGAACCGAACACTCGTGACCCGAAACTCACGCAGATCGGTGCTGCGCAACGGTGCTGTGGCACTCACCGGAAGCGTCGCGATGGCCGGCTGCCTCGACGCGCTGTCCGGCGGAGCAGAACCGGAGACGGACGCCGAACTCGAGTCCGAGCCGGACGAGGACGCGATCACCGTCTGGCACGCGATGGGCGGCGGGAACGGCGAGACGATGGAGGAACTGGGCGATCAGTTCCAGGAGGCGACCGGCATCGACGTCGAGATGGTCTACCAGGGGAGCTACGAGGACACCCTGAACCAGTCGTTCGCAGGCATCGAGGCCGGGACGATGCCGGAGGTCGTCCAGATCGACAGCCTCCACGCCAAGCAGATCCTCGATACCGACGCGTTCCAGTCGGTCGAGGGCATCCTCCCCGACGACTACCCGGTCGACGACTTCCTCGATCCCGTGACGGACTTCTTTACCGTCGATGGCGAACTCTACTCGCTGCCCTTTAACAACTCGAACGCGATCCTCTACTACAACAAGGACGTCTTCGAGGAAGCCGGCCTCGATCCCGAATCGCCGCCCGAGACGCTCGACGAAGTCACGGAGTATTCTCGGTCGATCGTCGACTCCGGCGCGGCGGAGTACGGCATCACCTGGCCGAACCACGTCTGGTTCATCGAACACTGGTACGGGCTAGCCGGCCAGACGCTCGTCGACAACGAGAACGGCTGGGCGGACGATCCGACCACCGTCCACACCGAGACCGACGTCGGCGAGCAGCTCTGGTCGTGGTGGCGCGACATGGCCCAGGAGGACCTCTACACGAACCCCGGGATGGAGGCCTGGGGCGAGGCGACGGACCTCTTCTACGGCCAGAACGTCGGCATGCTGCTCACCTCGACGGCCTCCGTCGCCGGCGCGATCTCCCAGAGCGAGGAGCAGGGCTTCGAACTCGGCACCGGCTTCTACCCCGCCATCGACGGCCGCGAGGGCGTCGTCATCGGTGGCGCGTCGCTGTGGGTGCCCGAAGACATGTCGGACCAGCGCGCCGAGGAGGTCGGCCAGTTCCTCGAGTTCATGAGCCGACCCGAGAACCAGATCACCTGGCACAAGGAGACCGGCTACTACCCGGTCCGCGGCGATGCCGTCGACCAACTCGAGGAGGACGGCTGGTTCGAGGAGAGCCCCCACCACGGGACGGCCTTCGATCAGCTGCTGGCCAGCGAGCAGACGACCGCCACCAAGCGCATGCTCGTCGGCCCCGCGCGGCAGGTGGCCGTCCAGTTGCAGGAGGGCTCCGTCGAGATCTTCGAGGAACGGACCGACCTCGAAGACGGGCTCGCGGACATGAAGGAGGGAATCGAGGCCGAGATGGAGCGCTACGTCGAGGCCCGCGGCTCGTAACGATGGGGACGCGAGACACGAGAGAAATCTACGGCGGCTCCCTCGGCGTCGGCCGGTTCCTGCGCGATCGAGGCGTGCGGGGTACGATCGCGTACCTGCGCGAGCACGGCGTCCGCGGCGCCGTCGCGAACGCCCGCGAGGACGACCGCTCGCTGCTGGGCGAACTGCGGGGCATCTCCGTCGCGTACTTCCTGCTGGCCCCGACGCTGCTCGTCTCGGCGGTGTTCCTCTACTACCCGGCGCTCGAGGCGCTGGAGCTGAGCTTCCACCAGACGCTGTTTTTCGGCGGCCAGCGGACGTGGGTCGGGCTCGGCAACTACGAGACGCTGCTGTCTTCGTCGTCGTACCACCGGAGCGTCGCGATTACGGTCGCATTCGCGGCGGCGGTCGTCGTCGGCGTGATGACGCTCTCGCTGGTCGTCTCGTTCCTGCTGTACGAGGTCGACTGGGGCCAGTCGGGCTACCTGATCGCCGCGATCTGGCCCTACGCGCTGCCGCCCGCGGTCGCCGGCATCGTCTTCCTGTTCCTGATCCACCCTTCGATCGGGACGCTGACGGCGGTTCTCGAGGGGTACACAGGACTCGAGGTCGACTGGTTCAGCGACGGCCGACAGGCGTTCGTCGTGGTCGCGGTCGCGGCGATCTGGAAGCAACTCGGCTACAACGTCATCTTCACCGTCGCGGCGCTGAACAACGTGCCCGAGACGCTCCGGGAGGCCGCCGAACTCGACGGGATCGGGCGCTGGACCCGTCTGGTCCGGATCTACGTCCCGCTGATCTCGCCGACTCTCCTCTTTCTGGTCGTGATGAACACGATCTACGCGTTCTTCGGAACGTTCGCCTTCATCGACCTGATGACCCAGGGCGGCCCCGGTGGCGCGACCAACGTCATGATCTTCGACCTCTACCGCAACGCCTTCGAGTTCAACAACCACGGCCTCGCGTCGGCCCAGTCGGTCGTCCTGTTCGCCGTCGTGAGCGTCCTGATGTACGCACAGCTTCGCTTCTCGGACGAACGCGTGCACTACGGAGCCTAACACCATGTCGCGACACTCGAATACCAATACGAACGCGGCCGCACAGTCGGCGAGCGAGTCGAGACGGCTCCCCGTCGCCCTCGAGCGCGGGCTGCCCGCCCTCGACGGCGCGACGCTGCGAGCCCACGCCGGCCTGCTACTCGCGGTCTCGCTGATGGCGCTGCCGCTGGTGATCGCGGCCCTGATCAGCTTCGGCACGCGGGCGACGTTCACCAGCTTTTCGGAGCTGTCGCTCGAGACGGCGGCGCAGAATTACCGCGACGTGCTGTTCCGCTACGACATGGGCCAGTACATGCTGAACTCGCTGATCATGTCCGTTATCGTCGTGATCGGCAAGTTGGCCGTCTCCCTGCTGGCGGCGCTGGCGATCGTCTACTACCGGTTCCCGTTCAAGAACGCGGTCTTCGCGGTCGTCCTACTGACGCTGATGCTGCCGGTGCCGGTCCGGATCGTCCCGCTGTTCCAACTGGCGGCCGATCTCGGCTGGGCGAACTCCTTCGCGGCGCTGACGATTCCCTACCTCGCGAGCGCGACGACCGTCTTCCTGCTGCGACAGCACTTCCTGTCGATTCCGGCCTCGCTCGTCGAGTCGGCGAAGCTCGACGGCGTCGGCCCGCTTCGATTCCTGGCGTTCGTGCTGATTCCGATGTCGAAGGGCATGATCGCCGGCGTTTCCGTGATCATGTTCATCTACTCGTGGAACCAGTACCTCTGGCCGCTGCTGATCGTCGACGACCAGTCGATGCAGGTCGCGCAGGTCGGCATCCGCCTCCTGCAGGGGGTCGTCGAGTCCGGCGAGATCGCCTGGCCGCTGCTGATGGCCGGCTCGATCGTCACGCTGTTACCGCCGTTGCTCGTCCTGATCGTCTTCCGAAAACCGCTGCTCGAGACCTTCGGGGTGCAATAACTATGGCATCGATCGAACTCGCGGACCTGACGAAACGCTTCGACGACGTCACCGCCGTCGACGGGATCGACCTCGAGGTGCGCGACGGGGAGTTCCTCGTCGTCGTCGGTCCCTCCGGCTGCGGTAAGTCGACGACGCTGCGGTGTATCGCCGGCCTCGAGTCGCCGACCGATGGACGGATCCGGATCGGCGACGAGGACGTGACCGCACAGGAACCTCACGAGCGGGACATCGCGATGGTGTTCCAGAACTACGCGCTGTACCCGCACATGACCGCCGAGCGGAACATGACCTTCGGGATGCAATCGGCGACCGACTTCTCGAGCGAGGAGATCGACCAGCGGGTTGCGGAGGCGGCCGAGACGCTCGACATCGCGGACCTGCTGGACCGAACGCCGTCGGCGCTGTCCGGCGGCGAACAACAGCGGGTCGCGCTCGGCCGCGCCATCGTCCGCGATCCAGCCGTCTTCCTGATGGACGAACCGCTCAGCAACCTCGACGCGAAACTGCGCGTCCAGATGCGGACCGAACTGTCGCGGCTCCACGAGGAGCTGGGGACGACGACCGTCTACGTCACCCACGACCAGACCGAGGCGATGACGCTCGGGGATCGGGTCGTCGTCATGAACGACGGGCGAATCCAGCAGGTCGATACGCCCCAGCGGCTCTACGACTACCCGTCGAACCGGTTCGTCGCCGAGTTCATCGGCGACCCCGCGATGAACATGCTCGAGGTGACCGTCGAGGACGGACCGTCCGGCCCGATCGTCCGCCACGAGGCGTTTACGATCGAGGTGCCGGACGCGCCGGAACTCGAGGGGTTGGACGGCGACAGGGCCGTCCTCGGCTTCCGGCCGGAGGACGCCTCGCTCGCGGATCGCGACGCGGCGGCAGGCGGCGGTGCCGATGCTCCGGACCGACGGCAGACGGGACGCGGCGACCCCGAGCGGACGACCGGACCGATCGAGGCGACGGTGCAGGTGACCGAACCGCTCGGGGACACGTTGCTGTGTTACTGCCGGGCCGGCGAGGACGAGTTCAAAGTCCAGACCGCACCACGGACCGGTCGCGCCGCGGGCGACGGCGTCACGCTCACGCTCGACGCCGATCGGCTCCACCTGTTCGATCCCGAGACCGGCGAGGCGATCTACCACTCCGACGCCGACCGCGAGCGCCGCGCGGCCACGCCTGAACCGTGACGTCGATGCGGCTCCGATCGCACCTGTCGCGCCGGCGGCTGTTGGCCGGCGGCGTCGTCGGCAGCGCCTCGCTGCTGTTCGCTACCGGCGTCCGTGTCCGCTCGGTCGACGTCATCGCCCACCGCGGCTTCGCCGCCGAACGCCCCGAGAACACCCTCGAGGCCGTCCGCTACGCCATCCCGCGGGCCGACGGCATCGAGGTAGACGTCCGCCGCTGCGGCTCCGGCGAACTCGTCTGCGTCCACGACGAGACGCTCGAGCGACTCACCGACGGCGCGGTGACCGACAGGGTCGGACGGCTCGACTGGGAGCGGCTGCAGACCGTGTCGATCGGCTCGTCGGACGCTCGCGTCCCTCAGCTCGCGGACGTGCTCGAGGCGGTTCCGCCCGACGTGCGGCTGAACATCGAGCTGAAAGAGCGCGGGCTCGCGCCGGACCTGCTAGGGCTCCTCGAGGAGTTCGACGGCAGGGCGCTCGTCTCGTCGTTCGACCCGACCGCGCTGTGGCAGGTGCAGTCGCTGACCGACGGCGTGGCGCTCGCGTACATCTTCGGCGACGACCCCGACCGGGGGCTCGAACGGGCTGCGGATCTCGAATGTGCCGCCGTTCACCCGTCGGCCGGATTGTGTCGCGAGACGGAAATCGTCGACCGCGCGCACGATCGAGGGTTCGCGGTGAACGCGTGGACGGTCGATTCGGGCCTCGAGACGGCGCGGCTGGCGCTTACCGGTGTCGACGGCGTCTTTTCGGACGTGTCGTTGCCGGGCCTCTGACGTGCGGTTCGTGAGAGCAGCGGCCCGGTTTCGAGGTCACAAGAAAAGTAAAACCGACGGCTCGGGTTAGAGTCCGAGGTAGCCCGCGTTCGGAAGCACGCCCACCAGGTACAGCACCCCGAGGACGAACATGAACGCCGCGATGGCCATCGCCGGCGGGTCGACGTGGGTCCCGGAGTGGGAGTAGAACACCCGCTGGGAGAGTTCGCCGATGAGGGCGCTGATCGCGCCGAACGCGCCGGCGACGAGCAGGATGACCGGATCGCTGCCGACGACCGACGCCGCGATCACCGCGCCCGTCGAGCCCAGCAGCGTGATGTGGTGGGTGACGGGAATCTTCTCGACGCCGAGGTTGAGGAACAGCAGGCTCATCGCCGAGATCGCGTAGCCCAGGAAGATGCTCCCGGTCTCGAGCCAGATGAACCCGCCGAGGAGGCCGCCGACGACGCCGATGGTGGCGACGCCGGACCACTCGTACTGGTGGGGGAGCCACGGCTCGGTCGCCAGCCGGTCGGTCTCCACGCCACCGTCGGCCGCCACGCGCTTCTCCTCGCGCTCGAACGGCGACATGTCGAGGACGCTCGAGCCGCCGACCTTGCCGACGAGCGGATAGTCGAACACGATTCGGGCTAGGAAGGCCGTGGCGACGACCGACAGCGCGATGTTGTCCGTGGGGAAGCCGACGCCGTCCATCACGCGGGTAAAGAGCATCCCGATGACGCCGAAGATCGCGCCGACTGCAAGGATGTCCGGCTTGGTCCCGAACGCGTACAGGATGTCCTTCCCGAAGTGGTAGTCCCAGCCGTCGGGCTCCATTTCGGGGTACTTCTTCCCGGCGTAGGCGGTCGCGGCCACGCCGCCGGCGAAGGCGATATGGGGGCCGGTCACCGCGCCGAAGCCGATCGTGCCGGTGATGCCAGTCGCGATGTCGCCGGCGCCGATCGCCTCGGCGGCGCCGATTTCGCCCTCGAGGACGGCCAGGCCTTCCCCGAGGAAGACGACGAAGCCGGTGAAGACGAACGAGGGAAGCGCGCCCAGCGCCGCGCCGAAGGCGCCGCCGGCGAGGGCGGCGATCAGCAGGACGACGAAGGCTTCGAACTCCATGCCGATGACCGGCACCTGCAGCAGCGTTCCGTACATCTATTCATCACCGTCCCGCGCCCAGTCGCGCGCTCGGTCGACCGCGTCGTCCCACCGATCGTACCGCCGATCGGCGAGGTCGCGCTCCATCTCGGGCTTGAACTCCCGGTCGACGCGCCAGTTGTCGCGCAGTTCCTCGAGGTCGTTCCAGTAGCCGACGGCGAGCCCGGCCGCGTACGCCGAGCCGAGCGCCGTCGTCTCGTCGACGATCGGCCGGACGATCTCCGAGCCGATGATGTCCGACTGGAGCTGACAGAGGAAGTTGTTCTTGACCGCGCCGCCGTCGACCTTCAGGCTCGTCATCTCGATGCCGGAGTCGGCCACCATCGCTTCGGCGACGTCGCGGGTCTGGTAGGCGATCGACTCGAGCGTCGCGCGGACGAGGTGTTCCTTCCGCGTGCCGCGGGTCATCCCGACGATGGTGCCGCGGGCGCGCTGATCCCAGTGAGGGGCGCCCAGCCCGGTGAAGGCGGGGACGACGTAGACGCCGTCCGTCGAGTCGACGCTGCGGGCCAGCTCCGCGGTTTGGGCGGGATCGTCGATCAGGTCGACGTCCTCGAGCCACTCGATAGCCGCGCCGGTGACGAAGATCGAGCCCTCGAGGGCGTACTGGACCGGCTCGCCGGAGCGCTGGAAGCCGATCGTGGTCAGCAGGCCATGGTCGCTCTCGACGGCCTCGTCGCCGGTGTTCATGAGGAAGAACGACCCAGTGCCGTAGGTGTTCTTCGCGTCGCCGGCGTCGAAACAGGTCTGGCCGAACAGCGCCGCCTGCTGGTCGCCGAGCGCGCCGGCGACCGGCACCTCGGCCTCGAGGAAGCCGTCCGGATCGGTCGTCCCGTAGGTGTCCTCGTCGCTGGAGGGGCGGACTTCGGGGAGCATCTCGCGGGGGATGCCGAACTCCTCGAGGAGGTCGTCGTCCCACTCGAGGTCGTGGATGTTGTACAGCATCGTCCGCGAGGCGTTGGTGACCTCGGTGATGTGGTTCCCCGTGAGGTTGTAGATCAGCCAGCTGTCGATCGTGCCGAAGAGCACGTCGCCGGACTCCGCGCGGTCCTGGACGTCTTCCGGCCGCGCTCGCTCCATCTTGATTGGATCGCCCTCCTCGAGGAGCCACTCGGCCTTCGTCGCCGCGAAGTAGGCGTCGGGCTCGAGGCCGGTCTTCGACCGGATCGTCTCGGTCATCCCGTCCTCCTCGAGTTGCTCGACGCGCTCGGTGGTGCGCCGGTCCTGCCAGACGATGGCGTTGTGGACCGGCTGGCCGCTGTCTGCGTCCCACAGCACCGTCGTCTCGCGCTGGTTGGTGACGCCGATGGCCTCGAGCTGGTCGGGGCTGATTCCGGCCTGACTCAGCGCCTGCGTCGTGACCGCCTTGGTGTTCTCCCAGATCTCCATCGGGTCGTGCTCGACCCAGCCCGGTTCCGGGTATATCTGTTCGTGCTTTTCGTATGCGTTGGCGACGACCTGCCCGCGGTGGTCGAAGATGATGAACCGCGTCCCGGTCGTCCCCTGGTCGATCGCGCCGACGTACGTGTTCGCTGTCATGAGAGCTTACCCCAGATTCCACGCGACATCTTTACCGACGGTCGCGTGCTATCGGTAAACACATCCGACAATCATTATAAATGTTACTGTAATATGTGGAACTGAATAATTATCGTGAATAATACAAATTCGAAGAAACGATTGATACTGGCCGTATACCGTCCGATAATCGATCATATCTCGAACTACCCATCACGGGTAGGGATGCGCTCGAGATTCGCCTCGATTCTCGTTATGGCCGATTCGGCATCAGCGATAAAATAATGGTGCGGCGGAATAGTAGACCTATGTGAAGGGAATGGCACGGGACACCGAGGTCCTCGTAATCGGCGGCGGGTCGACCGGCTGCGGCATCGCCCGGGATCTGGCGATGCGCGGCCTCGAGGTCACCCTCGTCGAGCGAGGCAATCTGACGGACGGCACGACCGGCCGAATGCACGGACTCCTCCACAGCGGCGGCCGGTACGCCGTCTCGGATCAGGCGAGCGCGACCGAGTGCATCGAAGAAAACGAGATCCTGCGCGATATCGCCGGCCACTGCGTCGAGGAGACCGGCGGCCTGTTCGTCCAGCGGCCCGAGGACTCGGACGACTACTTCCGGGAGAAACTCGAGGGCTGTCGCGACTGCGGCATTCCGGCCCGCGTACTCTCGGCCCGCGAGGCCCGCGAGATCGAGCCGTACCTCGCGAAGGACATCAAGCGCGCGATCGAGGTTCCCGACGGTGCCGTCGATCCGTTCCGGCTCTGCGTCGCGAACGCGATCGATGCCGAGCGCCACGGCGCGCGCGTCGAGACCCACGCCGAGGTGATCGACCTCCTCCGCGAGGGCGACGACGTCTACGGCGTCGAGGTCCGCCACGACTCCGGCCCGGGCAAGCGAACCCACAAGGCGCCCGGAACCACCGAGGAGATCACCGCCGAGTACGTTGTCAACGCCAGCGGGGCGTGGGCCGGGCAGATCGGCGCGATGGCCGACTTAGACATCGAGGTTCGACCTTCGAAGGGCGTGATGACCATCATGAACGTCCGGCAGGTCGACACCGTCGTCAACCGCTGCCGGCCGAAGGGCGACGCGGACATCATCGTCCCCCACGAGACGACGGCCATCCTCGGCACCACGGACGAAGAGGTCGAGGACCCGGACGACTACCCCGAGGAGCAGTGGGAGGTCGACCAGATGATCGACACCCTCTCGGAACTCGTCCCCATCCTCGAGGAGGCCCGGACGATCCGCTCCTTCTGGGGCGTCCGGCCGCTGTACGAGCCGCCGGGGACCGGCACGCAGGATCCGACGGACATCACGCGCGATTTCTTCCTGCTGGACCACGCCGACCGCGACGAGGTGTCGGGAATCTCGAGCATTGTCGGCGGCAAGTTCACGACCTACCGCGCGATGGCCGAGGAGATTTCGAACCACGTCTGCGAGAAGTTGGGCGTCGATGCGCGGTGTGCGACGGCCGAGGAACCGCTGCCCGGCAGCGAGGACCTGTCGGTGCTCGAGGAGGGTATGGACGACTTCGGCCTTCGGTCCCCGGTGGCCCGCCGTAGCAAGCAGCGGCTGGGGAGTCGCGCGAAGGAGGTACTCGAGGGCGACGGCGCCAACCCCGTGATCTGCCAGTGCGAGGGCGTCACGCGCGCGGAGATTCGGGACGCGATCGAACAATCGGGCTCGGATTTGAACGCCGTGCGCATCCGGACCCGCGCCTCGATGGGCAACTGCCAGGGCGGCTTCTGCTGCCAGAACATGGCCAACGAGCTTCACCCCGAGTACGACGAGGCGACGGTCCGAGAGGCGCTTGACGAACTCTTTCAGGAGCGCTGGAAGGGGCAGCGCCACGCGCTGTGGGGCGAGCAGCTCTCGCAGGCGATGCTCAACTACGCCCTGCACGCGACGACGATGAACCGGGACCGCGACCCCGCCGGCGCGTCCGCGTCGGGACCGGAGGCGGACGCGGAGGGGATCGAGTACGCCGCGTTCGACGGCGGTCCGAGGGAAACGACTCCTCGTGCGGACGGAGGGAACTGAGATGGCGATCGAAGACGACGTGCTCGTGATCGGCGGCGGCATCGCCGGTTCGATGGCCGCGCTAGTCGCCGCGGACCGCGGCGCGCGGGTTCGGCTGGTCACGCATAAGGAGAGCACGCTCCGAAACGCCAGCGGACTGGTCGACGTGTTGGGGTACACGCCCGAGGGAGAGGGACCGCTCGCGGAGCCGTTCGACGCCCTCGAGGACCTCCCCGAGGAGCATCCCTACGAGCGGGTCGGAATCGACGCCGTCCGCGAGGCCTTGTCGGTTTTTGACGAGGTCACGGGCGACGCGTACGCGGGCGGTCACACCGATACGAACGCGCTCGTCCCCACCCACGGCGGCACCGTCAAGCCGACCGCGCGCTACCCCGCCTCGACGGCCGCCGGACTGGCGAGCGACGACCGGGACGCGCTACTGGTTGGCTTCGAGACGCTGCCGGACTTCGACGCCCCGCTGGCTGCGCAACACCTCGAGGCTGCGGGCGTCCCCTTCGAGGCCCGCGGCGCGACGGTAGCGTTCCCCGGCATCCGACGGGACGACGCGAAGGTGACGCGGTACGCACACCTGCTCGACCACGACGAAACCGTCGAGACGGGCGCCGGCGAGACCGGCGCGCGCGAGGCGCTGGCCGCGACCGTCGAGCACCTCCTCGAGGACGAGTCTCGCGTCGGCTTCCCCGCGATTTTGGGCGACGAGAACGCCGCTGAGGTGCGGGCCGACCTCGCCGAACGGCTCGGCGTCGACGTTTTCGAGGTCCCGATGGGACCGCCGAGCCTCCCCGGACTGCGACTCGAGGACCTGCTGTACGACGCGCTCGAGGACCGCGGCGTCCGAGTGACGTCGGGGGTGCCGGTGGTCGACTACGAGACTGGCGGTGAGGGAGCAGGCTCGAGTGCGAGCGTCAACGACGGCGACCGGATCGATCACGTCATCGTCGACCGCAACGGCACCGAGATCCCCCACCGCGCGGACCAGTACGTCCTCGCAACCGGCGGGCTGGTCGGCAAGGGCGTTCGCTCCGAGCGGGAGCGGGTGTTCGAGCCGATCTTCGACTGTTACGTCCCCCACGCCGACGACCGCTACGACTGGTTCGTCGACGACGCCTTCGGCGAGCAGCCCTACGCCCGGTTCGGCCTCGCGCCGGATCGGGAGCTTCGGCCCCTCGACGCCAATGACGAGCCCGAATTCGACAACCTGCGGGCGGCCGGCGCCGTGCTGGGCGGCTACGACTTCGCGGCCGAGAAATCCGGCGCCGGCGTCTCCCTCGCGACGGGCTACGTCGCGGGGCGGCAAGCGGCCGAGGAGGTGGAGCAGGCGTGATGCCGATCAATCGGACTACAGCAGCGACCGACGCACGCGACTCGAACAACGACACGACGACTGATGACCGATCTACTCAGGTGATTCGATGAGCGACGCACAACGACCGACGGACGACCACGTACCGGGCGCTGACGAGGAGGAGTTCGAGCCGATTCAGGTCTTCCCCGAAGCGGAGGACATGGACCTCCGGCCGGGCGCCGACAACTGCTACAAGTGCTCGACCTGCGACACGGAGTGTCCCGTCGCCGAGGTCGACGACGAGTTCCCCGGACCGAAGTTCCAGGGGCCCGAGCAGTGGCGGCTCAAGCGCCAGGAGGACCACGACATCGACGAGTCGGTGATGAAGTGTTCGAACTGCATGCGCTGCGACGGCGCCTGCCCCTCCGAGGTCCCGCTCTCGCAGATGCACAACACCGCGCGAGCGGAGTACGTCGAGGAGAACATGAGCAAGTTCTCCCGCGAGTACTGGCGCAACCGCATGCTCGCGAACTACCGCACCCTCGCGCCGCTGGGCTCGATGTTCCCGCGGACGGCCAACTTCGTGACGGGACTGTCGATCACGAAGTGGCTCGCCGAGAAGGTCATGGGCGTCACGAGCGAGCGGGAACTGCCCGAGTTCGCCACCGAGACGTTCCGCGAGTGGTGGGCGAAGCGAGGCGGCGCGAAGGTCGAGAACCCCGACAAGCGCGTCGCCTACTTCCACGGCTGCTACTCGAACTACAACACTCCCGAGGTCGCGAAGGCGCTCGTGCACGTCTACGAGCACTTCGGCTACGAGATCATGGTCCCCGACCAGCACTGCTCGGGCACGCCGATGTTCGCCAACGGCATGCTCGAGGACGCGCGCCGCGCGGCCGAGACGAACGTCCCCGAACTCGCCGCGGCGATCGACGAGGGGGCCGACATCGTCGCCTCCTGCAGCTCGTGTTCGATGTCGCTGCGCCAGGAGTACCCCGAACTGTTCGACTTCGAGGACACCGAGCGCGTCGCCGAGAACACCTGGGACGCCGTCGAGTACCTGCACGTCCACGAGGACTTAGAGGCCGCGCTCGAGGGCACCGAAGTCGAGGGCTTCGACGACTTCGCCTACCACGCGCCGTGTCACGCCCGCAACCAGGGACTCGACGGCCAGACCGTCGAACTGCTGTCGCTCGTCGACGGCATCGAGGCCCACGACGTCGGCGACTCCTGTTCGGGCATCTCCGGCACCTACGGCTGGAAGGAGGAGAATTACGAAACCTCCATGAAAATCGGGGAGGAGATGTTCGAGCACATGGACGCCGCCGACGCCGAGCAGGGCCTGACGGAGTGTCCGACCTGCTCGATGCAGATGGAACACGGCACCGGCTACGAGATCACCCACACGCTCGAGGTCCTCGAGGCGGCGCTGGTCGGGGACGGAGCGGCGAACGCCGCGGAGCGATAAGCGCATGGACCTCCGCGAACGCATCGCTCGGCGACGCTCCGCTCACCGGACGCGGGGCCTCGTCGTCGACCGCGACCACCTCAGCCCGACCGTCCACCGACCCGAACCCGTCGGCCGCGGCCCCGTCCTCGAGGAACTGCTGGACGTCTTCGAACCGGTTTTCGAAGGTTCGATTCCCGACTCCGTCGCGGTGGTCGGCCCCGCCGGCGCGGGAACGTCAGCGGTCGTGACGGCGCTGTTCGATGCGTTGAACGACAGTGTCGACACCGGGAATCGACCGATCGGAACGACGACCCGCGCGGGCTCTGCGGACCTTGGCACGCGGTTCGTCTACGTCGACGCCCGCCGCACCGAGAGCGCCTTCGCCTTCTACCGAACCGTCCTCGCTGAGATCTCGGCCGAGCCGGTTCCCGAAAGCGGCGTCGGTACCGACGACCTACGCGACAGAGTTCGCGAACGGCTCGAACGACGCGACCGGCGGGCGGTCGTCGCGATCGATCACCACGACGAACCCGAGGCCCTCGCCTACGATCGCGCGACGGAGCTGCTCGAGCCGGTCGCCGAGAGCGTGGCGACCGTCGCCGTCGGCCAGCACGTACCCGAGGACTGGTCCGGGCGAGTCGTCCGCGTACCTGCTTACCGCGACCACGAACTCGTCGACGTGCTCACCGACCGCACCTCGACGGGGCTGGCCGCGGGCGGTATCGACCACGAACTCGTCCGGCAGGTTGCCGACTGGGGCGACGGCAACGCCCACGACGCGCTGGCGGCGCTGTTCGGCGCCGCAGTGGTTGCGAGCGAGGCCGACGCCGACCGGATCGCCGACCAGCACGTCGAGCGAGCGACCGAAGCCGTCCCCGAAGACGGCGTGCACGTCGACCGCGCGCTCGTCCTCGCGGAGACGCGACAGCGCGTGCTCGCACACCTGATCTCGATCGACAGCCGCGATCGACCGATCCGCGACGTCGCCGAGGAAATCGCCGAGCGGTCGTCGCTGACAGCCGGGACGGTCAAGCGGTTCCTGTACGAACTCGCGGATCGCGGCGTGATCGAACGCGTCCCGCTCACGGTAACCGACGGCGGGAGCGGCCGCCGGCCGAGCGGACTCGAGCCACGATTCCCCCAACTCGTGTTTCGGTCGCTGAGCGCCGTCGCAAACGAGACGCTGTCGGAGGGTGATTCGTGACTATGATCGTAACAGCGACCCGGAGACCGGCAAATTGGCGCGACGGTATCCTTTTGACGATACGCGCGAATAACGTTCATATCCGCTGAGAGGAGTTATGACGATCACTTTCGACGAAACGACGGAGCCGGTCGGCCTCGAGATTCACGACGCAATCGAACAGCGGTATCTGTCGATCGAGTCGACGGCGCCCGTCTCTATCGATGCGTCCGAGACGACCGACTTCTGTTTCCCGGTCGATCGAACCTGCGGGATCGAGACTGACGGGCTTCGGTTCGATCAACGCTACTCGGTGACGATCCACGACAGTTCGGGCCGGACCGAGCAGGCTGTCACCGGCGCCCAAACGGTCCACCTCGAGGACCGACCGCAGTTCGTCGGCCTCAGCGCGCCGATCAAACTCTACTTTCGTATCGACCCCGCGGCGACGATCGACGTCGGCCTCTCGTCGGTCCGGATCTCGCTGGACCGCGAGGCGACGATCGATCTCGGTGCACGGTCGCTCCACGACCAGCCCGCGGGGACGATCACGACGCCGCCGGATCTCGACTCGATGCTGCAGGCTATCTCGGCGCTCCCGTCTGCGCTGAAGACCACGTCACCAGAGCGAACGTGGCCGACGCTGCGCGGCCATCCGCCGCTGATCGAACTCGGAGAGCGCCTCGAGATCCCGTCGGCCGTCGACGCGCCGAACAACGACATCACGCTCGTCGTTCCGCCGGAGCATCTGGCTGCGTATCAGGCGGCCCCGCTGGCGTTTTTCCTGGGTGCGACGGTTCGATCCGGCCGGAATCCGCGACTCGAAACGCCGCAGTTCGAGCGATCGCTCGCGGTGGAGTCCTTCGGTGACGAAATTGCCGATCTCTTACGGCGATTCTTCTTCTGTGATTGCCTCACGCGAACGGAGGGACTCTTCCGGTACGAACTGCTCGAGCGGTCGGTGATCGAAGACGACCTACCGTTCGATCTCGCGGCGACGTACGACGAACCGCTCTCGGTTCGACTGGAACGCTACCTCGAGGTACCGTTCGACCTCATCGAGCCGCACCTGCCCCGGTGGCCGCTGACGGCACACCTGCCGTCGGACCCGGAAAGCGTCGAGGTCGTCCCGTTCGTCGTCAACGAACTCGGTCTCGTTCGCGAAGCGCGCGGTCGGACGCCGACCAACGTTCCGCAGACGGAGGCGACGAGCGCGCAACTGGTCCGCTCCGCGTCCACGTATCGGTCGTCTGCACCGCCGAACCCGTCCGAATTCGTGGTTCCGGCGGTAACCGGTGAGTCGATCGAGCACGCGTGGTTCGGCGACGGAATCCCGCAGCACGCGTCGAAAGCCACGATCGAAGCCTATCGCAGCGAACTCGATCGCGGCGCTCGGAACGACTCGATCAAAATCCTGCTCGTCTGTAACGACGTGCGGATGCTCGACGAACACGACCTCCTCGGCGACGCGTACGGAAACCGTGAAGCACTGCCGTTCGACGTCCACTCCGAGTTCGGCGTCGATTCGGACCAGCTCGCGTCCCTGCTGACCGAGGGCGGCTACGACTTCCTCCACTACATCGGCCACGCGACCGAAGACGGCATCCGCTGTACCGACGGCGAACTCGACGTTCGAACGCTCGAGTCGGTCGATCTGGGCGTCTTCTTCCTGAACGCCTGTCGCTCCTACGAACAGGGACTCGCGCTGACCCGTCGCGGTGCGTTCGGCGGTGTGAGTACGTACAGCGACGTCATCAACGAGGACGCCGTCGAAGCCGGCGAAATCATGGCGCGACTGCTCAACCGGGGCTTCCCGCTTCGCGGGGCGCTCGAGATCGTCCAGGAGAACGCGGCGCTGGGCGACCAGTATTTGATCGTCGGCGACGGCTCGACCGATATCGCCCAGTCCGACGGCGGGTCGCCCGGGATCATCGAACTCGAGGATCACGACGACGACACGTTCGGGTTTGCGGTGCGATCGTATTCGACGAAGGAGTACAAGCTCGGAACTTCAAGTACATCGAATCTCGCTACTGTCGCGGACCGTCACCTGACTCCGGGCATAACGCCACCATCTAGCGTGGATAAGCAGTCGCTCCAAGAGTATCTGACGTGGACCGAACTTCCGTTTCTGATCGACGATCAACTCCACTGGAACGACGGTATCACTCCAGACCCATTTACATAATCGCCAACCGAAATCCTCTTCGCGACGAAAATAGCACTCAGTAGTCGTCAGTACGTTTCACGAATTGTTACGGCCCGACCTGACTGCTGATTCCCGCCGCAACTGTGCCCGTTTGACTCAAGAGGACAAACAGTGTGAACAGGACGCCGATCATTCGTGGGTGCTGTGCGAGGTAATCTTGCATGCTGGTATCGTCTGACATTGCATGCTGATGGACATCGCCACTGGAAATAAAGTTATCTTATAATTACATATAGAACGTGATGGAATTGCAGTATCAGTCTACTATACCGTGACTCGGGAATATACTACATTCTGACCGGTTATAATTTCACCAGGCTATCAGAATATTACAATATGTGCGGCTTTTGTCACTGGAATTGTGGTTGCGAACGATATCGGCCTAATGACGTGTAAATCGACAATCTGTACCGGTCTGTTTACTCGAGACGGTTGCGCTACGTCAGGAATGATCGTCCATTGACGACCCCGAAACGATCGCAGAGAAGGACGAGTCCAGCGGCTACAGCGGTGACAACGAGGGTGGCAGGATCCGACGAGATATAGAGACTCGGTGTCGGCGGTCGATACCACGTGAACGGGTACAGCCACGCGCCTGCAGCACCGTCGGCGTACGCTTTGACTCCATCTATCAGAAGGTGCGAGAGCGCTCCGCCAAGTAGCGTACCGAACGCCCGGCGGTGCTGACTCGTCAAAACCATCGAACCGACGCCCGCGAGAACAAGGGCCCCGCCGAGCGTGTGGATCCCGTCGACGCTGAACGGGACACCTAGGACCGCTTCGAGCGTCGCGTCGGTGACGAACAGTCCGATGCGGTTGAGATCCGGCAGGAGCGCGCCGATCATCGCGACGGCCACCCACCGTTTCGTGAGCCACTCGAGGCGCCAGCTCGCGACGGTGAAGATCGCGTAGGCGGCGAGGACGTGCGAGAGGAGATCAGCCATTTCGATCCACCTCTGCGGAATCGGTTGGGCCGTCAGCATTCGTTGTTGGACGGGCGCTCGTGTCGATCCGCGGTTCGAACCCCAAGTTTCGGATAGTCGGTCGCCAGTGGACGAGGAAGTAGCCGATCGCGAGGAGCACGCCTGCGACGGAGGCGCCGAGTTTGTAGTAGAAGGCGCTCGTCCCGCCGTTGACGACGATCGTCCGGGTCGGTGTCATCGTCCGATCCGCCTCGAGCACGCCGTAGACTTGCACGACGCCGCCGGGTTCGACCGGCTTCTCGAAGCCGCGGATCTCGAGTTCGGCTGCGACGTCGTCTGCGGAGTCGGTGACGTGGATCGTGATAGCGTTCGATTCGCCATCGACGGATTGAACCTCGCCGAACAGCAGGACGCGCTCGCCAACGTACGCGTCGTAGTCGTCCCGCAGTTGGTCGCCGGTCGGGTGCGGCCAGCCCTCATCGTACGTCGCACCGTAGTGGGCACAGAGCCCGATCAGGGCCGTGAGAAAGACGGCGGCAACTGCAATTCTGACTGCGCGTCGCATTCGTCTCCGTGGTCGCAAATCCGCCACTTGGTCGTTCCGTTTTCGGGCTCGTGGTGTGTTTGGACAGCAGGTGCGACGGTTATTTCACCAGTCGATTGTATTGCGGAGTTCCGCGAGCGAGACGAACTGCGCACGGCGCTCGAGTTCGTACCAGCACAGTGCAGTCAGTGCGCCGAGCGCGTTGACCGTCCCATCCGTAACGGTGGCAGTACGCTCGGGTCGGAACAGCTGTCCGATCTCCATGAGTACGCCGTAGGTCGTTGCGAGAATGATGACTAGCAACGCCTTTCTGATGATGCCAGACTCGCGGTCGGCGAGCGCGTACGCAAGGCCGAGTGCGAGAAGTGCGTATGCGATTCCGTGTTGAAAATACGATTGTGGTACAGCGGTGGGGTCGATCCGGACTCCAAATCCACTCGTCGCGACACCGGTGATAGCCGCGGCTGCCCACTCGAACCCGACTGGGGGAATCGTCGGCGGAGTCGTTACGAGCGACCAGTAACAGATCCCCACGGCAATACCGACGGGGCCGAGCCAGCGAATCGGCCGCGGAAGCAACGGAATGCGAAGCGCCACCGTGGCGATGCGTTCTCGAGACCGGCAGTTAGTAAGGTGCTGGCTGCTCTGACGGCGGTGGTCGCGTGCAGAACGTAGTCGACGGTTAGCCGACGGTAGTCGGCGTTTGTGTGTCTCTGACTGCTCCTCGAAGGCTGATGAGGACAGTTTCGAGCGAGGGAGTCATCGTAGCTCCCGAGGGAATTCTCTAGTCGAACAACGGATGCGTTCGTAGGGTACCGTTTCAGATCCCCACCTATCGCTCAGGTCAATTGGGCTTCGTGGTATCTCACACCCATTCAATCCCTGAACAGTATCGCTGTCATAACAATAGCAGAATTTGATCTATCTCGATGGTAGTGAGACGACGGACCTATCTCTCGATAACAGCGTCGGCCGTCGCCGGTGTCGCAGGCTGTATCGCCTCGCGATCCACCAGTTCGGACCACACCAGCAGCGACGAGTCGGCATCGGCATCTGACGATACTCGAGCGTCTCTGCCTGACGAGGAGGGTGGATCACCGAGTGACGATACTGCGGTCGATCAACCGGACGATGCCGGCACCCACGACGACTTCGAGAATCTCGAGACGTGGGATATCACGGGCGGGACCCTGACAGCGGATCCGAACCGGAGCGTCGTCGGGTCCCAGAGCGCGGGGGTCGAAGTCCCGGCGTCTCGAGGGCCGACACGACTCGCGAAGACGTTCGCAGAACCGCGTGACCTCGCTGACGTCGTTCCCGGTGTCGCAGTCGCGGCGGACGACGTCGTCGTCCCATGGGTTCGGCTGGTCGATGCAGAGGGCAATTCGATCGGCTATCGGCGGAGTATCGGCGTCGACCTCCCGCTGATGCGCTACAACTTCGGCATCGAAGCGCTCGATACGGCGTTCGATGCCACGAGCGTTTGCGAGGTCCACATCCAGCTCTGGACGGCCGAGGGAGAGACACGAACCGTGTGGTTCGACGACTTCCACGTTACGCCCCGTCCGGAGACCGGAGCGGTGATGATCCAGTTCGACGACGGCAGCGCCACCGACTACACCGAAGCCTTGCCGATCCTCGAGGACTACGGCTATCCCGCTGCGACGTTCGTCAATTCCGAGTCGATCGACAGCGGCGAGCAGTGGCTCACGACCGACCAGCTATACGAACTCGATGACGCCGGCTGGTGTATCGGGAATCACACCCGTAGTCATGGACGTCTCCCCGAACTCAACATTGCCGAGCAGGCGGCTGAGATCCGCGAGGGAAAACAGTGGCTGGTCGAACGGGGATTCGAAGACGGAGCCGAGTATTTCGCCTATCCATACGGGCGGTACGACGCGACAACACTCGAACTCGTCGACGAGCACCACGCGATCGGCTTTGCCGGGGGCCGTCCAGTGCAGGGATATACCACGAACACCAGGCTTGCGTCCCGGATCAGTGAACCGAGCATTGACCGCCTCGAGACGGTACTCGAGCGAACAGCCGAACAGCGCGGCATCACGACTGTGCTGTATCACCAGCTCGAGGGCGAGGACCTTGCGGCCTTCGAGCGGCTGGTCGAAATGCTTCATGAGTACGAGTCGCGTGGTGAGCTCGAGGTGATTCTCCCGACCGATCTCGAAGAACGGTTCCTGTTTTAGGCCGATGCTGGGAGCAATCGAACTTATTTGACAAGGGTAGCTAACGAGTTTTCACTCGGCGGATTCGGATTCCAACGGTATACGGTCGAGGCCGACAGCATCGTAGTCCTGCTCGGTCGAAAGGACGCGCTCTTTGCCGGTTGTGACGAGTCCGGCGTGGAGTGCATCGAACGGGGTAAGGTCGTACTCGTCGAGGAACGCTGCGGCGGCCAGAACCGCATCCTCGTGTTCTTCCGGCACGATTGGGACCAGTTCGAGCAGGTTGGTAATCGCCCGCGGCGCATCGATTTCATACTCGGCGGCCTCGCGGTCGTAGAACAACACCAGCACCTCGGCGTACGCAAGTATCGAGGTATGGATGTCATCGTGCTCCTCGAGGGCGCGGATTTCGGCGTCCTGCAGCCAGTAGTCGTCCTTGACTAGCGCGATGAGAAAGTCAGTCCCGACGTACACGGCTCACTCCTCAGTGTTCTGCGACCGGTTGTCCACTTCTGCTTGAGCCTCTTGGGAGATCGCCTCGCGCGCGTCCGATTTTAACTCGTCGGCCTCCGTCTCTGTGAAGGCATCGCCAACAGCCGCTCGGAGGCCGTCCAACGGATCCTCGTCGACGGGAAAGAGCGCAACGTGGCTCGGGAGTTCGACGATACGATACTGGTCACCGAACCGTTCGCGGACGTCTTTCGGGAGGTAGATTCGTCCCCGTTCGTCTGTCGTCTTTGACATGGCGTATTTACTTATTATACGGGAAGATCCAAAACTATTCCCGTAGTTATCGTATATTTCCCGTCTCTCTTACTTCCTCTATCCCGCTACCTGCTCGACCTGTATCGATTGGAATGTTCGATTACAAGGGCAAAGAACCCGGGTCTCCCTCGAGACGGTCGACGAACGCAACACTTCGAATCCGTGTACGTGTGCGGTCCGACGACGCAAGTCAGTGTATCGAATACAGCTTGTATATCGTAATCTACTCTCGATTAAGAAACAACGGGCTAATTAGATGGCCTGAGCGTATTGATTGCCTCAGGCGTTCGTCTTGTAGAGTTTCCCGTTCTCGTCGTAGCGGGCGTCGAAGATGCAATCGAATTGTTCATCTGTGAGTGAGATATCGACAGCCCCGAGGTTCTCATCAAGCTGGTCGACGGTGCGGGCGCCGATGATCGGCACGCAGTCGAAGTCGGGCTGGTCCATGAGCCACCGGAGCGCGACCTGGGCGGGCGTCGCGTTGACCTCGTCGGCGACGTCGCGGACTGCGTCGAGCACGTGCCACCCTCGTTCCGAGACGTAGAAGTCCGTGAACCGATCGGACAGCTCCGCACGGGTCCCTTCCGGTGCGTCCAAGTCGTAGGTCCCGTCACCGACGCGCTCGTACTTTCCGGTGAGGAACCCGCCAGCCAGCGGGGAGTACGGACAGACCGCGAGGTTCTGATCGGCACAGACCTCGAGGTACTCTGTGACGTCCTCGTAGTATGCGGCGTGAAACAGGGGCTGTGTCACGCTGAAGGCCTCGTAGTTGTTCACGTCGGCCTTCCAGAGCCCCTTCGTGAGTTTCCAGGCATCACAGGTCGAAATGCCGACGTAGTGGACCTTTCCCTCGGAGACGAGATCGTCGATCGTTCGCAGCGTGGTCTCGATCGGCGTCTCGTCGTCGAACCGGTGCAGGTACAGGATGTCCAGATAGTCCGTCCCCAACCGCTCGAGCGATCCTTCGACCTCCGCACGGACGTTCTTCCGGGAGAGGTTTTCCTGGAATCGGGAGACGGTCGACCAGTAGCACTTCGACGCGATCACGAAGTCTTCGCGGTCGCGATCTGCGAGCCACTCGCCGATCCACTGCTCGGAGTCGCCGTTACCGTAGCCGTTGGCCGTGTCGATGAAGTTGCCCCCGCGTTCTGCGAAGGCATCGAGCAGCTCGTGGGCTTCCTCGCGGCCCGTCTCGACTACGCCGTCCTGTTCCTTGCCGAAGCGCCATGTTCCGAAACACAGTGGTGAGACCTGCAGGCCTGTCTCGCCGAGTCGCCGGTTGTTCATGCACTGCACGTGGGAGACGGAAGGCCATAATAGAAGGGGGAATTTCGATAGCGCCGATCAATGGTGGGAGTAGGGATCGTGCTCACCATGAAAATAGGCCGCTACTCTTCGTCGGCGTCGGGTTCAGGAGCTACGCGGGAGAGGGCCTCTTGATCTCGGCGTAGCTGTTCCTCCGATTGGCCGGTGGCTTCGGCCAATTCTTCTACCGTGGGGATCTCATCCATCGCCATGTTCTATTCTCTACTTTGATATTCTCTACTTTGACCTTTTAGGATATGAATGTGGGGAGTTCTAGGATTTCAACCCACATTCTCGATCTTTTCGATTTTAGTCAAAGTAAAGTGATCGAATTCTCGCTCTAACTGCCACTTCTCGGGTTGGTCTGTGCCAGTGGCCTACACTTTCGCCTTGACCGTGCCGCTTTCAACCTGGTATCGGAAATCAACCCACTCTCCCGCAAACGAGGTGGAAATCGAATCGTTACCTGGCGTTTGATCCCAGTCCGTCATTAAAAACATCTCATCTTCCGTTCCGTTAAACTGAATAATATCGATTGTGTCGTTCTCGCCGCGGATACCGACGTTCGTTCTATTTGGGGATGGATCCGAATCGTCCCTGAAATCTCAAAGTTATCCCCTAAGTCGAACTCGGGGCCGTCGTTCCAGCGTGCCTCGGTTTCGGCAGTTCCGTTGACGACTTGGAGCGAGTAGTTGCCGTAAAACGAGTCGGTTGAAGCCGAGATATCTTCGTGGTCGGTCCACCCATCAACGCTCCTGTCCTCGAAATCGTCATAGTACGATGCATTATCCGTCGTTGTCGCCGTGAGCGACGGGTGAACACTGGTCTCGGCAAGCGACGGCTGCGTTGCGGACCCGGTCGGCGGTTGCGCGGTCCCGCTGTCGAAGCCGGCTGCAAACGGGGCTGCGGCCATCGACGTCACCAGCACGATCCCGAAAACAATTGCGAACGTTGTCGTACGGGTGGGGATCACGCCGGCCAGTCGGGATCGTCGGCTATTCGTTCTTGAATCGGATGTGTCTGACATGGAGAATCAAGCCTTAGTTGTCGAACTCCGATGTCCGGAGTTCCCGCACCAATTGTTCCATATTCGACTCGTCGTCCTCTCCGGCATCCTTTCGCTCGAGTGCAGCATCGAGTAGGCGCTTCCGGCGGCTTAGAACGATCTCGTCACACGCATCGAGCACGTAGTCGACTATCTCTTTGAACGTCTCGCGGTCGCAATTAGCGAGGACACCTCCGAACGAGACCGTGCCAGACTCGGGACAGTGTCGGTGCCGCCGGTGATCGTGTTTCGTAATCTCCAAGGCCGACTCAAGCGACGTCGGGTCGTAGTTGTAGTCGACCTCGACGCGGGGAAGGTGATGTTTCGGTTCAGAGAGTTCCGTTTGTGCGTCGCACTCGTACCAGCACTCGGGGCAGTACAGCGGCGGGTTCCCATAGCTTCGAAGGATCGACCTGCGACCCACGCGTAGCGATTGTCACCCTGGACCTGGGTGTGCATGTTACCGCGACCGAACATTTCGTCGATCGACTTGATATCACGCTCGTCGCTCTCGGTGCTGTCATCGTGGGTCGGTTTCGTTTCGTCCTTGGGTCGCGGTCGGTATCGAACTCCCCGGTCCCACTGTCGAAAATGCTCGTTTGAACGCCTAACGCGAAGGTGGTGTTCGGCGAGCAACGATGTACGTTGTCGGGATTGGACTGTTAGTGTTCGGACTGAGTTTGTCTATGTGTCCGGCCTGATCGCTGACACGACCTACAGCAACGAGCAAGTGGCGGCGCTCGAGGCGATCGACGAGCACGCCAATGCGACCGAGCGGGAGTATCATGACAACTACGTGCTAAGTGCGTGGGGTGATAGCCGGATGTACAATCACTTCATAAACGGGGAATCAAAAGGGTACGGCTACGCGCAGAGCAATTACGAGGACTTCATCACGAGTTCTGATCCTGGAAGCTGGTACGAGCAGATCGAGGGGCGTGTAGGGTATGTCGTCGTAACCGACGTGGAAAGTGATTTATCGGCAGGGAGTACGCATTCGTAACTGCTCGAGGAATACGGCGCCGATGGGAACGAAACGGACGGCGTTGCGCACTATCAGGTGCTCTTCGTTGACGATGACGCCGCTGCATTTGCGGTCGTTCCCGGCGCGACCATCACTGGAACCGGTGAGTCGGGTGCGACGGTAACCGTTGAGAGCGAGCGCACAGTTTCGGGTGAGCGAATTACGTACAATCGAGCGGTGACCATCCGTGAGGATGGCTCGTTCGCAGTGACCGTGCCGTCCTCCGGTACGTACACCGTCGGCGGAGATTCGGTCGACGTTTCGACGACAGCCGTTATAGAGGGTGAGACGGTCACACTCGAGTAGGGGTTTTATCGCTTGGATGGGTGATAGAACTGGTGCTGACAAACTGGCCTAACTAGACACTGCCGGGTCAGGAAATTTGTCGATTGGTACCAGGAGAATCAAGAGAGGTACGAGCCATTAGTTAGGGAATCATGACCAAGTATTTCCTGTTTCGCAGAGAATGGGGAATAGCTAACATGATCATGAATCGAATACTGCAGATTTCTGATCGAGTGGGATACAGATGACGCTACCAGCATTCTCTGTATTGATCTGTGTGTACGAGAGGGATGATTCCGATCATCTCAGATTAGCTCTTCAGAGTGTAATCGATCAAACTGTGGTGCCCGATGAGCTTGTTCTCGTAGCAGATGGCCCACTAACCGATTCACTTCGCTCCGTCATTGATGATTTTCGATCCGAGTACCCCGATATCGTCCGCATGGTTCAGCTCGAAACCAATCAGGGACTTGGTGCTGCCCTTCAGACTGGAGTCGAAGAATGTAAACACAATATTGTCGCCCGTATGGACGCGGATGACGTGGCCGTCAATGATCGGTTCGAACGACAACTTGAATACCTCTCGTCAAATCCGGATGTTGATGTAGTTGGTGGATATATCGGAGAGTTCCAAGACGACCCTGAGGAGATCAATCAGGTCCGAGAAGTCCCACTTGAGTCTGATGAAGTCGAATCGTTCTCTCGGTTTCGGTGCCCAACAAATCATCCTACCGTGATGTTTCGACGTGAGTCGGTGCTTGAAGCTGGGAGTTATCAATCACTGCGGTCACAACAGGACTACGAGCTATGGATGCGAATGCTGTCGCAGGGGTATAAAATCGAGAATCTCCCAGAGGTACTAGTACGGTGTCGTGCTGGTGAAGACTTGTATAACCGGAGAGGGGGGCTGGAATATGCACAACTCGAATACTCGCTCCAACGAGAGTTCCTGCAACTTGGTGCAATCACACATTTTGAATTTATTCGGAATCTCCTCCTGCGTATCCCAGTAAGGTTCATTCCAAATAAATTTCGTAGCATAATATATAAAATACTGTTACGTAATTAGTATTTCATAACACTAAGTGGAAAATCGAAAGGGCATCTTTGGGTTTTCAATATGGTTTCTACACAGCAGTTCTGTCGTCTTAGGTTCCATCCCGTCGTTTAAGACTGGTTGACTAACTCGCCTACATCTAAAATATAAGACTCTCGTCGGCCAGTGTGGGTCGAATCAAATGAAATCGCAGTTCCATCAGGGCTCCACCGCGGGTGTAGGTCACATCTCGTTATGCCAGTATATTTGAGCGGCTCGAAGAAACTACCTATTTTGACAACATCATCTTCTTCACGATCATAGAGGAGGAGGTGGCGCTGTCGTTTCCGATCTGGATAGGTATCAGTGATAATGTATCGTCGATTGGGTGAGAGCGATGGGTGTCCGTCACCCCATTCACTGAGCGTGTCAACGTACTTGATATACCCAGAATCTATATCTATGATGTGATACCCATTTCCGAACTCACGCGTTCGTCCCCAGACGAATAATTCAGAGTCGGACAACCAACAGTAATGAGATACAACTGATTCGTCCATAACTACCCAGCAGTTTCCATCACGGTCAGAAACGTACAGACGGGAAACTCGACCTTCTTCACCCCGCCAGCGATGGAGAAAAACGAACCGTTCCCCACTGGGATTATATAACACATGGTTCACATAGTGATTGTCAGGGTCAACAGATGTGTCTGCTCGTTCAATGAGTGATTCAAGCGAAATGAGGAACTCCTCATTACCAGACTCTAGATCGACCTTCCACAGACCATCGGATTCCGGGCTTGGAAGCGAACCTCTATCTAACCCATACCCATAATCGGGACGGTTACGATCCAACCGGTCATAATTCAACGAAAGATACTCCTTTCCATCGGGATGGACCGCTTGTATTGGACGAGCATGGGTGGAAATCAGTTCACCGGACGAGTTGATTTCCTTAGCGATGAGATTTCCGGACTTCAGATCGTTAAGAAGGACTGATTCTCCGGTCGGGTGCCATTGTGCACGTGTTCCCTGTTGGAGGTTCCACGCAGACGACGATGTAAGGTATACGGATTCCTGATTTTGAAAAATGATGATCTTGACTTCATCACTGGTGATTTCGTGAAGAAGCATCTTGTCCATGGAGGAAGTCCATGGGTGGACATCGAAGTACCCAAAAAAGCGTTCAGCAGTAAATGACTCAGCATCGTATTGTGATGGGACATCAGAGAGTTCCGTGTCGTCAGCCACCTCGTATACAAAGTCTCGGTCGGCATACATATAATAGTTCACTCGCTGATAGATGTTCTTTATTCGTTGTTTCACCCCTGGATACTGCTGGAGGATTGAAGCAATTCGTCGCTCTAATCCGTTGAACTGACTCATTCGTTATAGAAGGTATTCATACTGGGGTTTAGGTGTGTTCCTATAGCACGAACAAACAGCATTTATTAGAACTGGTAGGGACATTTCAGATGTGACCACCGATATCCTGTATATCGTCTCTAGATTACGGCCGAGTGGACCGATAAGTCAACTCTATTACACATTACAACACTTAGATGATGACTTTAATGCAAATATCCTAACGCTCTCTCCCGAACCAGAAGATACAGAGTTGCCTCGGTTTCAGAAGCTTGGTATTGATTACGAGACTCTCGGACTGTCCCGCTGGAAGGGATTACTTTACGGTCCCAAGCAACTTCGAGAGATAATCGCTAAACACGATCCAGATATTGTCCATACCCATGGTATCCGAGCAGACACGCTATCAGCGTTATTTATCTCAGAGTATCCCCGAATCACAACCATTCATAACTATCCGTATGACGATTACCCAGCAAAATTTGGGACAATACAGGGAAATGTGATGGCTGTTGAGCATACCCAGATGATTCAACGTATTGACCATCCGATAGCCTGTTCAGAGACAATAGCGGATATGATGCAATCGCATGGTATTGATGCAACACCGATACAAAACGGAGTAGATACAGAGACATATAGTCCAGTCAGCGATGCACAAAAGAGCCAATTAAGGAGAAATCTCAACATCTCAGAGTCGGCAACTATATTCGTTTCTATAGGCTCATTGATCTCCCGAAAGAATCCGACTGATGTTATCAAGGGTTTCCAAAGGGCGGATTTGGAGGATAGCACCTTACTCATGCTGAGTGACGGACCACTAAAGGAAAAATGTGAAAGACTCGCAGCAGGGGATGACCGAATTCGAATCGAGGGCTGGGTAGACAATGTTCTAGAGTACCTTGGTGCGTCCGACTATTTTGTTTCTGCATCTAGTTCCGAAGGGTTACCGAATACAGTCATGGAAGCACTCGCAGTTGGGTTACCAGTTGTCCTCTCAGATATTCAACCACACCGAGAGATCCTCCAGTATAACTCAAATGTAGGGATGACGTTCGACTTAGGTGATGTTGTATCTCTATCAGAATCAATAAATGCGGTATGTGATGGAAGCTATTCAGCACGGTCAGATTCAGCAAGATCATTAATCACAGAAAATCTGAGTTCTAATGAGATGAGTAATCAATACATGGAAATGTATGAGAATATCGCTAAAAACAGAGCCCTCTTATGAAAATGGTTAGGAGGTGAATCATGGGGGAACACTTGAGAGATATGGCAACCTATACTGAGCATCACACACCGCCAGCTTGGCTTTTTTACCTGTTTTTTGCAATTGTCTTGTTCTTCCCGATACTCCGAGTCGCAGGACTTCCAGTACTACTCCCAATGAGCTTTTCAATCATCTTTCTCTGGAAGCCAATCAATATTCCACGCCTCTATTTGATTTCGGTAACTTCCGCAACAATATATCTAATCGGAGTTACATTATTTACAGTTACCCGAAAAGATGCAGCGGGATTCGCTGATGTAGTCTACATAATCGTTCCAATATCGATTGTACTAATTATTGCATTGACTGCCTCCCTTGCAGGAGCTAACAAAAAGCAAGCAACATATCGGCTTACTCAGTTTGCTTATCTCTATCTTTATTTCCAGTTTATCATAGTACTTTTATTATATCTACATCCGCCGGTTATTGATGAACTCCTTCTTTCATATCTATCTCTTCTTGAGGGTAATGTAACATCAAGCGCAGTCTATCTTGGGTCCGCATTTACGCGGCCTGGAGGAACGATTATTAATCCCACGTGGGTTGGATTTGCTGTTTACCCGTTTGCACGGTATCTGACCACATATACTGGTCGCTATCGCTATGTTCTCATTGCTTTGACTACAACTCTGCTGTCTTCTGGACGAATGGCTATGATAACGATCTTCTCCACTGAGGCGATGATTTTTCTCATCACATTAATACAGAATAGAGACACCCAGTCAATTTCCCGCTTACTTGGCAAATTAGCAATTTTGGGGGCGTGTATCTCTGCCGCATTTATTTTTCATCCATTCTTTCGAGCGTATCTTGATGCATTTCTTGCAGGTGATCTCTCCTCACGGTTAATGAGTTATAGTATCACGTATCGACTAGAGATGTATCAGTGGATGTTCTCCGAACCAGCGAAGATGGTCAGGGGTGGTTTAGTCCTTGCTGAGGCACCACAATATATCGATTCAGGGATGGTGATGCGGACGTTGCAATTTGGTATCTTAGGATATGTGGCATTAAAACTCCCTCTGTTCGCGTTCGCCCTCCGTGGAGTTCGCTCAGGCGACGGACGACTACTGAAAATGGGAATTGTGATCACGTCTGTCGCAATATTATCATCTCTGACTACGACTACAGCTTCAAATATGTTATTTATTCCTATTTATGGAGTTACGATTGTTGCTTCAGAGATTGCATTTAATGGAACTTGGGATTCTACTCATAGATAACTACTACGTGGGTGTCGGTTCCAGCCAGATCTCAATAGTCTCTTAGGAAGGCACGAAATATCGGCAGTTCCCATCGCTCTAATTCCTGACCGGATTTCTGGAGTGCGTCAAGAGAGAGCAGACCGGTTAATACACTCGTTCGAACAGGGATGCTGGTCTCACTTCGGGATTAACGCTGTTAAACCACACAAAGTGCGAAGCTATCGCTCATTCCAGGGCTGATGCCGGGTGCGGCGGTTTCAGCCCGCGTCCAGCTGGCTATAGGTCGGCGGAATTCCGGTCTGGTTGGTCAGTGCCTCCCACTGCCGTCTTAACGTGTCGTCGAGCACATAGACGATCCACTCACTGAATACCTCAAAGTGGAATCCAATCGGAGCGTGCTCGCCACGCCGCAGTATGGCGAGCACACCCACCAAACAATCACCCAGAGATTCCGCAACTGGAAGCTCACCAGTATGAACAACAACCGCACCGCTGGATCGGTCGAACTTGTTTGAACGCGTGCTTCGCGCATCGTCCGAAACGCTACAATCCGTGCTTGCCACGGTGCCCTGTTGATAGGAGATACAGACCGCAAGCGGGAAGTGCAGTTCCCGCTCGCTTCCCTCGTATATCACGATTCTGTCCAGTAGGGGACCCTCGTGTCCAGTTTCTCGGCCATCTGCTTCCAACGGCGGATGGTCGGAAAAGCGACTGGATGCTACGGCATCAGTCGCTCGACCGACGGGCCGTCGTAGAAACCCCGGCCAGCGAGAAGTCCAGCGACATCGAATGGAAGAGCCGCAACGCGGCTGGGCAGTCGCTCGACAGCATCGGCCTCTGATTCGTCCTGCGGACAGAAGTCATGGCCAATGTCAGCGGCTCCGGCTCTCACACCGATTGGGAAATACCGATATTATAGTGGTTGACGAAACCTTTTGCACTCTCTGACTCATTGGAACACCTGATGGTTGAGGTAGAGAAACATCTCTCACGGGAAGAGCTTGCAGCTCTCATCCGAGAGGAAACCGATAAAATCGCTCAATGTCGCTCAAACGGATCTTGAACCGAACAACCGGTTAAGATCACGCCATCAATCTTCAAAAAGCGCTTCGTACTTCTTTGTAGATTCCTCAATAGAGAAATCTTGTGCTCTCTTTTTTAATTTTTCAGCGGATATTGGATTCTCCAGTGTAGTTATCAATGCGCTTTTCATTGCCTCTGGGTCTTCGATTGGAACGAGTTTACCATACTTCCCATTCTTCAGGACCTCTGCAGGCCCACTTGGACAATCAGTCGAGACAACCGGAGTGCCACAAGCCATCGCTTCAATAAGAACGTTTGCAAGACCTTCCAACCGAGAAGATAAACAAAACACATCTGCATTACTCATATATTGGAATGGGTCATCTACAAATCCAGGAAAGTACACATCCTCTCGGATATTTAACCTGCCCGCTAGCGACTTATATTCTGAAGTGCATTCGCCTTTACCAAGTATTATTAGCTGGACATCCTCAGAATACTCTTTCGACAATATTGCAAAGGATCTAATTAATGTTTTGAAGTCCTTTTGAGGAGTATGACGTCCGACTCCTAGAATGGTTTTAGAATTTCTTTTGAATTCAGAGGGTGTTTGTGGACTAATCTTTGTTATACCCTCATTCACTACTGGATTATATATTGTAGTTACTTTATCCGGGTCTATTTTTGCCCAGTCTTTTATATGTTCCGTTACACCTTCAGAGACACCTACAACATTATCGGCATATTTATACAGATATTTTGGAAATATATCGTGTAATTCGTTATGATAGTTATTTGTCCTATTTATATGCTCAGTTACTATCACCTGCGGAGATGTTAATGAAATTTTCCTGCTGAGTATTGTTAGTATATTGGGACCCGCCATCATAGGTATGATTACATCCGATTGAGATTGTCGTAAATGTTTAGCGAGGGGGATTATAGACCACAGCATTCGATTAACAGGAAGGACAGAAAGACGAACATCAGGTGAAAGTTCGTTTATTAATTTTCCCTGTTGAGAGATAACAAGTACCTCTACTTGATGACCGTTTTCAGACAATTGATTGGCCAAGTTTACTGTTACCCGTTCTGCGCCACCGATTGAGAGGTCACCAATAAACAAGGTTACTTTTGAGCTCATTATTTGTCACTTAAAGATGAGTGGGTTGAAACATCTTAAAGAGTTTGATGACGTGTTTTCCCATCGGTTGCACAGCCATCTACACTCTATCATATAATTCCACAAATTTTTCTGTTATAACCTCGGGTGAGTATTGTCTAAGCTGAGATTCAGCCTGCTCAGAATATGATCTGAGTATGGCTGGATCTAATACAGAAGTGAGTTCTTGTGTAAACTCATCAGCAGATGTATATGTAACGGTTTGTCCACAATCGCCAATTATCTTGTCTATGCTTCCAACATCTGTAGAGAATATGGGTGTACTTGCGCCCATTGCTTCTAAAAACACACGACCAAAAGGTTCGTCCCATCGTCCCGTATAAAGAAAGAGGTCATGCTTAGAGTACATTGTCGGTAATTGGTTGTACGGTACGTGTCCGTGAAGGGTTATGTTGTCGGATAATTTTTCCTTGTCAATTTCCCTTTCCAGGGTGGGACGGAGATCACCATCTCCTGCGATAGAGAGATTGAATTTACATTCGTGTTCTCGATGAAGTTTTTGAGCAATATCTATTAATCGATCCGTTCCTTTTCTGTGACGTAGCGTTCCCACAAATAGAATATTAAAAGGCTCCGTGAAATCACTTTGATGGGGGACATTAAAATGGTCATCGAACATGTTTGGAATTACTGATATTTTGTCAGCAGGGTATCCAAATGCATCGTATCTTTCTTTCACGTGAGGAGATAACGCTTGAAAATGGCTGATTCCGGGGAGATTTTTATACCCTTTTCGAATCATACGATAATTTCTCATTCTACGTGCGAACACGTTCCCTGATCGCAATATATCCCAAGGAATGGAGTTATCTTCCTGCCAATTTATAGTTGTACTCTCGTGTACTGAACAGGTCGCACATTTCAGTAGTCCATTGCTTTCACACGGTGCTTGGTTCATATAGAGAAGGTCATTTCGAGGGCAGATCCCCCCAAATGCATTTAAGGTTACTACCGGAGATGTTTGTGTGTTGGTTCCGAGATGACCCATTGCAGGAATTGAACGCATTAAGTAGCTATGAACAATATCGTATTTTCCTAATTCAGATTCTTTTCTGGTTATTGCCTTGTTCAACTCTTCTGCAAAATTGTAAATTTTCCCTCGCCTAACGCCCAGTTCTTCTACATCATAGAGGTCTTGTTGTGCCTGATAATCATATTCTGATGTACAATATACAGTCACGTCATGGGAGCGTCCCGCAATATGATTAATAATTTGATCAGCAGAGTGAGTGGCACCGGTTCCCTCCGCAGAAGGCGCACTAGGGTGTATAAAAGCGATATCCATACATTGGTAGCTTGATTTTCTGGTATAAATACCCTGTGATCAGTCCTATCAAACCATTTTACGTTATATATAATGTAATTATACATAATTCGCTAGCATCATTATTGAGTTCATGGAAGCTGAGCTCACTATAGTCTGGTCTGGACAACATCGTACACCGCAGATCGCTTTGAGACACAGCTCAACGACCCCGGCAGTGTTCAGATAAGCGACTGCCGGCTGAGTAACCACCGTCGGGCGGGACTGAAAGGGGCCGCTGTCTCGGCGAACCCCGACGAAGCAAGGACCGCAGGACGGAGTCCAAGGACCGCAGCGAGTAGCAGAAGTCGAGACGGCGAGGGCTTTCAACACCGTCTCAGTCAATCTTCGAGCAGAATCGCTCATATCTGAACAGTACTAACGACCCCAACCGAACCACTCTTATTTGGATAGATACATGGAATGCTCAACGGGCGTCTCACAAGATGACTAAATATCTATACACACTTTGACACATTTATGATAAAAACTCCAATATTTCAAATATTCGATTATGAAGAGTAAAGTATTACTGGGATTCCTCTCAATTTTAGGGTCCAAACTCGGGGTGGTCTTACTCGGTTTAATCATCACACCGATTCTTGTTCGGTTACTGGGGAGCACATTGTACGGTGACTACGCATTTGTAATGTCTATGCTTGGTATTACCATGATTCTTGTCAATGCAGGTATTTTTGATGGGACGCGGAAGTTCATGGTTGAGGACCGAGACCAACAAAATTGGCAGGACTACGTTTTTGGGTTCTATTTTCGTGTTGCGCTTGGGCTTGCCTTCCTGGTGCTCTTATCTTTCGTCCTGTTCGCATGGACTGGGTTACCCAGACAGTTGTTCGGAGTTGAATTTGTACTCTATTTTTATTTACTCGGAGTACTAGTTCTGGGACGGCAAGTATTCTCCGTCGCTCGTGGCGGTTTGATAAGTCTCGGACTTGAAAAGAAGAGTGAGCCTTTGCCCATAATTAAAAAGGTTCTCTTTGGTATCATCAGCCTTTCGCTCGTCTACGTAGGCTATGGTGTCGTTGGGGTTCTTGTCGGACAGATTGTCGCAACAGTTGTGGTCTCAATCATCGCATTAGTAATCTTGTTCAAAAGGTTGGATTTGGATGCTGTGTTCGGCCGTGTTCCTTCTGATTTCCCAAAACGGAGATTGCTATCATTTAACAAATTGAGTGTCGTATTTATCCTCCTTACGACCTCTCTCTATCATATTGATATACTCCTTTTGCAGCCTTTAGCGGGGAGTCAAGCAACTGGGTACTATCGAGCATCACTTGTCATCGCGGAGTTCCTCTGGCTCGTACCAAACGTATGTCAGACGGTTTTACTACACTCCTCATCAGAACTCTGGTCAAAGAAACAGACAGACGAGATCACGGAATTAATATCTCGCGTAACTAGGTACAACATCGCGTTTTTGGTATTGGTGGGGCTCGGTCTGACTGCTCTCGCCAAGGATTTTGTCCCGTTATACTTCGGAGCCGAATTTGAGGAGTCAGTTCTCCCGTTGTTGATCCTCCTTCCTGGCGTAATTGGCTTTGCCATCTCCCGGCCAATTTTCGCAATTGGACAAGGAAAAGGGAGCCTCCGCGTACTTATTATGGCGACGGGTACAGCAGCACTCATCAACCTTTTTTTAAACCTCTTGCTCATCCCAGAATACGGCATGACTGGGGCAGCAATTGCGACGTCAATTGGATACGGATCTATGCTAATTTTTCACGTCCTAGCAGCGCGACAAATCGGCTTCAATCCTCTTATGGACCTACGACTTAACCGAATCGCGGTAACAGGCTTTGTCACAGCTATTGTAATCTTTAGTAGCACAGCGCTCATTGAATCAGCGATCCTTTCGCTGGTAGTGGTCCCGCCAGTCGGGTTTGTCGTATATATGTTGATTGGACTCAAAATTCGTATAGTCTCACCGGATGAAATACGCGAGGGCACGAACCGACTCCCAGATCCGATAAGTAGTCTCGTCAATTGGACAGCCGCTATAATTGATTGACTGAATCAGTCGTTATCTATTTAGTGAACTCCACAGCAATAATACCTATCTATTTACTGAATTTATAGAATAATTCAGCTCGGTCACCTCGCGGTAACTTCTCGGCCGTGAACCCGAACTCCTCAAACCGATTTCGGATATCCGTGGCAGAACTATCGAAATCCTCGACGGAGGGTCGCCTCTCGTTACCAGGGAGATGTACTTCACAGTAAACTACTCGGCAACTCGGTGCTGACAGCGCACGCTCTAACCCATCAATTACGAGCGGTTCAGCGCCTTCGACATCAATCTTAACCACGTTCGGCGGTGGTATCTCACCGTCGTCAATCAACTGATCCCCGGTGGTCGTTGGGACCTCAATGGTATCCTTGTTATCGCCGGGTCCGATTGCTGACGAGCCATATCCAATGTCCGACTCCTTGGGCTGGCTGAACCCAATAGTTCCGACCGAATTGGAGAGCGCCATCTCAATCACCTCAATGTGCTCAAACCCGTTACGGGAGATATCCTGTTTGAGTAAGTCGAGGTTCGGCGGATACGGTTCGAATGCGATCACATTCCCGTCTGGGCATTCATTAGCCGCAAATAACGAGTAAAGACCAGTGTTAGCACCAATGTCGTAGACGACATCGTCGGCCCTGATTTCATCAAGAAAATCGGCGAGTTCCTCTTTTTCTGAGTTGAATCGTTCGTGGTTTCGTTCCACCATCGCTACGGAAGGTGCCGAAAAGCGAACAGTCCACCCCTCTAGGGTGAGTGAACATTCGCCTCTGATCGACATCGTCCTGTAGTATGCGTCTCGACGCGCTTTTTTGAATGCTCGTTTAAGCAGAGTTTTTGCTCCTTGATTCTGATAGATAGAGAGGCTACGAGCAATGAGTGAGGACATGGTTACGGCTATGTTATCTCAGAGCATCCATATCTGTTTTGATATCCCAGATGATGCCTCAATTTTGTTTCTCATCACTGCTCGCTAGTCTTGGCTTTTTCGTTCCTTAGAGCCCTTGGCTCTATGGAAATCCTGCTATTAAGACCCTGGGGGGTGAACTCAGACCTGCCTTGATCGCGTATCAACAGGAGGAGTCAGTAACCGATATTTCGATAATAGTGAAGTTCACAAAAGAAGAATGGAACAAGAATACCGAATGTAAGTTCGCCCCTTGTTCTATATTTGTTCTACTTAATCGCCAAACATCTGGCGCATTTTCGGAGATTCTTTCTAAACTTCTCACTTGATAAATTATTAGGCTTACCGAACCCAATGGATAAAACCCACAGTCGATCGGGCCGAGTGCGTGAAAGCAAGTAACCTGAAACACTGGATCTGCAGACAGGAGCCCGGCATCAGCGAGAGCTGCACCAAAAAATGGGTCTCGCGAACGATCGACGCCGTCCTCGAGTTTTCGAAACACCGCCTCGTGGTCCGCAAACGCACGACCGTAAGAACGTCCCCAAGTATACCGAACGGCGATTGGTACGTCCCGTCGATACGGACGTACCGGGTGAACGTGCCGGCTTAAGCGGCAGGTCCAATACAGACCGCAGATCCGGATCGAGCGACAGACTACCGACGATGATCTGACCTTCCCGGTGACAGATGACGTCCACAGAAGCAAGTTCTTGCGATGCGAGCGGTTTCGCTAGCGCAATCGGATCGACAGCGCGCTCCAGTTGTCTGCCGAACCGTTCGTGTAGGTGATCTAAAAGCGCTTCCCGAAGCTGTCGCACTGAACGCCCTTCGGGACGGACAGCTGCTGTACGGTGTCGCCAGACGAAAGCGGCAGATGAATGGCGACTCGATACCTTGAACGAGGAAAGGGAACGACGACAACGCGAATTTATTGACCGCTTCGCCAAGAGTGGAATCTAATGGTCGACGGAGACGTTGTCGTTCATTGCCTAGAGTTGATCAACCAGTCTACAAACGAGTACAAGGAGATGCGAGATGTATTATTGTATGTCACAGGTCTGGCGTGAAACGACGGAGTACGAAAACTCTGGATAACTGACGGTCACCGTAAAACTGTCCACGCGGCCTCTCACAGCCTCTCGAAGAGGAGCCACTCTCTGGGTGAACCCCATCTCAGCCGATCGCGCCTATTCGTGTGTAATCGGTACTGTACGTGTCTCACAGTTGGAGACGACAGGTGCGCACGAAGGACTGGAGAACAGATCGATCGGTGATGGCATGGACGAAAATCAGTCGAATGCCTGATCCACTACATCGGTATCCTTCAGCGTGTCCAGATCAAATCAGCGTCGCAAGTCCTTTTTCGAGTGAAACCGACGGTGAGAATCCGAAGTTCGATTTAAGTTTAGAAATATCAGCACGACTTTTCTCGATATCACTAGGACGTGCATCGACGTGAACGATTTCCGATTCCGAATTCGCGATTTCACGAATCGTTTCGGCTAGCTCGAGAATAGAGACGCTCTCTCCGGTTCCCACGTTGAATACGCCAGTTGCCTCGGAATGTAAAGCCAACAGGTTCGCCCGCACAATGTCCTGAACGTGGACGAAGTCTCGAGTCTGCGTCCCATCGCCTTCGACCGTAATTTCGTTCCCAGTGGTCGCCTGTTCGACAAAGACGCCGATAACGGCACTATAGTCGCTATCGAGTTGGCCCGGCCCGTACACGTTGAAGTATCGAAGTATAACCGCGTCTAGATCGAACTCCTCGATGTACAGCTGAACGTACTCTTCCGCAGCGAGCTTCGAGACTCCGTACGGAGATGTTGGATTCGTCGGCGCATCCTCGGAGATCGGCACCGACTCGGGCTGGCCGTATACCGCTGCACTCGAGGCAAACACGAAACGAGCGGACTCGTCATGCGCTCGCTTGAGCAGCTTCAGAGTCGCAGTAACGTTGATGTCATGCGTGAGCTCGGGATGATGCATCGACTTCTCGACGCTGATCAACGCCGCTTGATGAAAGATCACGTCGACGTCCGCGGTTGCCCGATCCAGATCGTCATCGTTCCTAATATCTCCCTCGATTAACGTCGCTTCGTCCGGAACGTTCGATCGAGAGCCACTCGATAAGTTATCGAGCACGCGCACCTCGTTTTCGTCAACAAGTGCCTCAACGATATTGCTCCCGATAAAGCCAGCGCCGCCGGTAATGAGAATCTCTTTCTCGGAGAGAGATGGCATTCCGTCGTGCGAACTCATTCGTCAGAGGCGAACTCCCTGACGTCGGATAACACTTTCCAGATCTGTCGAACGACGATCTTCACATCGAACCAGAAGGATTGGCGACGAACGTATTCGAGATCGTACCAGAGTTTCTTTCCCGGTTCGTGGCCAGTTACGTCGTTGATCTGTGCAAGGCCAGTGAGACCCGGTTTGACGAACCAGCGTTTCTCCCAGTCGATACCGTCCCTCTGTATTTCGGTGTCGAGCTCCGGCCGCTCGGGCCGAGGTCCGACGACGCTCATGTCACCGACGAGTATCGACCAGAGCTGCGGAATCTCATCGAGATGCGTCTTCCGGAGGAGACGACCGACACGCGTTACACGTGGATCAACATCGCCAGCATCTTCTTCGCTGATCTTCGCCCCCGTCTTTGATTCCGCATTCTCTACCATACTCCGGAACTTGTACACGGCAAACGATTCTCCGAACACTGCAGTTCGGTCCTGTTGATAGAGCACTGATCCGCCATCGTCAAGCTTGATAGCTGCCGATATAGCGACGATTATAGGTGCAAGTGCGACCAGTGCAGCCGTCGCGAATGCAATGTCGAACAGCCGCTTGAACAGGTGATCCAGCGGATCCCACGGCTCGAGATCGATGTCGACTAAGTCCCCAACATCACCCTCGGCGACCAACACGCTGTCGGCGTACTCCCGATGGACCTTCGCATCCACGCCGTGTTCGTAACAGGCATCTAAAGCGCCAAAAAACTCCGCTCGATCGGCCTGGCGAAACGCTAGGACGACGGTGTCGATGTCGTATTCGACGAGCGTATCCTCGAGTCGAGAGAGCCCGCCGATCCGAGACAATTCGTCGAGGGCTTGTTCGAGTTCCTGATTCCCACCGGTGTGCTGCAACGCCAGTCCACCGTCGGCAGTAACTCTCATCCCGTCGTCCTCGCCGATAGCGCCCTCGTTGAACTCGTAGTAGTCCACGCTCGAGGGACAGAGATACCCGAGGACGGGCGCGTCCACGGCAGGTGCGATGCGTTCGATCTGCGCCAGATCGTCGCCGACGAGGAGCGTTCGCCCGTCGGCCCCCTGTGGGCGGCGCCGGATCCAGACGAACCACGCGGGCAGGACGATTCCGAGCAGCCCGATGATCATCACGAGCGTCGCTCGCGGCAGCCGGTGCGACCACTTGAAGTAGCCAAGTGTCGCGAGCGCGAACCCCGCCACGACAACGCGTTTTTGGACCAGTACCACGGTATCCAGAATCCGCCGCGGGCGGGGTTTGTACAGCGGCAGGAGACTCACCGTCACCGTCACGACGGATAGCAGGACGGCCAAGTAGAACGATTCGCCGGTGAGTACGGTGGCCTCGAGCCGATTGAAAAGCGGCACGTACGTGGTAAACAGCGTCTGGGAGAGTTCGTGGTTGGCGGCGACCACGGCGGCGAGGGTCAACCCGATCACGCCGAGGAGGCTCACGACACGAAACCGCCACCCAGTAAGCATTCGTTACAGGGAAGGTTCCGACAGTGGCATAAGTTTGTTGAAAGGCGAGTTCCTCCGGGCGGCCTACAGGCTAAGCCGTGTGCCCCGGGATTTGACTCCGGATTCCGAAGTAGACGTTTTTCCCGATGCTCGAGAGATTGAATACACAGTCTTCATTCGAAAACAGTTGACGAAGTCGATCGACGGTAACGGGGTGACTTTCGCTAGCACCGTGTCAAAACACCTATGGCCTTTCGAACGACTCACCACTGGTATGAACACTCCGGGTGAGCTATGGAACTGATCGACGAGAAGGGGAATCTCTTCGGCGTCGTCAACGTTATCGATGCACTTGTGGTTTTACTCGTTCTCGCGGTCGGTATCGCCGGTATTGCGGTCGTCGGCGTTCTCGGTCCAGGAGACGACACTACGGACGGTGACAACGGTCCATCGATCGAAACCCGCTACGCAACGATCGATCTCGACACGCAGTCGTCCTCGAGCGCCGAAGCCATCGCCACGGGTGACAATATGACAAGCGGCGTCGATGATGAACGCCTTACGGTTACCGATGTCTATGCGATTCCGACCTCGAGCGAGACGGCCGACGTAACCGTCCGCACCGAGGTCGAGGGAACACAGTACGAGAACGGTACGCTCGCGTTCAGCGGCAGCGAGTTGGCAAGCGGCCACAATATCTCGATCCAAACCGATGAGTACGACGTAACCGGCTCCATCAAGACTGTCGAGAACACGACCGCCAAACTACAGACCAACGAAACCGAGGTCTTGTTCGAACAGACGGTCGACCAGGAGACGGCCGAAGCGATCGAGACTGGCGACGAATCACAGCTCGGCAACGAGACGATTGGAACCCTCGAAACGGTCTCTGTCTATCCCATCGGCAACGGACAGTACCGTGTTATCGCCGGCGCGACGCTCGAGACCCTCGCAACCGAAGACGACCCGCGGTACGGCTCCGCACTCGTCGAGCCCGAATCGACGATTGCGTTCTCGACGGCCGAGTACGATCTCCAACCTACGATACGCGAACTCGGAACAACGGAGGAACCAGGCGAGCCGACGACGACCACCGTCGAAATCGATCTCAACCAACTCGGAGACCGCGAAGCATCCCAGTTCGAACCCGGACTAACCGAGACGGCGGGCGGTGACACGTGGGCGACGGTTACGAGCGTCGACCGCGAACCGGCCTCGGTCATCGTCGAAACCGAGGATGGCAATCTGCACGAGCGCCAGCACCCAACCAAATACGACGTGACTCTCACCGTCGAACTGCAGACCCGCGAGACTGATCTCGGGTTGCAGTTCAAGAGCCAGTCCTTCCGGAACGGTGAGACTATCTATCTCGACTTTGGTGTCACAACCGTCGAGGAACGCGCGTGGATCGTTGACTGACAATGAGCGATTCGAACGCTGACTCGATACAGCAGACGCTCGAGGCCCTCGAACAGCGGCTTCGAACGGGTATCGAACGCTCCCGGCTCGCCAGCACGGTACGGACCCTCGGCCGGTACGTTCGTCACTCGTGGCTGTACCGGTGGCTCACGCCGGAACCCGACCCGGAGGTGATCGTCATCGATCTCCGCGAGACCTACACCGTCGGGCCGTTCATCCGCCTGCTCGATCGAATGCTCGGACACTGTGCGCGCGCAACACCCTCCTCGAGGACTGTCGAATTCTCACACCGCGTCGAGGATCGGTTCCGCGCACGGCCGCTCCGAGTGCTCGGCGCCGCGATCCTCGGGGGAGTCGTCTTCTCAGGACTCGTTTCCATCGTCCTCGGACAAATCGGGACTGGATGGGTCATCGGTCACGCCGTCCTCGCCGGACTGGCCGTCCTCGGACTGCGCTCGGAACGGTCCCTCGAGGACCTGACCGAAACCAGAGCGTGGGAGCTGCTCGTTGCTGCGTTCGAACCGCCGGAGCCACCAACTGAATCCGAAATAGCGACTGAGGAAGACGGATCGGTCGACGATTCGGGAACGCCCGCTCAGGACGGGCTTCCGTCGGAGAAAACACAAGGTCGGAGTTCAGATAGCAGTCAATCTTCGAGGGAGGACGTTTAACGGGCGAATTTTCGGATAACTCTTCGATCTAGTCTCTCGTATGGACTGCGCTGAGGGAGTACGTCGACACAGAAGTTACGCGGTCAACAACGCGACCCCACCGCCGCCGACGATCGCCAGCCCGCCCAAGCCGAAGCAGACGATCCAAAACGGGATCCGTTCGACGACGCGCATCAACAAGCCGATGGTCGCATATCCCACGACGGCGCTGGTTACGATCGCTAGCGCGGCAGCACTCGGACTCACGCCGGGCACACCGCCCTCAGTCACGACGGTCAAGACGCCGGCACCCAGACCTGCCGGAATCGAGAGCAGAAAGGAAAGCCGAAACGCCGACGGTGCCTGATACGAGCGAAAGAGCAGAACGCTCGTTGTCACACCAGATCGTGAGATTCCGGGCAGGATTGACAGCCCCTGAAATGCGCCGACGATCACGGCGTCCCGAAGGGTCGGCTCATTACGGTCCTCGAACGCAACAGACTCGGAGACCAACTGCAACACCCCGGTCGCGACGAGCAACGCGCCGATCGCTGCGATAAACAGCCCGCCGCTCAGTTCGTTCACGAAGTCTGCAGCGAACACGTAGAGCGGGATACCGACCAGTCCCGTCGCGAGACAGGCGACGACGACGAATGTCGTCACCGCGTTTGCACCGATAAATGCCGTCGACGGGCGCCACTCGGGAACGGCTGCAAAACTCTCTCGAATATCGTCACGATAGTACAGCGCCGACGAGAGCGTCGTTCCGACCTGCAGGAACAGCGCCAGCTGCAGTGCGTGCTCCGGCGACGTGCCGACGAGCGTCAGGAACAGCGAGAGGTTCCCCTGCGAGGAGACCGGCAGCCACTCGACGATACCCTGGACGATGCCGGCGAGAACTGCGACGAGAAATTCCCAGTTCGCGGAGGTACTCACAGGAGGGGCTACAATCGTATTCTCGAGCACGATGTTAAGCATACTCACGTTCACGACCACGATCAGGAGCGACGAACCAGCGGCTCGTACTCGCTGTCGTAGACGGCCTCGAGATCCTCGAGGGCAATCGTGTTGTGGCCATCACTGACGAACCCTTCGGCGAGGTGACCGCCGCTAAATCCGGCCGCATCCGTACTGAGAAGCTGCATTGTCGTTGTACAGAGGTTTTATCGAGCGTACTTTTAGGTTGTTATTCAGCTGAATATCTCACACTGTGTTCGGTCAGTCGCCGACCGAAACCGATTGACCGTTCAGAACGTCGTCCTCGGAAACGGTCACCGTCTGATTCCCAACTGCGTACTCGCCTGCGTACGGGACCGTCACCGTCCCTTGGCCGTCGTCTCCGATAGCCACGTCGCGTTCGTAGGTGATCGACTCATCGGACACCGATACCGTCGTCTCGAGGGGCACGGACGAACCCGCCTCGCCGGAGACGTCGAGCGTCGCACCGGGGACGACTGCGAACGCAGCAACGTCGTCGTCGACGAAGAGCGCCTGGTAGTGGGCGACGCCGTCAGTTTCGTTCCCGGCCGAACCGTACCGCTCGAACAACTGCGCCTGCGTACTGTCTGCCGGCACATCCCGCTCGACGTCGGTGAGGACGACGTAGCCGACGCGGCCGTCGAACCGATCGTACCAGCCGTCGGGATCTGAACCGGTGACGAAATCGACGTAATTGCTCTGTGCGTAGCCGTACCCTTGCGACTCGCCATTCACAAAGTGGTTGTACATCCGGTTGTCGCCCCACTCGCTCAGCACGTAATTCGATGGGTACTCCCGCTCGACTGATCCGGCGTGATCGTCGATCGCCTCGAGCGCGGCAACCTGTGAGTCGTCGTACGCCACATCGGAAGTCAACCCGGGCACGTAGATCAGACTCATACCGAACACGAGTAGGAAAATTCCGACGACGTACACGGCTGCACGACCATCGGGAAGCGCGATCGACGGCTCCGATCGACCGCCGTCCGAAGCCAACGACGGTGCCCGTGCGCGATCAGCCGGTGACGGCGAGTCGCCGCGGAACGGGACGGGACGACGCGCGAGATCGACCGCGGACAGCACGTACACGAACCCGAGTCCGCCGAGGATCGCGAGCGGAATCGCGAGTTGGCTGGCAAACCGAACCTGAATCCCCGCTAGCACCAGTAGATATCCTGTGTAAGTTCCGACGAGCAACCACCCGGGTTCGTATCGTCGATAGACGAGCCAGACCACCCAGCCCAGCACGACCAGTCCGAGATAGAATCCGACGCCGAGCTGGTACAGCGGACCGAAGAACACGGCATACTCCGTCGCGAACAGCGACATTGTCTCGCTCGCTCCTTCCCGGAAGAACAGATCGTCGATACGTTGCTGCGCTGCCGCCCAGTCTTCCGGACGCAATCGGCGGAAGGCGAACAGCCCGATGGCGGCGACCACTGCTTCGACGGCCACTAACCCGCCGAGATGTACTTCCCGCCGACGCCACAGTTCACCGAGCGTGAATACGACCGTTCCCCCGGCTAGCACCATCGCAGGCGTCGCCGAGACGAAGGTCTCGTGCCATCCCCATCGGACGTTTAACGTAATCGAAATCACCGCGCCCAACGCAAGTCCAGCCAACAGCGGAAGATTCGCCTGTAGCGACGGCACGCCTTCTCGAGCATCCATCGCCGCTCGCAGGGCGATGTATCCGGCCAGCGGGAGCAAGAGCAGCGGCGAGCCGCCCCACGCGTGCGTTCCGACAGCGACGGAAATTCCGAAGGTGCAGGCGACGACCCACGTCGCGGGCGATCGAAGGTGGTCCGAAACGACACCGCCCGTCTCGAGACGATGTTGAAGATCAACCGCAAGCCATCCGAGCGTGAGTAGCGTCACGCCGAGCCAGAAGTACTGATGCAGCTGGTGATCGATGAATCCCAGTTCTGTGTACACTACGTGTGTGGGCGTGACAGCGAAGAGTAGCACTGATGCGATCCCGACGCGAACGTCTCGAGTGAGTAAGACGGTCAGCTTGTAGATCAACGCAGCCAGCGCAACCGACGCGACGATCGGAAGCCAGGCGGCGACGATATCCGCTGCCCACTGATCACCACCGAGTAACTCGGCAAGAAACCAGTTAGTCGCGTGAGAGGAGGGACGCGTCCATCCGGTATCGACCAAGACACCGTAATCCGTCGGTCCGGACGACTTTGCCAGCAGTCGTTCCATCCAGTAGCGGAAGAAGTACGGATCGTTCCCGGGCGAGACGACGTATCCGCGCTGGAAAACGCGGTTGTAAACGAGCATCCGCGCGGCGGCGACGACCGCCAGCGCGCCGAGTAGCGCAGACAGCGCCCGTGCGTCAATATCATATTTGAACGAAAACGAACGCTCGTCTTGTGCATCGGTTGATTCCGTGACGATTTCGTCCCCTGCAAGAACCGCTTGGACGACCGGTTCATCCGCAACGCGATATTCACCATCGTGTTTCTCGACTATCCCACGGGACACTAGCTCACCAAAGGTTCCAGAATCCAGAGCGACATCGTCGAAGGTCCACGTCTCGGCGTCCACATCGACCTCGAGAACCGCTTCGAGCACCCGTTCCCCGTCCTCATGATCCTCGAGGAACGCGGTGGTCGCGTCCGCGACGGCACTCGAGTCGTCGTCAGTCATTGCCCGTCTGGTGAGCGCGGGACCCCATCATGTTTTCGTTCTAGAGAACTGGGTCGACGTTGCGTAAGAAGTCTCCTTCGGTGCCGTCCCGCAGATCATCAGACAAACAACTGTTGCCTTGCGACGAGATGCGAAGCCGTTCGAAGTCTACTGTATGATGCCGACAAAGAAGACGACGAGTCGTTTCGATTGTGGACGTAATATCCTGCTGACGGCCTATCGTTTCTCGAGAATAGCACGGCTGTCGCTACGCGAGTAGCGTTCGAAAGAAAAGCGAAATACGGGAAGGCCGGACGAAGTCCGGTAGTTAGTTAACGTTAGTCCTGACGGCGCAGGGCCAGCATGGCGGCTGCGAGCAGGGCGATTGCGGCGACAGCAACGCCGAAGCCGGGCGTACCGTCGCTGGACTCGCCATCATCGTCGGAGCCGCTGTCCTCGGAGCCGCTGTCCTCGGAGCCGCTGTCCTCGGAGCCGCTGTCCTCGGAGCCGCTGTCGTCAGGCGTCTCTTCAGCAACGGTCAGGGTGCCACTGGCGGATTCGTCACCAGCAGTGACGCCCCAGCTGACGTCGCCAGCTTCCGAAGTGTCGAAGTCGTAGCTCTCGCTCCACTCGTCGCCGGGCTCGAGAGTGACGTTCTCGCTGGCGACGGGTTCGTCAGCGATGTCGACACCGATCTCGACTTCCTCGGCGGCGCCACCGTCGTTGGAGACGGTCACGTCGAGCGACGCGTCGTCACCAACGGTGACTTCGCCAGGCGCGGAAGTGTCGATGTTGATGTCAGGCTGACCGGCTTCGACGAGGACTGCGTCCTGCTCGTCCTCGCCGTCAACGTCAGTGTTCTCGGCTTCGATCGTGAACTCGGTGCCCGTGTCGTACTCGCTGAAGTCGTAGGTGGCGGTGAACGTACCGTCACTGGCGACTTCAACGTCTTCGGACTCCGTGAACGTACCGGAGGCGCGAACGGACGTGTCGACTTCGCTACCGGGCGCCGCGTTGGTCGTGCCGGTGATTTCAGCGTCTTCCGAGTTCGGGACTTCCTCGTTCGCGTCGTCGAGGCTCAGTTCGCCCTCTTCGATCGTGAACTCGTTCTCGATTTCAACCTCTTCGTCCTCATCGCTGACGAAGGGGTTGTCCTCGGTCACCGTGTACGTGAGGTCGTACGACTGGTCGGTGTCGAAGTCATCGTCTCCCTGGTACTCGAGAGCAACGACGAGGTCACCGTCGTAGTCCTCGAGACTCGTTCCGGAAACGGTGAAGTCATCGAGGTCCAGCTCGTTATCAGCGTTCGGGCTGGGGTCCTCGATCGTCATGTTAACGCCGACATCCTGGAAGAAGGTGCTCAGCGACTGACCATCTGCACTTGACAGATCGCCATCAGTGTGGTTGGACAGTGCACCTTCGTGGCCGAAGTTCTCGATGCTCAGGAGCAGGTGGTCGCCGTCAGCGACGGTATCGCTGTCCGTGAGCGTCGCTTCTTCGAAGTCGTCACCGGTGAGTTCGTCGTCAGCCGGTGCGATCTGCGTCGTCACGTCACCGAAGTCGGACTTCTCTTCAACCATGAAGTAGTCCGTATCGGTTTCGCCGTCGTCGGTTACGGACGAGTTGTCCATATCAACTTCGGTACCGGCCACCATCTCGTAATCGTGAGCGGCAAGGGGATTACCCTGGCTTGGCGACGCACTCACGTTGGTCTCTTCGATGGTGACATCATCTTCGTATGCTTCGTGAACGCTCCAGCCGTGATTCTCGCCCGTGAAGTTGTGCGAGTACGTGTTGTACTGAAGCGTAATCTCGTCGAAACCGTCATCCGAGTCGTCCGTGAACTCGACTGCGGTCTGGAAGTTGTCGTCGTCCTCGTCACCGATCTGAACAACACCGGTGTCGGTGTAATCCATGCTCACGGTGACGTTGATGAGATCGCCTTCTTCGCCCGAAGTGTCCCCAATGAAGCTAACGTCAGCCTCATCGTCGATCACTTCGACCGATGCGTTTTCTTCAGCCAGCGAATCGGTCGTTTCGAAGTCAAACTCGTAGTCGTCAGCGTCGATGTCGGTGAAGTTGGCGGAGAACTCTTGATCCTCGCCGATGTTCTTGAGCGTCAGAACATCTTCATCATCCTCGTAGGTATCCGAATCGGCCCAACCGCCGTTGTTAACGAAGATGTCCTCGAGGTCCTCGCCGTCGAGTCCGTCAGCCGTGACGTTCAGGTGCTGGTCGGAACGGTCAGACTCGATCGAGATATCCGTCGCACCGTCTTGCTGGACGGAGCTACGGTCGAACGCGATATCGAGGCTTTCAGTCGAACCCCAGAAGACGTGGCCATCCCAGGAACTGTTGTCGTCACCGACAACATTGATGTGATAACCTCGCTCTTCCAGGTCGTCAGTCTCGATAACTGCCGAGCCAGTGTCGCTGTCTATTCGCTGTTCTTCGACGACATCAGCATCACTGTCGACTTCAGCACCCTCTCGGATCTGAACAGCGTCAGCGTCTGTGCTGAAACCGGTGAGGTTGATTTCTTGACCGAGCCATGCATCTTCGAAGCTTTCCACGTTGTCTGCGTTGTATGACGGTCCAGCGTCTGTAGGGCCGTGACTAGCTACCGCGCCGCCCGCAAACGCTGCGGACATCGCAACAACAGACAGGACCATAATCGCTGCCAGGAACACTGCGCGTCCCTTTTCGCGATATGAATTTCCGCTCATGTGTTGTGTTATAGTTGTGTTATCTGCGTTTAGGTTGGTTAGCGAGCGATCAGTGGAAGACGACCGTTACCGGCATCGTTCGACACATCATCGTATGCCGACTCAGCCTTCCGGGTAGGGGTATTCGGAGGAAGAAGGGATTTCGTAATAAGCTTTCTGTTTAACAGGTCGGGCTGAGAATGGATTTCAGGTAGACCTTACACCTCGATAATACTGTTTTACGGCTTTCCATTGCCTTGGTAACACCGAATTATCCTAAGTATTGTTGAAATGTTGATCTCAACGGGTGTGCTGTGCCTTGTGGACCAGTCTGATTCGACCGAAGCATCCTCAAACACCAGTGTATCAACTTCGAGCAACAGCAGGCACTTTCCAGTTGCGGCCACTTCTCCAGAAACTGCCTCGAGATCAGTGGTTCGAGAACACTCTCATCACGAAGTGAAGCGAAACCAGTGTGGTCCAAAAGCATGTAAAGCGGTCTGTTGAAGAACACGAAGGTTGTGGTCCGTCCGACTGATATTGAGAGTTAGTTTGCACTGTCTGTCGAAACTCGCAACAAAAAATGACCGCGAGTTCTGGCGAGTCTATACGGCTGGTTCGGTAGCTATCGGTGCAACCGAATCGACCGAGCTGGCCGGTTCATTGTCAGCGGAGTTGTTCTCTTCCGTGTCGTCGGTACTATCTCCGTTAGTTCCGTTGCTTCCGCTCTCATTACTCGAGTTTCCGTCGGTTGGATCTTCGAGTTCGACCTCCTCGAGATCGACGGAAACCGTCTCACCGTCGACGATTGCGGACTCAGTGACTTCGGTCTGTCCCTGATACTCGGTAACGCCAAGATCCTGTTCACCGGGCTGCTCGACCGAAACGACGTAGTCGCTGAGCGCTTCGACGCTACTGTTCGTATAACCGTCCTCGACGCTCAGTTCGTCGTTCGTCGCGTACGGCACCGTCAGTTCGAAGCTTCCATCCTCATTAACCGAAGCTTCCTGTTCGTAGGTGAATGTTCGTCCGGGATCGGTTTCGAGCTCGACCGCTGCGGTCACAGTCGCGTTTTCGACGATGGATTGGTCGTCGACGGTTCCGGTAATCGTTGCCCCCTCGACGCGCTCGAAGGTTTTGACGGTCGATGTGAGATGCGCATCCCACACCGGGATCCCGAGTGACTGGTCGATCTCGTCGTTCTCACGCGCGTCAGCGAGATTCGCCTGTATCGCGGCCGTCTGGTTGCTCCAGCCCATTTCGAGCGGGATCGAATAGTGTGGTAAGAGTTGCTGTCCTCTCTGCATTCCGCCGACAACTGCGTAGTCGTCGTTCTCGTGGACAAGGCGGTAGTGCTCCATTTCGTTCGCGTCCTGGAGGTACAGCGACGCCGTCGTCGTGTTGTAGTAGTTCTCGTTCGGCCCGGCGACCTGTTGTTGCTCGCCGTTGAACTCGTATTCCTTCGTGTCGTAGTAGTTACTGTAGCCGGGTCCGGTAAAGGCCGTCATCGCGCTGAACTTCCCGCCGGCCATCTGGTCGTCGATCATCACGTACCGGACGTCTTCGCCGCTGTCGTTGGTATCGGCAGCCAGTTGCTCGAGTTGCTCGTTCGATTCGTCGGTCGGCGATTCACCGGCGGCGATCGCGTCGAGGATGAGTTCGGCTCGCTCCTCGGAGGTCGCCGTCAAGAACGCCGATGACGATCTCGCATTTTGTTGGAAAGGGTTCGAGTGGGGAATCCGTTCGCCCTGGGTCGTAATCAGGTGTCCGTAGTCCCACCACGAGATCACGCCGTACGAACCTTTGGGATAGTCGTAATCGCCATCCTCCGGGTACTCGTAGGTACCGTAGTACTCGAGTTCGTCAGTGTTGTTCGCGTCCGCCCAGTCACCCGGCTCGGGCGTGTTTCCTTCGAGCCAGTGGTTCGCTTCCTCCCACGTCATCGCGTCGCTGTTCGGTCCAACGGATTCGGCGCTCCCCCACGCGGTTGCCGTCGCGATCGGCGGCAGCAACGGCGCGAACAGCAGAAGGACGACGATGACGACTGTGAGCACTTGATAGGTCTCGAGTTGTCTAACCGACTCAAGGCGCTTCGTAAGATCGAGATCGAAGAGTCGTACAACCTCCGCGACGAACGCGGCGTTAACGACGGCGATTGCGAGGACGAGGTAGTACGAGAAACGAACCTGTGCCGCTGCCATACTAATCAAGAACAGCGACCAAACAATAACGAGCGTGTGCTCGGCACGGAATTTACGGCCGAAGAGTGGTCGAATTGCGAGGAAGACAAGACCGATGAGCATCGTGTAGAACGCACTCCCTGACTCGGAGAAGACGTGGTTGAAATAGTTGTCCGGCGGTTGGACCTCTTGAACGGTCAGTGCGGATTCGGATGCACCGACGGGCAGCAGTCGCCCCGTGAGGTTTCCAACGAGCGTACTGTAGAGGTCTGGGAGTACGAGCCAGATAAGTGCCAGCGCGCCGGCACCGATTCCGACAACTGCAGCGGGATAGTACCGACGATCGATACTTCGATTGTTCCACTCTCGGGCGAGCCAGGCCATGAAAAGACAGCCGACTGCGACCGAGAGTGCAAGGAGGGGTTGAAGGTAGCTGAAATTAGTGGTTCCAAATCCGGGTCGTTCGATCAGTATCGCCGTCACGAGCGTCGTGACGCCGAGACTCACCGCACCGACGAATGCGATATGGTCTGGAGAGACTCCGCGGAGATAATCGAGACAGAGTTGCACGGCGAAGAATGCGCCGAAGATACCGACGAGTACGACGCCAGACGGCCAAACCCAGATGTAAAGCGAGAGCGCGAGTCCGGCAAGGACGCTATAGAGGGCAGGCGTACGAAGCGGCTGCCAGTCCTTATCCGCGATCAGTTCGTAGATCGGTTTCTCCCGCTCTCCGACGGTCAGTGCGACCATCATCGCGAGGACCGCAATCGCCATAAACAGCGCCTCACCGACGTGGTGGTCGAGCTGGCCGACGGTCGATCGCGAGAGGAACTGTCCGCGGGAAAGCGCGAGAATGATGATCGAGATGATGCCGCCAAGCGTCCCGCCGAGGCGTCGTCCCATGTAGAAGACGGGAATTGCGACGAGCGCCGCCATGAGCGGAATCGAAAGCAGCGACACCGTGTACAGCGTTTGGGCGGACGGATCGCCGAGCCCAACGATCATCGCCGCCGTGACGATCAGTTGATCGAAGAGCGTACCGAACTGGCCGACGTAATTCCCTTCCGGGAAGCCAGTCCAGATCTCGTACGGCATCGTGTGCGGATAGTTTTCCGCGGTCCACTGGATCGTTCGCCAGTGGTACCACGAGTCGATTCCCGCCAACGCAGGAGTTCCATCGCCAGTCGTGAACCGATCGAACGACTGGGTCCGCAACCAGAACATAAACAGCATCACGGCCCCGATAATAGGGAAGTGATACCAGTTTCGCCACGTCGCGAGGGCGGAGGACGTATCGGACTCCTCCTCGACGTGTTCGGTATCCGTGCTCATTAGGTTGCACCAGACCCAAGTCAAAAATAAGCCTTGTCATATACTCGTCGCGTTTTCATGTGTTAGTCGTCGACGTCACATCAACGGCTGATTTGGCCCCGAAAAACTAACGGCCAGTATCTGGAACCCCCTCCAATGGACGTTTCGGTCGTGCTCTGTACTTACGACACCGACGCGTACGACGACTTCTGCGAGGCCGCGACGAGCGTCCTCGAGCAGACGTACGACGACGTGGAACTCGTCGTCGTCGTCGACGGCACCGACGCCGTACACGAACGCGTGCTCGAGGATTTCGGCGATCGAGACGACGTCGTTGTTCACTGTAACGACAAGAATATGGGGCTGCTGGCGAGCCGAAATCGCGGCGCCGAACTTGCTACCGGTGACGTTGTCGCCTTCATCGATGACGATGCCGTCGCGGACGAACAGTGGCTCGAGTCGCTCGTGGACGCGTACGAGGAAAAGAACGCGATCGCAGCGGGCGGAAAAATGACGCCACGGTGGACGGCCGATCATCCCGACTTTCTCCCCGAGGAGTTCTACTGGCTCGTTGGCGTGACCCACCGCGGCTTCGCTGATGGGCCAGGGGAGGTCCGGAACACGTTCGGCTCGAATATCTCATTTCGTCGTGACGTCTTTCTGAATCTCGAGGGCTTCGATACGGATATCGGCGGCCGAAAGGGCGACAAAAACCTGCAGGGAGGGGAGACGGAACTGTGCGCGCGGATGCAACGGAAGTACGGGCGCGGCGTCTGGTACGTTCCCGAGGCCGAAGTCGAGCACAAGGTCTTCCGATATCGAACCGATCCGACGTGGCTCCTTGAGCGAGCATTTTGGCAAGGATATTCGAAACGCGCGATGGAAACGCTCGTTCCGGACTCGAGCAACGAGGAGAGCGAGTTTCTCGGCAAGCTCCTCCTGAAATACGTACCCGAGAGGACGCGGCGGCTCACGGATGATCCGAGCATCGGACGGGCGACCCGACTCCTCGCGCTGTTCGTCTTCACAGCCGTCGTTGGGGTTGGATATCTGTACGGGGTTGTTCGATACCGATGACTGCCACGCGTCCTTCGACGGCCGTCCTCTGGCTGACGCCCGATAAACCGGAAGATATCAGCGTTGGCCGTCGGCGTATCGCCGATCATCTCGAGGAGAGCGGCGTCGACGTAACACTCAGGGGCACCACGCCGAAGACAGTCCTGCAGTCGCTTCGTGACGCCGGTCAGTACGACGTCGTCGCCGGAACGACGCGTGCGGGCGCTATCGCGGGTACGGCAATCAAACTCGCGACTGGCACTCCGCTAATCGTCGACCACATCGATCCGATCCGACAGTTCGAAACGAACAATCCGCGCTGGCTCGCAGAGATCGTCCGTCGACTCGAGAATGTGGCCTTCCGCGTCGCCGATCGCGTTCTCTACGTCTACGACGAGGAAACGCCCCGGGTCGGACGGTTCGGAACGGTGACGAAGACTGCTCTCGGGGTCGACTTTGATCGGTTCGCATATCCGGATCCCGAAGTCGTCGAACGAGCCGAATCGGCGCTCGAGGGGACAGTAGCGGAGAACGTGGCGATCTACGTCGGCGGCCTCGAGCCGATCTACCACATCCGCGACCTGCTCGCTGCGGCGACGCAGCTCGACGAGAGTTGGACGCTGCTGGTCCTCGGGACGGGATCACTGTCGGAGCAGATCGAACGAGCAGCGGCCGCCCACGAAAACATCGTCTATCCGGGAACGGTTCCCCACGAGGACATTCCGGGCTATCTCCGCGCCGCCGACGTCGGCGTCTGTCTCGTTGACGATCCGCACACGCTGAAAGTACTCGAGTACGGTGCGGCAGGATTGCCGACGGTTCAGGTTCGGGGTCGTGCAGAAGAGCGGTTCGACGGCCTTGTCGAGTTTTGCGATCCGACGCCGGACAGTATCGCCCGCGCGATCGAGCGCGCCGAGGAGGAAACCGATTCGATGAGGGGGAAACAATCGATGACAACTGAACTCCAGTCGTTCGCGCGCGAGTTCGACTGGGCCGAGATCGCCGAGACGTATAAGAATACCATCACAAATCTGAAATAAGCCGACGGTGGAATCGTCGACATGGAGGACGTTGTTCTCGTCACCGTCGACTCGTTGCGCGCGGATCACGTCGGATGGCACGGCTACGAGCGAGAGACGACGCCGAACTTGGACGCTCTCGCCAAGCGGAGCCACACCTGCACGAACGCGTTCGCCCACGCCTGCAGCACGCGGCCGTCCTTCCCGTCGATCCTCACGTCGTCGTACGCCCTCATGTACGGCGGCTATGAGCGGATCTCGCCGGAGCGAACGCTGATTTCGGAAGTCTTCGACGAGGCCGGCTACCGGACGGCCGGCTTCCACTCGAACCTGTATCTCAGCGCCGATTTCGACTACGACCGCGGGTTCGACGAGTTCTACGACTCGAAGACGGATCCGTCGGCGACCGCGCGGCTCCGGCAGTTCGTTAAGGACCAACTGGACTCGGACGGCCTGGTGTACCAGACGCTCGCTCGAGCGTTCGAAACCGCCGAGGAAACCGCCGGCGTGAACATCGGCTCGGCCTACGTCAGCGCCGACGAGATCACCGACCACGCGCTCGAGTGGGCCGAGTCAGTCACCGACGACGGCCCCCGGTTCCTGTGGGTACACTACATGGACGTCCACCACCCGTACGTCCCGCCGGAACGCCACCAGCGCGCCTTCCGCGACGAGCCGATCGGCGAGCGGCGGGCGATCCAGCTCCGGCGCAAGATGATCGAGTCGCCCGAGGACGTCACCGAGTCGGAACTCGAGGACATCATTGACCTTTACGACGCGGAGATTCGGTTTACCGACGAGCAGATCAGCCGGTTGATCGACACCGTCCGCGAGCGGTGGGGCGACGTCACCGCGCTCGTCACCGCCGACCACGGCGAGGAGTTTCTCGACCACGGCCAGTTCAGCCACTACGCGACCTTCTACGACGAAGTGCTCCACGTCCCGCTGCTGTACGACGACAGCTCCGGAGATGGAGAAGAACACGATGACCTCGTCGGGCTCCTCGACGTGACGCCGACGCTCGTCGAGAGCGCGGGCCTCGAGCAGCCGCCGAACTTCTACGGGGAGAGCCTGCAATCCCTGTTCGACGGTGACGGCTGGTCTCGAGAGCACATCATCGGCGACTGGGAGAACACGAACTCGGGCGAGCAACGCTTCTCATACCGCGATCGGGAGTGGAAGTACATCCGAACCGGGGATGGCGAAGAACTGTACGATTTGACGGCCGATCCCGACGAACGGGAGAACGTCGTCGACACCGAGCCGGAAATCCTCGAGCACGCGCGAAGCGTCATCGACGATCACCGCCAGGAGGTCGCCGCGACCGAGACCGACATCGGCGACGTTCACATGGACGACACCGTCAAAGAACGACTGCGGGACCTCGGCTACCAGGAGTAAACGATGGCCGCGCAAACGCCGCTCGTGAGCGTCATCGTCCCGACGTACAACCGCCCCGAGCGACTGGTGCGCTCGCTCGAGAGTATCGCGGAGCAGACCTACGACGAACTCGAGATCGTCGTCGTCGACGACTGCTCGGAAACGCCGGCTTCGGAGGCCATCGAGCCGCTGCGCGACGAGTTCCCGTACGAGCTCGTCGTCATCAGACACGACGAAAACCGGGGCGCGAACGCGGCCCGAAACACGGGCATCCGCGAGGCGTCAGGGGAGTTCCTCGCCTTCCTCGACGACGACGACGAGTGGGCGCCGTCGAAGGTGCGCCGTCAAGTGGCGGCGTTTCGGCGCGCACCCGAGGACGTGGGGCTCGTCTATACCGCCCTTCAACTCGTCGACGACGACGGCGAGGAGATCCGAACGACGGACGCATCGGTTAGCGGCGACGTGACGCGGACGCTCCTCTGCCGGAACGCCATCGGGTCGTTCTCCTGCGTAATGGTCCGGAACGCCGCCGTCGACGACGCCGGCCTCCTCGACGAGGAGTTCCCGAGCTGGCAGGATCTGGACTGGTACATCCGCATATCCGAGGAGTGGCGCGTCGAAGCGATCCCCGAACCGCTGGTCACGAACCACGCCGGGAGCCACGACCGGATCACCGACGACCTCGAGTCGCTAATACAGGAGACGTATCCGCGATTCCTCTGGAAGCATCGACCTCGAGCGGCCTCGTATGGACGATTCTTCGAGCGCAAGATGCGCGCGTGGGCCGCGTTCCGGGTCGGCGCGTGGTACGCGCTTCCGGCCGGCCAGTACGAAACTGCGCAGCGATTCGTTCGGCGGGCAATCGCGCTGTACCCGCTGGAGCCGCAGTTCTTCCTCTACGCTGCGCTTGCAGCCGGCGGTGAGCCGGCGAACTCTGCGTTCGAGACGGTGAAGCGGTCGATTCCGCACTAGCACACATCGCTATCGCGCCGCGGTAGCGATTTGGCCGCAACGCTGGTTTCCAAAACGGCCAGAAACGTCCGCATAACAGTAGCCTCGGAAGTGCACGGCTAATCAAGAGCATGAGTATGCGCCGTGGTCGGCTAAACCGCGGGCGGTGGTATCCCGCTCGTATGCGCGATCGAGAACTGGTCCCTGCACCGTCGTGTTCCGTCACGTCCTCGAGAGGTGGTGTTCGTGGCCGACGATAGCGATCGAACAGCCGACGAAAACTCCGTCGCGGACGGCGGCTATCTCGAGCGAGAAGAACCGAGAGCTGAGACGACCGGAACCCCGTACCAGACGGGTGATCCGGTACTCGCCCGGATTGGCGAGACGCCGCTCGTCGACTACCCAGAACCGACAGAGGGCGGCGATATCCTCCTCAAACTGGAAGCCGACAACCCGACCGGTTCGATGAAGGACCGCGTCGCGCTCGGGATGATCCGCGAACTCGAGGCCAAAGGGCAACTCGAGGCGGACGACGTTGTGGTGGAAGCGTCCTCGGGGAACACCGCCGGTGCGGTCGCGCTGGTGACCAACCGACTCGGCTACGATAGCGTCCTGACGGTACCGGAGGGGACGAGCGGCCAGAAGATCGGCTACGTTCGGGCGTTCGGCAGCGAAATCGTCGAGTGTCCGGACCTCGAATCCGGCGACGAACGGCACTACCGCTCGACGGCCGAGCGGATCGCGGCGGAGCGAGGCGGCGTGTGGCTGGACCAGTACTCGACACAACTGAATCCGACCGTCCACTACGAGTGGACCGGCCCCGAACTGTGGCAGCAGGCGGCAGGGGATCTGACGCACGTCGTCTGTCCAATGGGGACCGGCGGCACGCTCTCCGGAATCGCAAGGTACGTGAAAGAGCAGACTTCGGACGTCGATATCGTCGGCGTCGACGCCGAAAAGTCGAATATTTCCGAAGCCTTCTACGACCGCGATCCGGGGACGTACGACACCGACGTTGAGGGCCTCGGAAAGGAACGCGAACTACCGACCATGTGGTTCGACTACATCGACGAGGTTCGCAGCGTCGGTGATCGGCGAGCGTTCGAAGAGGCTCGTCGAGCAGCCGCCGAACACGGCGTCCTCGTCGGCGGCTCCTCCGGCGCGGCGATCGCCGTCGCTCGAGAGGTCGCTGACGACCAGCCGAACGCACGTATCGCCGTGATCGGCTGCGACGGCGGCGAACAGTACTTCGATACCGTTTTCGCTGAGGGGGCGATGGATACGGAGGCGTCACGCGAGGAACCGGCCTCGTCATATCCCGAATAACCTCGAGTAGGTGGCTACAGTTTGACTCGGCTGCACCAGACGATAACCGCCGGCGGTGTTTTTCTCGCTGTCCAGCAAACGACGAGTCAAGGCTAGTATGGTCGGGATCTGCGGCGTTCTGGGCGACCGGCAGCACGACATCGAGTCGCTCGCCGAGACGATCGAATGGGACGACGACGACGAGGAAACGGCGACCTACCGAGACGATACTGTGCAGGTTCAACTCTCCGTTCACCGGGAAACCGACGCAGCGCAACCTGCAACAGCCCAAATGGAAAGTGGCGAGCAGTTGTGCTGGGTCTGGGGCGACGTTATCGGCGCCGAAGATTCGACGGGATATACGCCAAGGCAGGATCAGTCAACGTGCGATGCGGCGTACTGCGCAGGCTTACTCGAGGAGCAGGGGCTGTCGTTCGTCGACGGACTGAACAGCGAGTTTGCGGGACTGGTAGTGGATCGAGACCGCGGCGAGGCGACGCTGTTTACCGACCGACTCGGCGCCCGACCGATTTACCTCACGGAAGCGCTCGACGGCCGCGTCCTGTTTTCGACCCACCTGAACACGATCTTGGCGCACCCGGAGTTTCGACCGACCGTCGATGACGAGCTCATGTCGGAGTTTTTCAAGTTCGAGCGGGCCTTCGGGATCTACACGCCGTTCGAGGATGTCCACCAACTACATCCTGGATCGAAACTCATCGTCGATCTCGAGAGCGGAAAAACATCGCTCGAGCGCTACTGGCAACCTCACTATCGGCCGACGGAAAAACCGTACGATGCGTTCGTCGAGGAGTTTTCCTCGATCATACAGCGGTGCATCGAGGAGCGCCGGAATCCGGCGGACGACGATGGCATCTTCATTAGCGGCGGCAGCGACTCGCGGCTGCTCCTGTCGCTGTTCGAGGACCGCGACGTGACGGGATACCACCTGAACGACGCGATGAACGACGAGGCGAAGACGGCTTACAAAGTCTGTGAGATGCTGGACGTCGAGTTCCGATTTCTCCAGCGCGATCCGGAGTACCTGACGGACGTGCTGGAGCGAGTGGGCGACTTTCAGATTTTCTCCTCGTTCTTCGATCAGGCGCACTTCGCAGGGTTTGAGGATGAACTCACCGACGAAATCGACGCCGTCTTCGCCGGTCACACAGCCGATACTGTCCTCGAGGGGTTTTACATGCCGACGCGGGATGTCGACGTCCCCGGACTCGAGTGGACGATTCCAGTCCCGATCCTCGATCAGATCGCGGGTGTCGACGAGTACGCCGAGCACATCACCTGTGACTATCAGTATCACCGCGGTCCGTCGGTAAACTCACAGCCGAAGTGCGTGACTCTCGAGAAGGACCCCGTCGCGGTGCTGCGAGAGCACATGTCGGAATCGGGCGGCGCTATCGACCACCACGGCGTGCGCTATCCGTCGCTCGAATCGCTCGTCCACACCGGCGGCTTCTACCCGATCACGAACAACAAGGCGTACCTTATGTACTACTCCGCGAACCAGATGCTTCCGACGCACTACCCATACCTCGATAATCGAGTGATCGAGTTCTCGTTGTCCGTTCCGCACCGCCACCACGTCCGCCGGAGCGTCGTCAACCGGGCCGTGGCGAAGCGGAACCGCGCCCTGGCTGAGATTCCAAAGGCGGGGATCGGTCTGCCGTTGACCTACCCGAGAACGGTGTACAGCGCCGCGCGGCTGTGGCGGAGCTTCAAAAGCAAGCTCGGATCGGAGTCGGGAGCCGGCGGCGGATCCTGGAGCGATCCCGAGCGCGTCGTCCGGGAGACCGACATCGTCGAGGAGCACCTGCTGACCCCCGAGAACGCCGAGCGGTGTCCGGATATCGTCGATTGGGAAACGCTCGAGAACCTGTACCGAGCCCATCTCGAGGGAGATAACGAGTCCTTCGAGTTGTTCGGCGCGCTTTCGCTCTGTCACTCGTATCCGGTCGCAAACGATCTGCTACGGGGCAAGGAAACGATAACCGACGACTGACTGTTCGGCGCCAGCCACCGATCGTCGGCTGCGTCGCGTGAGATGCAGCGCCTAGTATAATGGGTCGGTTCGTCGTAGACGGCTACCAAATGTGCGCGCTCCACGAGCGAGCGGAAACGCTGCTCTCCTCGCTGTACTCGGGTCCGATTCGGAACGCCTCCGAGCAAGCCGGTCTCCATCCGTTCGTCTTCGAGATCCATCGACGAATCCAGACGCTTACGAAGCGCGTCGATCACCGACTCGCACCGAATCCGTACCCCGTCGAGGTGAACGGCCGAACCGTCCGGTTCGACGTCTCGACGCTTCCCGAGTACAACCGCGTCTCGAGCTTTCTCGATGAGGAAGCGGTTATCGATGCGATCGTCTCGGAACTTCGGGACGACGACGTCTACTGGGACGTCGGCGCCAACATCGGCACGCATGCGTTGCTACCGGCGGCGGCACATCCCGGCGCCCGCATCATTGCCGTCGAACCACACCACCGAAACGTCGCGAAACTGATCCGGAACAAGACGCTCAACGAGTCGGACTCCGTCACGATCCTCCCGATCGCGCTCAGCGACCATACCGGCACGGCGACGCTGCGCGGCGCGGACGACCGCCCCGGCTACGGCTCGTTCTCGCTGGGCGACGACACGGAGGAGACCGTCGCGGACGTCCCCGTGCGGCCGGGCGACGACGTGATCGCGGACGGCGTGCCGAAACCGTCGGTCGTGAAAATCGACGTCGAAGGCGCCGAACGCGAGGTGCTCGACGGGCTGTCGGAGACGCTCGCCGAGGGGTCGATACGCACCGTGTTCTGCGAGGTCCACCGCCACGAGGGCGTCGACGAGAGCGACGTCGTGGGTCGACTCGAGGACCGCGAATACGACGTAAGCCGTATCACTGAGCGCGGACCCACGGTCTTCCTCAAAGCGGATCGAACAGAGTCAAAGAGGTCGCTCCCGTTGCTATGACCGTGGACGAGTTCGAGTATCGACTGAGAACCGAGTTCGGACGTCGGTCGGGAGACGCTCGCCTCGAGACCAGCGTATGAAACTCGGCCAGATCTCGTTCGTCACGTTCGCGTCCCAGATCGCGTCGTCGGTATTCGGATTCGTCGCGACAATATACCTCGCGCGCACCCTCGGGCCGGGCGTACTGGGTACGTATTTCCTGGTCGTGGCGGTCGTAGTCTGGTTGAAGGTGATCGCCTTCGGCGGCGTCCAATCGGCGATCACGAAGCGACTGAGCGAGGGCGACGAACCTGGAGCGTACATCGCCGCCGGCACGGGGTTGTTCGCCGCGATCTACGCGGTACTGGTCGTCGGCCTCTACCTTGGCCGCGATCTGGTCGACGCGTATATCGGCCGCCCTGTCACGATACCGATTATACTCGTCCTCTTCGCGGCGCTCCTGCTGCTGTTCGTCTCGGCCACGTTGCAGGGCCAACACCGCGTCCACATCTCCGGCGCGCTCAGTCCGGTCGACATGCTCTCGAGAAGCGGGCTCCAGATCGGCGCTGCCCTGCTCGGCTTTGGACTGTTTGGGCTGCTGGCCGGCTACGCGGTGGCGAGTATCGTCGCAGGACTCGTCGGCGCGATATTCGTCAGTTGGAAGTGGCAGCTCCCCGAGCGACGCCACCTCTGGAGCGTGTTCGATTACGCCCGCTACTCGTGGCTCGGACGGCTGAGTTCGCGGACGTTCTCCTCGATGGACACGCTCGTGCTCGGGGTCTTCGTCGCCTCCGACCTCATCGGTATCTACGAGATCGCCTGGAACCTCGCGTCGCTGCTCGCGGTCTTCAGCCTCGCGATCCAGCAGACGGTATTTCCCGAGATCAGCAGCGTCGCCGAGGACGGCGATCAGGAACGGATCGTCGCCTTGCTCGACGATGCCTTCGCCTACGCCGGCCTGTTCCTGATTCCGGGGCTGGTTGGCTGTCTCCTCATCGGGGATTTCGTCCTGCGGGTCTACGGCCCGGAGTTCGGCGCCGGCCACGTCGTGCTCGTAATTCTCGTCGCGGCCCGCCTCGTCTACGCGTACGGCGAACAGTTCCTCAACGCGCTCAACGGCCTCGACAGACCGGACCTCGCCTTCCGGATCAACGGCGTCTTCTTCGTTACCAACGTCGGGCTCAACTTCGCGCTCGTCGCGACCTACGGGTGGCGCGGCGCCGCCGTCGCAACGGCAGTTTCCGCGCTGGTCACGGTCTCGATCGGCTACTGGGTTCTCTCCCGGTTTATCCCCGTCTCGTTCCCGCTGCGGGCGGTCGCGATGCAGGTGCTCGCGACGGTACCGATGGCCGCCGTCGTCGGCTGCGGCCGGCTGTTCCTCGAGCCGAGCATCCCGGTGACCGTCGGGTTGGTCGCCGTCGGCGCGGGCACGTACTTCGCGGCGCTGTTCCTCGTCTCGGGTCGCTTCCGGACGACGGTCGTGCGCAACCTGCCCGTCGAGTACGGCGGCTCGTAGGCTGCGAACCGCCCCCGTGATTCATCGGGCCGGCGCTGGTAGGTGAGGGTATGCAAGCCGTCGTTCTCGCCGCCGGCAAGGGGACTCGCCTTCAGCCCCTCACCGACGACAAACCAAAGGTGCTCGTCGAAGTCGACGGGAAGCCGATCATCGAAGACGTCTTCGACAACCTCCTCGAGATCGGTGCGAGCGAGTTTATCGTGGTCGTCGGCTACCAGAAAGAACAGATCATCGAACGCTACGGCGACGCCTACGAGGGTGTTCCCATCACGTACGCGCACCAGCGCGAGCAGTTGGGCCTCGCCCACGCGATCCTCCAGGCGGAGCCCCACGTCGACGGCGACTTCATGTTGATGCTCGGCGACAACGTCTTTCGCGCCAATCTAGCCGACGTCGTCAATCGCCAGCAGGAGGACCGAGCAGACGCGGCCTTCCTGGTCGAGGAAGTCCCCTACGAGGAGGCTTCGCGTTACGGCGTCCTCGATACCAACGAGTACGGCGAGATCGTCGAAGTGATGGAGAAACCGGACGATCCGCCGTCGAACCTCGTCATGACCGGTTTTTACACGTTTACGCCGGCGATCTTCCACGCCTGTCACCTCGTTCAGCCGAGCGACCGCGGCGAGTACGAACTCCCGGACGCGATCGATCTGTTGATCCAGTCAGGCCGGACGATCGACGCGATTCGCATGGACGGGTGGCGCGTCGACGTCGGCTATCCCGAGGACCGGGACAAAGCCGAAGCGCGCCTCTCCGGGGATTCGGTGCCGGACGAGAACGGTAACGATGACGAGAGTGACGGCGGAGAGTAACGACTACAGTTCCGGCCGCGTCTCGAGGCTCTCGTACTCCCAGATCAGGTCGAAGTACCGCTTCATCCCCGCGACGAACGAGCCGTTTTCGGTGATCGCGGCCTGCCGCCGGTGGTTCGGCACGTCGGTCTCTTCGACGAGGAAGATCGCTTTTCCGGAGTCATAGTCCATACTCGGATCGACGAACGTCCCACGCCAGGGGAGTCGCTCCTTACTGAAGCGGTACTCAATGGCCGGAAAGTCGCTCGCGATTCGGTCGACGATCTCCGCCTGCGTGGCCGCCTTCTCCGCCGGCAAGTGCCGCTGATCGAGAAAGAGCACCGAAACGGGAGTGTCCTCCTCGAGCGCGGCTTCCACGGCCGGCTCGATGTCGTCGAAGTACGCGAAGCTGTTCGTGATGACGTAGACGCCGTCCGTCGCGTTCCGGTAGAGCTGCCGGGTTTCGGTCTCGCTGGGCTGGCCGACGTCGACGACGTGGAACAGTTCGGACGTCGGCGTCACGTCCCCGTCCGCTCGCTCGTATCGCGGGCCGAACACCTCGAGAAACTCTCCGCGGAGGTCCTCGATCTCAGCGCAGTAATCCTCGTATCGCTGTCGCCGATTTTCCTTCGCTCGCTCGAGGATCTCCTCGGGCGACTTCGGCTGGTACTGTTTCGGTCGGCCGGGGATCACCTCGATGAAGCCGTAGTCGGCCAGCGACTCGAGGACGCCGTACACCCGTGCCTGCGGGATGTCCGTCGCGTCCGAGATGTCCGGGGCGGTGGTTCGACCGGCGCTCAGCAGGTGCGCGAGCGCCGTCGCCTCGTACTCTTTGAGATCTAACTGCTGGAGCAGGTCGGTCGGTCCGGTACCTACCATAGCTATGCGCATCGTCGTAACAAGTCCCTAACCGATTCCTCGACTGTGTGTCGCGCCTCCCACTCGAGGACCTCGTTGGCCTTCGAGGTGTCGACGGCGAAGTCCTCGACCATCGTCTCGTCGCTTCGAGGGTTCTCGACGAGTTCGACGTCAACTGTCTTGTCCAATTCCTCGCGGGCGAGGTCCCGAACCGTCTCCGCGACTTCCATGACCGAGGGGTCCTCGTTCCCTGCGATTTCGCACGTCTCTATACCGGTTTCGTCGTTTGCTAGCTGTGTGAACATCCGTTCGGCGCTCCGGACGTACGCCCTGGCGACGTCTTTGACGTGGACGAAGTTCCGGGACTGGGTTCCCGGTTCGTACACCGTCAGCGGTTCGCCCGCCGTCGCTCGCTCGACGAAGAAGTTGATCACGGTCGGCTTCGAGACGACGGTCTCGTCGACGGTGTGATCGCCGTACAGGTTCGACTTCAGGAACAGGTGTGCCGGGAACGCACCGTCGGCGAACGACTCGATAGCCCGTTCGCCGAGGAGCTTCGTCCGCCCGTACCAGTTGAACGGGTCCCGCGGCAGGTCGGCGGTGATCGGGAACTGCTCGGGGTCACCCAGTACCGCCATACTGAACGGGAAGACGAGCCCAGTCCCGGTCTTCCGGCAGAACCAGGCGACGTTGTTCGTTCCCGTGACGTTGACCTCGTAGGCCAGATCGGGGTTCTCGTCGCAGTCGTCGACGCCGCTGACCGCCGCGAGGTGCAGGACGATGTCTGCACCGTCGAGGGCTTCCTCGAGTCGCCGTCGATCGCGAACATCGACGTGGGTGACGTCGGTCTCGCCGATCGACTCGACCTGTCCGCGGTAGTAGTTGTCGAGCGCGCGGAGGGTCCAGTTGGGGTGCGTCGACTGCAGTTGCTGCACGACGCGACTGCCGATGTATCCGGCCGCGCCGGTGATCGCAATCGTCGGTTTGGTTCCGTCGATCGTGTCGGGTGCAGTCATGGTTACGCTTCGAGCCTCGTCGAGGGCGTTCGCTCTCCTTGCAGTCGCTTCGCAAGATCGCGGATCCCCTCGCGGAGCGTCCACTCGGGTTCGAATCCCGTCTCCGAGAGCCGGTCGAAGTTCACGTGGTACGACGGTCCCGGATGCTCATCTTCGAGGAAGGTGATGTCGAGGTCGCGCTCGAGGCCGAGTTCGTCGCGGACGATCGACGCGATGTGGGCGATCCGGTAGTTCTCCTCGGTCGCACCGACGTTGTAGACCGTTTTGGGCCACGATTCGGGCTCGAGGAGCGCGTGGGCGTACGCTCGCGCCGCGTCCTCGACGTGGATGAACGGCCGCCAGTTGGTGCCGTCGCCGTACACCGTCAGCGGCCGCTCGGTCAGGCTGCGGAAGACGAAGTGGTTCACGACGAGGTTGAACCGGACGCCCGGCGCCCAGCCGTAGTTCGTGCTCATGCGCAGCGCCGTTCCGTCGAAGCCGTAGTCGTCGATCGCGTCGGCGAGCAACTGCTCGGATTCGACCTTCGACTCCGCGTAGGGGTTGAGCGGATTCTGCTTGGTCGTCTCGTCGATGTTCGTACTGGCCGTCCGTCCGTAGTTGTTGCACGACGACGCGAAGACGACGGAATCGACGTCGAGCTTGCCGGCGGCGGTGAGGACGTTGGCCGTCCCGTCGCGGTTGACCGCGAACGTTTCCTCGCGGCGGTCGTGCGTCGATGCCGCGCCCGTGATCGCCGCAAGGTGAACGACGCGGTCGACGCCCCGCATCGCGCTCTCGACATCGCCGTACTCGCGAACGTCACCGCGTCGGAATTCCAGGCTGTCGCCGATACAGCCCCGGAGATTCGCCGGCGATCCCGACGCAAGTGAATCGAAGACGACGACCTCGTCGACACGCTCGTCCTCGAGCAACTTCGGAACGAGTGCGCTCCCGATGTAGCCGCAGCCACCGGTCACGAGCACGCGCATGTCACTCGGCCTCGATGTCAGCAGACTGTGGTTCGTCAGACGAGGAACTCGAGTCCTTGGCTGCGATCGATTCGGCCTCCGCGTCGGCCAACACATCCGGCAGGAACCGATCTTCGTGTGCCTCGACACGAACCTGATACTCGACTAGCGTGTCGAGCACGTCCCTAACACCCTCCTTGAACGTCGTCAACTGGCCGTCGATTAGGTCGGCATACCGGTCATTCTCGATCTCCATTTTGTGGGTCTCGTCCTCCTCGCGTGGGTTTTCGAAGTGTTCGACGTCGACGTCGAGCCCAAACTCATTCGAGACATCAGCGATTGTCTCTGCGATTTCGACAATGCTGATCGCGCGGGTCACCTGGTTGTAGACGACGTGATCGTCCGGTCGGTCATCTGGATCGATGAGCGCTAACCGCGCGAGCCCCTCGACGGCGTCCTCGAGCGCGATGAACGGCTTGCGCTGTTCGCCCTTCCCGTAGACCGTCATCGGGTAGCCGGCGACGGCCTGTGCGCAGAACCGGTGGGCGACGACCCCGAAGTAGTAGTCGAAGTCGAACCGGGTCGCCAGCCGCGGATCCGCGGCCGTCTCCTCGGTTTCGGCCCCGTAGGTGATTGCGGTCCGAACGTCGGAGATCGGGATGTCGAACTGGTCGTGGGCCAGGCGCATGTTGGCTGCGTCGTGGGATTTCGTCAGGTGGTACCAGCTGCCGGCCATCGCGGGGAACGGCACCTCGTCGCGCTCGCCCTGATTCTCCATCGTCGCGCCGCCCTCGGGGATCGGGAACTCCGGTGCACCGTAGACGCCGGTCGTCGTCGTCTCGATGAAGTGCGTGTCGGTCAGGTCGTGTTCCTCGAGTCCCCACAGAAGGTTGCGCGTCGCCTGGAGGTTGTTGTGCTGGGTATAGTTCGCCCGCTCGCCGTTGATCTGCGAGTACGGCGCGGAGGGCTGTGCGGCGGTGTGGACGATCGCCTCCGGTTCGTGGACCGTCAGCAGCCGGTCGACTGCGTCTTTGTCGGCGAGGTCGGCTTCGACGAACGAGAGGTTCGTGAGGCCGTGGACGTCTTCGGCAGCCTCGAGTCGCTCGTCTATCTCGGCGACAGGAACGGCGCTCGTCGAGCCGACGGACTTGACCCACTCCCGTCGTCCGAAGTTGTCGACGAGGACGACGCGATCGTCTGTGCGATTTGCGATTCGAAGGGCAGTCGGCCAGCCGATGTAGCCGTCGGCACCGGTTACGAAGACAGTCATAGTGACTCAGGTCGTGAGTAAGTAGGAAAAGAGGGTGCGTTCGTTCAGCGATTGTACGATGTTGTTACTGTTGATAGATAGTAGTTAACGTCTATAACGATGCGGATAATACGGAACCGCTACCGGCAGCGAAACGCGGCCGTTATTCGAACGCAACCAAGTACACAGCCGTTTTGATCGCTCGTTCGGTGTCCCTACATCGTTCCAAACGCTAACACCGTTTCGATCAATAGAATGTTTCTACATAGGTATTAATGGCGTTGATCGAGTTACTCAGATTGTGAGTCAAATGGATACCGAAAACCAGCCGCGCGATGACAATCGTCAGCGAACCGACCACCTCTCGGATGTCAACGACGGATGTGGCTGTACCGAGATCTGGGAAGAACTCGCCGAGAGCCGCGCGTCCGATTAGTATCGGGGCCACTCCCTTCCTCCGGAGCTTTCCCCGGTCTATCAGTCCCGGTGCGATCGGCGCTCGACTTGAGGTGTCAGCTACTGCGGACGAAACTGCACAGTCCGCTGTCTGACGGAGCCTCAGTTCCACGCCCGTGCGATCGCGCTTGATCGGAGCTCCGGTCTCGAGCGTTCTATTGAGCGGTCCCGTCTGGCCCCTGTCCTTCATCTTTCAATAGACAATTACGGCTAGATAACTAGCCTAGATACCGATCTATTGCCAATAATAAGCTATTCACTCGAAGGAAAAGGCTTATTCAGCGATCACAGCAATCGGTTCTCGATGAAGGTCTCCGTCGTCATCTGCATCTATTCGATGGACCGGTTCGAGGCGTTCTCAGAGGCAGTGGAGAGCGTTCTCGACCAAACTTACGAACCTGTCGAAACAATACTGATCGTCGACGGAAACCAAACGGTCTATGAACGCGTTGAGGAAGAATGGGGAGGGCATGAACGGATAACAGTCTATTGCAACGACGAGAATGTTGGCCTCTCGATGAGTCGCAACCGGGGAGCCGAACTCGCGAACGGCGACGTAATTGCGTTTCTCGACGATGATGCCGTCGCTGACGAGCAATGGGTCAAAGAACTGGTATCGGTCTATGAGGAGCATGACGTAGAAGCGGTCGGTGGGAAAATGGTCCCGCAATGGGTCGCGGGTAAACCTACTTTTCTACCGGAAGAGTTTTACTGGCTCGTTGGCGTGACCTATCGGGGATTCCCAAACGAAGGGGCAGTTCGAAACACATTCGGATCGAACATTTCGTTCCGAGCAGACGTGCTATCGGAGCTCGGGGGATTCGATCCGAACCTCGGGCGAAAGAGTGGCAAACATGTTCAGGGGGAGGAGACGGAACTCGCAGCACGACTCCGTACCGAACTCAATGGAACACTCTATTATACGCCAGATGCCAAAGTTAAACATAAGATTTTCGACTACCGAACGCGGTTTCCGTGGTTAGCAAAACGAGCGTTCTGGCAGGGGTACTCAAAGCACGTCATGAAACGACTTGTTCCAGCGTCTGGAGCGGACGAGACGGCGTTCCTCAAACGATTGGTCCTCAAATTTGTCGCCGAACGAGTCGCGAACCTGTTTCGAACACCGGATAAGTCGAAAGTCCTGCAGTTGTGGGCTATCTTCGTGTTTACGGTTGCTGTCGGGCTTGGCTACATATACGGGATGGTTCGAAACCACTCTCTCGACTCGAAGGAATAGCTCTCTGATCGTCAGGCCGGCATATCGTTTCAGAGAGTCGTGACGTGGCGTAATAGATCGGCCTATCGATATCCGAGCTGTTCGAGCCGATCCTCCACCATTCCGGATACTTCCGTTTGGACGTTCGTTCCGTCTGGCCATGCGGGTAACGCATCGATCATCGTATTCCGACGATCAGCGGGAACATCGACTAACTCCTCTTCGGACACCTCGTATCCAACCTCGACGTCATCACCCCTTGAGACGATCAATTTGTACGCTCCGTCGTAGACTGCTTTCTTCTCGTATCCGCTGAGACTGCCCTCGACTAACAGTTGTCGATTTTCGGGAATTTCTCCGCGTAACGAATGACCAGTCATCTCTGGACCAGAGACCCCGACAGAATCCGTAATCGTCGGTGCGATGTCGATGAGGGAGACGTCAGAATCAAACGTCCAATCGGCGTTCGTCAATAGCGGAACGCGAGCGAGCGCCTCGTACGGAGCGCCACCGTGATCGACGCAACCGGTTCCATTGAAGTGTTCGACGTCGAATTCGACTTGTTCCCAGAGCGCTTCACCGTGGTCCGCAGTAACGATCAGCAACGGATCGTCGAGTGCGTTCTCGAGGCCAGTCTCGAACCGGGAAAGCGCATCGTCGACGTAGTCGACGGACGCGCGGTACAGCCGTCGACGGTGTTCTCGATAGGACTGACAGTCCTCACTACAGTCGGTATCGGTTCGATAGCGCCAGTTCTCAAGGTCGTCGATAGACGTATCGATGTCGTGTTTCTTCCAGTACTCCGAGGGCGGATCGACGGGAATGTGGGGGTCCGCGAGATGTAAGAACGCGAACGTCCGAGTCCGATCGGAAACCCACTCAAGGTAGTCCTCGAGAACGTCGTCCGCATCGGAGTTCATTTTGTGATAAAGTGCGTGATCGTGGAATCGTCCGGAAACGGCGACGAACGGTGTATCGTGTCCGAATCCGCCATAAGTGTCATAACCGGCTCCAGCAAGGATCTCCGTGAGCGTTACGCGATCTTCGTCCATTCGGGGCGGCAGCGAGAGTCCATCAGAATTGTCGAATTCGTCTGTCTGCTTCATTGCACCGTGTTCGTGTGGGTAAATGCCGGTTAGAAGCGAGGAAACCGCTGGGAAGGTCCACGCGCCCGGCGTCACGGCGTCGGTGCCGTTTAGGCTTGCGAGATAGGGCGTCGTCTCGTCGTCGACGTAGTCGGCGCGGAGCGCGTCGACCACGATACAGACGATGTGATCCGGTGCGTCGTCCGCCGGATCCAGTTCGGGGAGTGCCTTCTCGGCAAATGCGGCGTCCGCTTTTCGCGTCTGATACCGGTCATAGGGGGCGGCGAGTAACCGTTTCGCCCACGGCGGAAGGGTCTCGATCAGCGCCCGCTTGAGATTCATCGCTAGACAATTCGTCCTAATCCTCTTTTGTCCTTTGCAACCGTAGCGGCCGCCGCCCGTCTCGGACTTCGCTCGCGGGACGGATAATACGATGATATAGGAACAGACAGATATTAACCTCACCCTTCGAAAGGCCAGTCTGAATGGAGACGACAGTCGTAACCGGCGCGGCGGGGTTCATCGGCTCTCACCTCGTCGATACGCTTCTCGAACGCGGCTACGAAGTGCGCGGAATCGACGATCTCTCGACGGGGCAACTCGAGAACCTCGACGAGGCGCGAGAGCACGAGGCGTTCTCGTTCGTCGAAGGGAGCGTTCGCGACCGGGACACCCTCGCCCGAGCGCTCGACGGCGCCAACTGCGTGTTCCACCAGGCAGCGGTGTCGTCGGTCGCGCGGAGTTTCGACGATCCCGCGACGGTCGCGGACGTCAACTGCGGCGGGACCTCAATGCTCTTCGAGGTCGCTGCCGACGCCGGCGTCGAGACGTTCGTCGTCGCCTCCTCGGCGGCGGTCTACGGCTCCGGCGGTGAACTTCCAAAGCGCGAGGCGATGCCGGTCGATCCGGAGTCGCCGTATGCGCTTTCGAAATACTACACCGAACAAGCCGCGCTTCAACTCGGCGATCAGTACGGGATAGATGCGGTCGCGCTCCGATATTTCAATGTCTACGGACCACGACAAGATCCGGACAGCGAGTACGCGGCCGTCGTTCCGAAGTTCCTCGAGTTGATGAGCGACGGCGAACGTCCGGTGATATACGGTGATGGTGAGCAGTCGCGCGATTTCGTCTTCGTCGGCGACGTCGTTGACGCGAACGTTCGGGCCGTGGAGAGCAACTGTCGCGACGAGGTGTTAAACGTCGCAGGCGGTCGTCGGATCACAATCAACGATCTAGTTAGCCGAATCAACGACGTACTGGGGACAGAACTCGAGCCGATATACGACGATCCGCGGCCCGGCGACATTCGACATTCGGGGGCAGACGTCTCGAAGGCAAACCGAGCCATTGAGTACGAACCGACGGTCGATCTCGAAACGGGACTCCGACGGACTGCAGATTTGACCGAGCGATGAGCGGAGACGCGACTGACTCCGAAGCGGAGGGAGAATCGACCTATCCCGACGTCTGCGTCGTCACCCACCCCCTCGGTGGCGCCGGCGAGAACGCCACACGGACGCTTCTGGAAATCCTCTCGGCGATCACGACGATCTCGCTCGTGACGGCCGGACTACCCGAAGGGTCAACGATTCGCGAAGACCATGAGGTCGTCGAGTTGACGACGGCCAACACCGGCGAGTCGATCCCCGTCGCCGCCGCCCGTTTTCTCCTCAATCAGTTTCGGATGTGTCGGCTCCTCGCCCGACGCGACGAGGAGGTCGTACTCTTCTACGGCGCAATCGCATATTTCCTGCCAATCTGCTGTGCGAAACTCGCCGGCAAGACCGTTGTTCTGGAACCGCGGGGCAACGTTCCGCTGACACTTCGCCTTCACTGGGAACAGCGGGTGCCGGGACCAATCGCCCGCGGGCTCGCGGGTCTCGTGTGGGGGCTCGAGCGGCTCGGCTATTGGCTATCGGACGCGATCGTCACGTACACGCCGTCGATGGCCTCGTCGCTTGGTTTGGAGCGATTCGAGGACAAACTATACACGAACGGTGCTCGCTACGTTGACACCGAGCGGTTCACCCCACGAGGTCCGTTTCGCGAACGGGACCACGTGGTCGGGTTCCTGGGTCGGCTCGACGAAGAGAAGGGAATTCGGACGCTGGCGGAGGTGGCAAAACGGCTTCCCGACGACGTTACGTTCAGGTTCATTGGCGATGGGGCGCTCCGAGGCTGGCTGGAATCGGAACTGAGCGATGAAATCGCAGCGAGCACGGTCGAGGTGACCGGCTGGATCGACCACGACGAGGTGCCTGATCAACTCACCGAGTTACAGTTGCTGGTGATGCCGTCGGCGCCAACCGAAGGATTGCCGACGACGATTCTCGAGGCAATGGCGTGTGGGACGCCGGTCTACGCGACTCCAGTAGTGGGCGTTCCGGACGTCGTGAAAGACGGGGAAACGGGATACCTGATGGAGGACACGTCCGACGAAGCGATTGCACGCAAAATTCAACGGATACAGACGTCTGATGACCTCCGATCGATGTCCCATCGGTGTCGGACGCTCGTCGAGGAAGAGTACAGCTTTGAGGGCGCTGTAGAACGATTCGCGGGCATTCTAGATGCGATTTCGCAAAGAGGAATGGTCTCTGGAATGGAGAAGAGAAATACCGACGGCACCGATGCGGTTAACTGAGTCGGACGGCGTGACTGCACTATGAAACCGAACGTACTCTTGATCGTTCTTGACAGCGTTCGTGCGAGGAACACGAGCCTCCACGAACACGCGAACGATACGACGCCCTTTCTGAACGAGTTTGCCGAATCCGCGACCCGCTATCGACAGGCGCGTGCACCGGGAACGACTAGCGTGACCAGCCACGCGAGTATATTTACCGGACTCCACGTGAACGAACATCGGGTGACGAGTGCGGAGGCGAAACTGAGCGAAGGGGCGACGGTCTTCGAACGGCTTAGGGACGAACACGGTTACGAGACCGGCGTCTTCTCCGAAAACGTCTGGATCACCGACGTAGATATCGGTCTCGACCACGGGTTCGATACGGTCGTCGGTCCGCAGGACGTCCCGTATCCCGACGCGCTGAATCCGAGGTCATTCGTCTCGGACAGAGGAACGGGCCGTTTCACTGAGTACGTCAGAGAATGCCTGCGTGACGATGCGCCGCTGAGGGGACTAATCAACGGCGCGTACACGAAGATATCGTCGGACTATCCGTCTCTCCTACCGAGTTTCATCGACGGCACGTCGCCGGGGAACCTCTACACCGATAAGTTTCTCGATTGGATTGATACGACGGTGAACGACGAATGGGCGGCGTGTGTCAACCTCATGGACGCTCACCTGCCCTACAATCCGAAGGAGGAATTCAACGAGTGGGGCGATGATCTGCTTCGGACGATCGAAGACGAGGCCGTCGACCAATGGCAACTCCACTGCGGTGACGGGTTATGGTGGCGCCAAAAAGCCCGCGAGGCGCTCTACGATGGCGCCATCCGACAGGCCGATTCCTACGTTCAACGAATTATCGACGGACTCGAGGAGCGAGGCGTTCTCGACGATACGCTCGTCGTCATCACGAGCGACCACGGCGAAGGGTTCGGTGAACGGAGTCGCATACGTCCCGCTCGGATCGCCGGCCATAACGTGTCCGTTCACGAAGTTCTCCTACACGTTCCCCTCGTGGTCAAACGGCCGGGTCAACGGAACGCACACGAGGTCGACTCCGTCGCGACCTTGGCGCGGTTCCCGACGGTAGTGGAGAACGCGCTCGAGGGAGCGACCGCTCCCGACGGCTTCGTCCCCGACCGTCCGGTCGTGGCATCGAGCTACCGGATCACGGACGACGAGAGTCTCAAGGCGCGAGCCCTCGAACACTGTGACGACCTGAGCGCGTTCGAGTCCTTTACTCACGTCGTCTACGAGGACGACGACGACGTGGTCCGAAAGTACATCACCTGGAAAGACAGGGAAGCGACCGTCGAGATCAGGAACGCGCAAGACTCGTACAAGGTATCGAACACCGGCGGTCGAAAAGTCCGTGAGGTGTTCGGCGAGATGGAGGAAGCAGCCGTCAGAGCGGAAGGGAGTGGCACCGACGACCTCGACGAGGCGACGTACGATAGGCTCGAGAAGCTGGGATACGTATAGAACCGCCGAATCAATTTCATGCGATGGCTTTTATTGAACCAGATTCCGTCCTTCAAGTCGGAGATCTGACCTAAACCTTTTATCTGATCACTCTTTCTGAACACATATATGAGACTAGTACAGAAACTGCGACGACGGGTAAAAGACTCAATTTATCGGTTCTGGGGAATATATAGCCATCTCGGATCGGACGCGTACATCTCCGAACTCGAATCGCGCGGTTGTGAGGTTGGTGAGGGAACAAGGTTTTATGGAGAAAACAACGTCGATCTCGGATACGCTCCTCAAATATCTATCGGGAAAAACTGTATAATAACTGACAAAGTGCGGATGCTCGCCCACGCTAAGGATAAACCCATCCTATCTCAAGCCTTCGATACTGCTCCGAACTATTCAAAGAGGGGAACGATCGATATCGGAGACAACGTATTTCTAGGGGAACGAACAATTGTTCTACCCGACGTATCTATCGGTGATAACGTCATTATCGGTGCCGGTTCAGTAATCTCCTCAGACATTCCTTCTAATTCTGTTGCAGTCGGTGTCCCGTGTGAAGTTAAATGTTCGTTAGAAGAGTATCGTGACCGCCGCCTCAGTACCGAGGAGGCTGATATCGAAGAAGTCACTGAATGCTATCGGGACCAGAATCGGCCCTTCCCCGACTGGTTAAGGAGTAATACTGAGTGAAATACACTGTGTGCTGTTATTGGTGCGTTTTTGTATAGAAATAAGACGTATTCTCAATTATCGCCTTACAGATGTCGTCAAGCACAGCATCACCACCTGGTTTCAAACTCTCGATTGACTCCAGATTTTCTATTATCGATTCTTCAGACGAATACGAATTTGGTAGTACTAGGTCGAAGCTGATGGGACGTTGAATGAAGTAGTTGTATAAGTATTTCCTCACCAATGAACTCATCCGTTCGTCTAATTCTAGTTCACTCGATCCACTATCGATTAACTTCCGATATTCATCTTTCGTTTCGGGATCATATGTAAACCCCTTTCCAGCATAATGCGAGTCAGCGGTGGTTATCACAGGAGTATCGAGGTAGGTAGCTTCCATTCCGACGGTTGAGGTGTATACCAAGACAATATCGCTCGATCGCATAAGTTCGTATGGGTCAACGTCGGTATCTGGCTCTAAAAGAGTCGTATTATCGGGAAGTTCATCAAATGTCGAATCTAAAATATCAGTGATACTTTGTTCCGTTCCCCGCATTTTTTCTGCCGGATGTACCTTTATCACCAAATGTTTGTCATCGAACGTCTCGAACAGTTCAACCGTTTCCCTGACCCATTCGTACTGATCATCGAACAACCGAGAGACGTCCCTAATTGCCGCATCCCACGGGAGGTGCGTATACATGGAGTACATTTCAGTATCCTCTTCGAGTTCGAGGCTTTCCCCCGAATCGGCATACTGTGTTTGTTCGACAGTTTCCATCCTTTCACCCATAAATTCGTCAAGTTCACGTTCTTGATCTGAACCCAATGGCCTCTGTTCTACTATCCGCCAGCTCTTATCCGAGATATAATGGGTGAGAGGACCATCTAATCGGCTAAACATAAGATCTTGTCCGTCCCCGTAGATCGGATCGCTACTTGCAGTGATCGGTATATCATTTATTTTAGCATATTCCAGAGCCATACCTCTCGGAAGGTACGACGATCCAGTTGAGACGAAATAATCAAAATCATATTCCTTATGCAGCTTATCGGTAACATCCCATGCAATACGACCGGTACGTTTGAACTGTTCTAGAAGCTGCACGTGCTCCGGATTTTCGTAGTCGATCTCCGCAATCTGGAGAGCACGATACGTAGATGAAACTGCATAGTCTTCGATCTTCGATTCGATTTCGTCCCTTTTGACCGAATCATCGTAATTGATCTCATCCAGAAAAACATCAGGAATATTCATCAATTCCGCAAATTCATTACTCTGATGAACGCATCTGACACAGTTATCCTCATATTGGGACATGTTCCCCTTGCATGCACCCAAACTGCCATCTCCGAAAACAAATACTGAACCAACCCCCCTGTAATTTAATCCGTGTGCGATTATTCCGTGCAACGTCGTTCGATAGTCCGTCGAATAAAATTCGGGGAAGAACGCGGTCATCTCGTGTTCAGAAGTACTAATTTCTTCAAAATCAAGTTCTTCCAAAGATTCTTTTAATTGTGAGCGTATTGCGGAAGTGAACGATAGATACGTTTTGGCAGCGTGTTTCTCGATACCGAGTCTCCTCGCTAACTCACTGAGGCTTCGGAGCCTCTCTTCCTTCATTTCCATTGTATGGGTATAACTGCGTAAAGCCGATGTAATTCTTTGGAAACGACCCATGATCCAGATGTAGATTATAATTCGGAACCTATCTCACATGAATGGTAGCACATACGTGTCGTATATAATACAGTAAGGATTCAATTATAGTTGCTGGAATACAGGAGAGCAAGAACGGTGACGGATACCCAAAGGCGGGGCGTTATTACTGCCGCATGCGAACCCACGAGGTATGTCGAATCCGATCTGTCAGGTCCAGGTCCGACTTGGATCAACACGTCTCCCCGGAAAAGTACTGTATCCGCTCGAGTCCCGTCGCGTCATCGGATGGGTGATCGACCGCTGTACGGCCGCGGAAACCGTAACCGATGCGGTGGTCGCAGTCGGAAACGAACCCGAAAACGAGGCCATAACCGAGTGGTGCGAACGAAACGGCGTCCGACACGCCACCGGTCCAGAAGGAAACCTATTGGAGCGACATCTGGCCGTGGCCGAGGCATATAGCAGCGATCCGGTCGTCCGTGTGACCGGCGACTGTCCGTTCGTTCCACCGGCAGAAATCGATCGCATGGTCGGCGAACACGAGTCGAACGACGCGCGATATACCACCAACGTCACGGACGATATGCCAATCGGAACGGCCGTCGACGTGATTGACAGGGAAGTTCTCGAGGAACTGCGAGAACTCGGTGATTCGCACCCGGTTCGTCGACTCCGCGAGAACCCCGACCGATGGGACGTCGCGTTTTCGCCGAACGAGCGATGGGTGGCCGTGTCAGAGGCCCACATTGCCGTGGATACCCCGTCAGATTACTGGCGAGTAACCGACGCACTGGAGGCCGTCGGTGACAATCCGTTGGACATCGCGGAATGGATGGCTCAACGACAAGGTATTTGACTGCCGGAACCGCAGTGGCACGGTAATGATGCTCTCCGCGGATTCCATCGGGAAGTTTGTCGCGCTCGGCGGGACGTTTCATTCGCATCTCGACGAAAAAGAGCGAACGTATCGATGGCCGGACCTGTGGGTTGTCCCCGACGACGGGATCGTTCCCGAGGGGGAACCGATCGAAATCCCGCCGCAGACGGACCAGATAAAGCCGGGCTGTGAACTCACGGCCGTCATCGGTGAGGAACTCCGGCAGGCATCTGAAGCGGAGGCGTGGGACGGGATCAAGGGATTCACGATCTCGAACGACGTCACCGCGTCCGGCGACTGGCCGGGATGGTCGGATCCGGACCACGGCATGGTGACCGGAGTCGGCTACAAGGTGATTGACACCTTCTCACCGATTCTCACCGATGTCGTCGAGAAGCGAGACGAGAGTCATTACGACAATCTCGAGGTCAAGGTCCGCGTCGACGGCGAGACTGCCGTATCCGGTTCGACCGCTCAGATGGCGTTTACCATCCCGGAGATGGTCTCCTTCGCGAGCAAGGTAACGACGCTCCGCGAGAACGACGTCGTCGCACTCGGTGACCCCGGTAACCCGACTGTATTCCTCGACGACGCCGAGTCGGTGACATGTGAGATCGAGAGCATTGGTTCGTTGACGAGCCCCGTCGAACGGCTGTAGGTAGACGATGAAGGCGGTCATACGGGCAGACGGTGGCCCGGAGATTGGCTACGGGCATCTCGTTCGAACCGGAGCCGTGGCCGAGTTGCTCGTCGAGAACGGTCATCGAGTGACGTACGCGACGGCGACGCCCGACTGCGTCACCGAGGTCTGTCCATCCGGTATCGAGACCCTCGAGCTACCTTCGCGAACTGACGTCTCACCGCTGCTCGAACGACTCGAGGACGTTAACGTCGTCCTCGTTGATTCCTATCTCGCCGACTGCGACTACCAGCGTGCCCTCCGGAAGATCGCACCGACTGCCGTCGTGACCGACGATACGCGACACCCGGTCCATGCCGATCTCGTCGCCAACGGGAACCTGTACGCGCCCGATCTCGAGTACGAGGTGTGCGGCGAGGAGCCGATGTGGTGTTTCGGCCCGGCGTATCTGCTCCTTCGGCAGGAGATCGCACGACGCGCGAAACGAGAGCCGCCGCGTCGCGAACAGCCGGAGCGTGCGCTCGTGACGATGGGCGGAAGCGACACCGCGGAACTGACGCCGACTGTGCTCAGAGCGTTCGACGGCGTCGATCTGACCGTCGACGCCGTCGTCGGACCCGGGTTTTCGGCCGCCCAGGAACGAGCGATACGCGAGGTCGCGGCAGACGTATCGGCGCGGGTTCGCGTCGTTCGTGACCCGGAAGACCTCGCAGAGCGGATGTTCTGTGCCGACCTCGCGGTGAGTACGGCGAGTACCACGACCTATGAACTGCTCGCGCTCGGAACGCCGATCGTGAGTATCCCCGTCGTCGATAACCAGCTCCCGATCGCGGCGGCGCTCCGGGAGCGAGACGCAGCGATCGTACTTGAGCGTGACGCCGGTGAATCGGCAATTCGCCGAGCGATCGACCGATATCTAATGTGCGCGTCGCTCCGCGCGGAACGGCGGCGGTGCGGACGGGAGCTCGTCGACGGTCGCGGTGCACGGCGAGTCTATACCGAATTGCTTTCACTCGTCGACGGGGATTCGAAACCATGAGCGACGAAATCGACGTAATTTTTCTCGGCATCAACGACGCCGGAATGCGCGTCTACGAGTGGCTCTGTGATCGCGATGGCGTCTTCGTTCACTCGCTGTTGACGACCCGAGAGCAACTCCGAACCATCGAGGACGTTCGGCCGGACTTCCTCGTGTCCTGTGGCTATCGACGCCTTGTTCCAGAGTCGATCCTCGAGATCCCGACCGAGGGATGCGTGAACCTCCATCCCGCGTATCTCCCGTACAACCGGGGTGCGAATCCGAACGTCTGGAGTATTGTCGACAATACGCCAGCGGGAGTGACGCTCCATTACATGGACTCGAGCCTCGATACAGGAGACATCATCGCACGCCGAACAGTGCCGACGGACTTCGAAGATACCGGCAAAGACCTCTATCGGCGGCTGGAGGATGCGCAAGTGGACCTGTTCCGGGACGCGTGGCCGGACATCGAGGCAGGAGATCCCTCGACGATCACGCAGGATTCCGACGCCGGCACCTATCACGAAACGACTGACTTCAAAGAGCTATGTCGACTCGATCCCGACGAAACCGTGCGCGTCAAGGAGTTTCTGGACCGGCTTCGCGCACTGACGTTTCCACCGTACGACAACGCCGAGATTGAAGTGGATGGCGAGACCTACTACGTCGACATCGATATCACGAAAGCGTAGCTCAGTCGTCGACGTCCTCCCAAGTGATACCCTTGCCCGGACGGAGATCGCGCGCGGCGACGCTCCCGACGACCTCCTCGTAGAACTTCGGCTCGAGTCCCGGCTCGCGCTCGCCGGGGCGGAGCACCTTGACGTTGTCAGTCGTCAGCGGGTCACCGGCGTCGATATCGTCGACGGCGTGGATCGCACGGCGCGCTTTGTCGTGTAGCTCTTCCTCCGCGTCGAGAACCCGTTTCTCGCCGGTTCCGAGCGCGGACTCCGTATCGCGGATCGACGAAACCATCCGCTCGAGTTCGTCGGGCTCGAGGGCGAACTCGTGGTCCGGCCCCTCCATCGACTTGTCAAGCGTGAAGTGTTTCTCAACGACGCTGGCACCGAGCGCAACGGCGGCACTCGGTGCGGTCACCGGATCGAGCGTGTGATCCGAGAGTCCGGCCGGAACGCCGAACTTCTCCCGAAGGGTTTCGACGACGCGGACGTTGATCTCCGAGAGGGGTGTCGGATACGCGGCGACGCACTGGAGGAGCGCGAGTTCGTCGGCACCGGCTTCCTTGAGCGCCGTCACCGACTCAGCGATCTCCTCGAGATCGTGAGCCCCTGTTGACATGACGATCGGCTTATCGGTCGCCGCTAAATGCTCGAGAAACGGCACGTGGCTGCTCGTGTAGGATGCGACCTTCCAGGCGGGAACGTAATCCTCGAGTTCGGCCGCCGATCGCTCGTCGAAGGGCGTCGACAGGAACTGAACTCCCCGATCGTAACAGTAGTCGTGGAGCGTCGGGATCCACTCGTAGGGCATCTCCATCGACTCGATGATGTCGTAGATCGATCGGTCGTCGTCCAGATATTCAACCTCCCCGCTGTCCTCGACGTACATATCCTCGGCGCGAAACGTCTGGAATTTCACCGCGTCCGCACCGGCGTCGGCGGCGACGTCGATCAGTTCCTTGGCTATCTCGAGGTCGCCGTTGTGGTTCGACCCTGCTTCCGCAATAACGTACGTTGACTCGTCAGGACCGACGGCTCGATCACCGATTTCGAATCCGTCCATACTAGTACCGGGGGAGCAAGGGAATTAAACTACTCGAGATGACGATGGAGTCGCTCGATCGAATCGATCACGTCGGCTACGTCATCGTCGCTCATTGCTGGGAACAGCGGCAAGCTGACGAGCCGGTCGTACACGCGTTCCGTTCGGGGAAAGTCGCCCCGCTCGTACCCGAACTCCGCCTGGAAGAACGGGTGATAATGTAGTGGGACATAGTGGACCTGAACGCCGACGTTCTCGGCGTGCATCGCATCGACAAACTCCGCGCGGTCACAGCCGAATTCCTCGTCGACCTCGATCGCATAGAGGTGGTACATAGGATCTGACTCGAGCGGATCCGGCGGCGTCCGGAGGTCATCAATCTCATTGAACGCCTCGTCGTACCGGGCGATGATCTCGTCGCGGCGATCCTTGAACGCCTCGAGACGGTCGAGCTGGGCGAGTCCCAGCGCCGCCTGCAGGTCGGTGACGTTGTAGTTGTAGCCGAGGCCTTCGGTCACCTGATACCAGGGTTCGCTCTCATGGCCATCGACGTCGTAGTTCATGTCGAACGATCGCAGCCGACGGAGCCGCTCCGCGAGGTCATCGTCGTCGGTAACGACCATACCGCCCTCGCCGGTCGTGACGTTTTTGACTGGATGGAAACTGAAGACGGCCATGTCCCGCTGGGCGCCGATTGGTTCGCCGCGCCACGTGCCGCCGAAGGCGTGACAGGCGTCCCAGATTACCGTCAGGTCGTGTTCGTCTGCGACTTCCAATAACTCGTCGATGTCCGCTGGATGGCCGGCGTAGTGCATCGGAACGAGTCCAGCAGTGTCCTCGGTGATCCGATCGCGAACGGCGTCGGGATCAATCGTCCGCCGATGTGGATCGATGTCGGCGAAGACCGGCGTCGCATCCGTGTACGTCGCTGCGTGCGCGGTCGAAACGAACGTCAGCGGCGTCGTAATCACCTCGTCGCCCGGTCCAAATCCCGCCGCTTCGCCGGCGAGATGTAACGCGGTCGTCCCGGATGTCGTCGCCACTGCATGGTCGACGCCGATAAGATCGGCAACTCTGTCTTCGAACGCTTCGACCGTTGGCCCGCGCGTGATGTAGTCTCCCTCGAGGGCCTCGACGACGGCGTCTTTCTCGTGGTCAGTGATGCTTTGACCGCCGTAGCCGAGCACCTCGTCTCGAATCGGCTCGCCGCCGTAGAGCGCTGGTTTCTCCGTCGTCATGTGTCACTTGGACCGCTGGTCTCGGAGCCACGTCCGAAGGCGATCGACGCCCTCCTCGAGCGAGACCTCTGGTTCCCAGTCGAGCATCGCCTGAGCCTTGCTCGGATCGCACCGCAGCGTCTGGACTTCGCTCTGAGGGTGGTGGTGCTCTACGTGCGTGATCTCGGTTTCCTCACTCGCGATGAGTTCGGCCAGATCGTTGACGGAGATGTCTGATCCCGTCCCCGCATTGAGTATCTCACCGATCGCGTCGTCGCAGAACGTCCCCTCGACGATGAACCGTGCACAGTCGGTCGCATACAGGAGGTCGCGGCTCTGCGTGCCGTCGCCGAAGATCTTCAGCGGTTCACCCTGCAGGTCGCGGTCCGTGAAGATCGAGACGACGCCGCCGGCCATCCCGGTCTTCTGATACGGTCCGTACGTGTTGAACGGCCGCAAAACGACGACCGGCAGATCGTAGCCGTGGTAGTAACTCTCCGCCAGGTTTTCGGCGGCGAGCTTCGAACCGGCGTACGGCGAGGCCGGTTTGACCGGATGCTCCTCGTCGATCCCTTCCTCGGAGTCGGCCATATCGTACACCATGCACGTTCCGACTAATCCGAGTCGCGTCTCCGTCCGCCGACAGGCCTCAAGGACGGTCTGCGTGCCGACGACGTTCGACTCGAAGTGAGACTGGGGATCCTCGAGGCTTTCCTGAACGTCGATCTCGGCAGCTAAGTGAATACAAGCCGCCGGATTGACGTCGAACAGTTCCGAAACCGTTGCGTCGTCGCAGACGTCGCCCTCGATGAGTTCGAAGTCGTCTCGGTCGCCGAACGCTTGGATGTTCCGTCGCGAGCCGTTCGAAAAGTCGTCGAGACCCCGAACCGAATACCCGCGCTCGAGGAGTTCTCGAACGACCCATCGACCGATGAATCCCGCAGCACCGGTGACGATGACCGTCTCGCTCATCGGTTCCCTCCGAGGTTCGTCCGGTCGAGACCGGATCCGTTCTCGGCGGTCGTCGATTCGCCTTGATTCTCACTCGGCCGGGCGACATCCGTCCGCTCGTCGAACGTGAACAACTCTCCGTTCGCGTCGCCGCTCTCGAGGAAGTCGACGATTTCCGCTTTCGTCAACTTCTCGGCGTGTTCCGACGACCGAACGATGTTCTCGGCCTCGTCGAATCCGTCCGGATAGTCGTAAGAGAGGTACTTCGTCGTCTCTGGGATGATCGAATACATCGAGTCGTTTTCGTAGGCGCGCCGTACCTCGCGATCGGTCATGATCTCCTCGTGGAAGGTCTCTCCGGGACGGCGACCGATCAGTTCGACGTCGATCTCGGCGGGATCGTGGCCGAACTGCGGCGCGAGCGTCTCGATCATTGCCTCCGTGAGATCGACGATCCGCATTGCGGACATCTTGTAGACGAATACTTCGCCACCCTGCATACAGTCGATCGTTTGTGCGATCAGGTCGAAGACGTCATCATAGGTGAGGAAAAACCGGGTCATCGCTTCGTCAGTCAACGTCACAGGTCCGCCAGTGCGGATCTGATCGGCGAAAATCGGGATCACCGACTGGGAGGAGTTGACAACGTTCCCAAACCGAACAGAGGAGAGACGGAGGTCCTGACGGCCGCTATGTTTGTTTCCGGCAGTAACCAGTTTCTCCCCGAGGAGCTTTGTTGTTCCCATCGTGTTCGCCGGATTGACCGCCTTGTCGCTACTCGTGAACACGACGCGCTGCACGCTCGAGTCGATAGCAGCATCCACGATGTTCTGGAGTCCGAGCGCGTTGGTCTTCACCGCCTCGAACGGGTTGTATTCGCAGACGTCGACGTGTTTCATCGCAGCGGTATGCACGACGACATCGATGTCCTCCATAGCTCGCTCTAAGCGATCCCCGTCTCGGACATCGCCTGCGAGAAAACGGCAGCGGTCGTCGTCAAACTGGGACTTCACTTCTGCAAGTGCCGGTTCGTTGTTATCGAATATCCTAACGACGTTCGGATCCTGCTCGAGAAAACGGGGAATAAGTGACCGGCCCACCGACCCTGCACCGCCGGTGAGTAGCACGTTCTGTCCGGTAATCATCTACTACAGACTTCGCTATTAGCCCTATCAATCTGTTGGTAGACGGTACAACAGTTGTATCGCTTGTCTGTGCCCGTGAAACTATTCACGCTTGTGACGACTGGATCGCATACAGGTCGGCATACGCTCCGTCTCCCTCAAGCAGCTCCCCGTGGGTTCCGGCCTCGATGATCTCTCCGTTGTCCACGGTGTATATTCGATCAGCGTTCTTGACCGTCGAGAGTCGGTGTGCGATCGCGATGATCCCGTAGTCTCGCTCCATCGACTCAATAGAAGCCTGAACCTCCCGTTCGAGACTCGAGTCCAAATCGCTAGTCGCCTCGTCCAACACGAGGAAGTCGGCGTCTTTTAACAGCGCTCGCGCCAGCGCTACCCGTTGCCGTTGGCCGCCGGACAGTCGGACGCCGTCGTCACCGAGTTGGGAGTCGTATCCGTTCGGGAGATCATCGACGAACTCGTCGACTTTTGCGATTTCGCAGACCCGTTCGACGTCGGCCCGCGTCGCGTCTCGATTGCCGATCGTGACGTTGTTCTCGAGGGTATCGTCGAAGATAAACGGCTGCTGTCGGACCACCGCGATCCGTTCGCGCCACTCCTCGAGGTCGTATTCTTCAATGGGGATACCATCGGCGCGAATCTCGCCGTCGTCGGGTTCGTACAGTCGCGCGAGCAGTGAGACGATCGTTGATTTCCCTGCACCAGATTGACCCACGAACGCGACGAACTCACCACGGTCGACCTCAAAGGAGAGGCTGTCAAGGACCAGTTCGTCGCCGTTATAGGAGAACAAGACATTATCGACTGCGATGTGATTGACCACCGCGACCGAACGGGAGCCGTCGGTTTCACTCCGGGCGGCGAGGTCGTCGACGAACTCCTGCGTTCGAACGAGATGAGAGAGGTTCCCCTCGACGTTGTACACCTGACTGTTCAGCCGGCTCACAAGCGGGGCGAGCCGGAACATCGCTAACAGGAAGATACCGAGCGCACCGAGCGAGAGGCCGCTGTAGATGAATCCGACGTAGATCAGGGCAAAGAGTGTGAGTGCCGCCGCGAGATCGTAGAAGTTCTGGATGGCCGCTTCGTTTCGCTTCAAATTGATCGACGAATCCGTATATTGTCGGATCGAGTCCCTGAAGGCAGTGAACATCTCTTCGGAGAGTCCGAACAGTTTCACGTCGCGAATACCCTGGGTTCCCGCTTGAACGGATTCCTGAACTCGTTCATTGGCCTCAGCGACGCGAGTCCCGACCGTATATGCAGGCTCGATAACATTACGAAGGACGTATGTGATTACCCCTAATAGGAGCAGTGCGAGGACGGTCATCTCCGGAGCGATATAAAACATCACTGCCAGATAGATACCGACGAGAAACAGGGTTTCCAGCGCCTGAACGCAGTATTTGATTACGTCACCCGAATATCGGGTTTCGGTGATGATAGCATTGAGGATATCGTCCGATCCCTCTTCATCGAAGTACTGTACGTTCGCATCGAGTGCAGCATTGAACGCCTGCGTTCGTATCCACTCTTCGTAACGTTGTCGTAAGACCGCCTTCAGCCACGCGACGACGAACGACGCCGTAAAACGGATAGTCATTACGCCCGCGATGCCGATGATGAGGAATTCGAGGGAAAACGGAATTCCAACGAACTGATAAATATCGACAAACGTGCCGAGGAGACCGCCAGCTTCAGTGATTGGTTCGTTGGACTGTGCGACTTCGAGAATCGGATAGATGAAACTCAACCCGACGCCCTCAAGGGCAGCCACGAGCGCACCAAGGACGATAATCCCGGCGGTAAACGCGGGCCGATATCGGGCGACTTGGACCAGCGCATCGAACTTCTCACGCCAGGTAATGGTCTCCGCTGATTCAGTCATTCGACGTCATCCTCGCTTTCCATTCTCGAGTGATAAGCATGCTGCTTCACGTGAGACACTACTTACGGTCGAAACTGACCCGCAATCGCCCCGATAGCGGTATGCGGCGCGGATCACTCGACGGTCACGCTCTTCGCTAGGTTCCGCGGTTTATCGATCGAGCGTCCTTTTAGGTTTGCTACGTGATACGCGAACAGTTGGAAGTACACGTTCGCGACGAGCGGTTCGAAGATCCCTACGTTCGGAACCTCGAGTCCAATATCCAGCGACCCCGTCTCGAGTCCCGCGGAGACGGCCCCGATCGCCGGCGCGCCCCGCGTCTGCGCTTCTGTGACGTTGTTCATAGTCTCACCAGCTCGAGTGCCGTCGGTTAGCACAGCCAGTACCGGCGTCTTATCGGTTACGAGCGCCAGCGGTCCGTGTTTCAACTCGCCGGCCGCGAACCCCTCGGCGTGATCGTAGGAGATCTCCTTCAGTTTCAGCGCGCCCTCGAGCGCCACCGGATAGCCGAACCGGCGGCCGACGAAGAAAAACGATTCCGAGTCCCGGAACTCACGAGCGGCCTTGAGTACGCGGTCTTCCTCGTCGAGTACCTGCTGAACGGCACCGGGAAGCCCGCGCAGATCCCCGAGGAGATCCCGTGCGTCAGCCGTCGAGAGTGTGCCGCGACCGCGGCCGATATCGACTGCGAGCAGTGCCAGCGTCGCGACTTGCGAAACGAACGTCTTGGTCGCGGCGACGCCAATCTCGGGACCGGCGCGGATGAACAGCGTATCATCAGCCTCCCGCGTCACCGAACTACCCAGCGTGTTGGTTACTGCGAGAGTTCGCGCGCCAGCCCCCGCCGCACGGCGGATCGCGCCGAGCGTGTCCGCGGTCTCGCCGCTCTGAGTCACCGCGATAACGAGCGTGCGCCACGGGTCGCGGCCGCCGTCGAACTCGTACTCGCTGGCGATTTCCACGGTCGCCCGCACGTCGGCGACCTCCTCGAGCAGCTGCGCCGCGTACTGGCTCGCGTAGTAGGAGGTGCCGCAGGCGACGAGTTGGATCTCCTCGAGTGACTCGAGACACCCCTGCGGGAACTCGAGATCGAGATCGACGCCGGCACGATCGAGGTCGATCCGGCCCGATAGCGCCTGTCGTAGCGCCGTCGGTTGCTCGTGGATCTCCTTTCGCATGTAGTGTTCGTAGCCGCCCTTCTCGGCCGCGTCGGCATCCCACTCGACGGTCTCGACCTCTCGGTCGACGGCCGCTCCGTCGTGATAGACCGACACGTCACCCGCCTCGAGCGAAACGATATCTCCGTCCTCCAGATAGGTCACGTCACGGGTGTGTTCGAGGAAGGCCGTCACGTCGCTCGCGAGGAACGATCCATCGTCCCCGTGGCCGATGACCAGCGGACTCTCGTGACGCGTCGCGACGATCCGATCGGTCCCGGCCTGCACGGCGGCGATGGCGTAGCTTCCTTCGAGCAAGTCAACGACACGCTCGAGCGCCGAAAGCAGGTCGTGGCCGTCTTCGAGTTCTCGCTCGAGCAGGTGAGGAATTACTTCCGTATCGGTCTCGCTCGAGAACTCGTAGCCCGCCTCGACGAGTTCCGTCTTCAGGGACTCGTAGTTCTCGACGATCCCGTTGTGGACAACCGCGACGGTCCCGTTCTTGCTTGTGTGCGGGTGGGCGTTCGCGTCTGTCGGTGGTCCGTGTGTCGACCACCGAGTGTGTCCGATCCCACAGACGGCGTCTGGCTCTTTGGGGAAACGCAGTTCGCTCACCTCGCCCGCTCGCTTCGCGACGGTTAGGCCCCGATCAACGAGCGCGACACCGGAGGAGTCGTAGCCGCGGTAGTCGAGGTTCTCGAGTCCACCGTAGACGATCGGACCGGCGGGCTCCGTTCCGACGTAACCGACGATTCCACACATCTTATCCCCTCCTCACGATCGCATCGGTTTCGATCCGACCGCCGACGCTGACGCCGTGGTCGACGGTCGCGCCGTCTCCCAAGACGGTCCCGGGTTCAACGGTTCCACCGTTTCCGATGACCGCGTTATCACCGACGACACCTCCGAGATCGATCCCCTCGTGAACTTCTCCATCGACGACCATCGTCGTGGGCTCGCCCGTAATCGTCGTATTCGCACCGACGCGGGCGTTCTCCGCGACGATTGCGTCCTGAACGACTGCCCCCGATTCGATGACGGCATCGGGGAAGACGACGGCGTTCGAGACGACGGCGTTCGGTTTGATTGTGACGTTGTTCCCGATCGAGGTGCTGCCGCCGATCGTCGCGTTTGCCCCGATCGTCACGTCGGATCCGAGGACAGCGTTGTTGGCAATTGCGGATGCTTCTCGTCGCTCTTCTGCGTCCGTCGTGTCCGTTTCATCGATCACCGACGCGTTGACGTCGAGCAGATCCCAGAGGTGAGACACGTCTAGCCACCGTCCGCGATAGCGGACGGCCTGGATTGGTCGGTCTTCGGTGATCCGCTTGAGCGTCGTCGTAATCGCTAGTTCCCCTCTCTCGGTCGGCGTCGACCGAAGCGCGTCGAAGATCGACGGATCGAACCCGTACACGCCCGCGTTGATGAGTTCGGACGTGACCGGCGGCGCCGGTTTCTCAGTAATGTCGGTGACGCGACCATCAGCGACCGTTACGACTCCGTAGTCGCTCGCGTGCTTCGATCGCGTGACGGTCATTACCGGTCCGTTGCCTGACTCGATTTCATCGCGGACGCGTTCAACGAGCGACGTTTCGACGAGTCTATCCCCGTTCAGGACGAGGAACTGACTCGAGATAGCCGATTGGGCCTGCAAAACGGCGTGGGCCGTTCCGAGCTGTTTATCCTGTACGACGTACTCGATGTCGATGTCCCAGTCGTCGCCGTCGCCGAAGTGGTTCCTGATCCGTTCCTGTTGATACCCGACCACGAGTACGATCCGCTCGACCCCGGCATCCGCGATCGCGGCCACGACGTGCTCGAGTATAGGCTGGTTGGCCACGGGGACCATTGGCTTCGGTCGCCGATTGGTCAGTGGCTCGAGCCGCCGTCCTTCTCCGGCTGCGAGGACGACGGCTGACACGGCATCGTCATTCATATGATCTGCTTGGACGATGTGGGTTTGAATACTTACCGGTGGTGATTCCGCGATTTACTGGAAGCTACTCCTAGTTCTGCCGTCTGTGTGCCAATTCCCGGGTATTTATTACATCTGTATGTGAAACGTTTCTATATTGCAGCAATCAGTACGTACAGCTATCGTAGCGCTCTCGGCTACCTAGCAGACGGAAAGAACGTAGAGAAACGATCCCGGCGGAATCTCGAGTAGTAATATCTGTTTTAGATACGGAGTTCGAAACTGTCTAACGGCCCCTAATCGTTCGAGCAGGTATGAACGTTCTCGTAACTGGCGGTGCAGGGTTCATTGGCTCACATATCACCGAGGGCCTACTCGAGACGGGTCACAACGTAATCACGCTAGACGTTCTCGATCCGTACTACGACCTTGGAATCAAGGAGCGAAACATCGAAATCTGTCGTGAAACTGGCGGCGATCGCTTCGAGTTCGTCGAAGGATCGATAACCGATGAAGAGCTGGTCCGAGACATCATCTCGAGCAACGACATCGAGTTCGTCTACCACCAAGCAGCGCAGGCGGGGGTCCGAACCAGCGTCGAGAACCCCAAGAAGCCCCACGAGATCAATACGACGGGGCTGCTCAATCTCCTCGTAGCGGCCGACGACCACGGCATCAAGCGGTTCGTCAACGCTTCCTCGTCGTCAGTCTACGGTGAGGTCGAGTATCTCCCGTACGACGAGGACCACCAGAACGTGCCCCAGAGCCCCTACGGTGTCACCAAACTCACGGCCGAACACTACTGCCGAGTCTGGAACGACGTCTATGACGTACCGACGGTCAGTCTCCGATACTTCACCGTCTACGGACCACGGATGCGGCCGAACATGGCGATCACGAACTTCACCTCTCGGTGCCTGAACGCCAAACCACCTGTCATCTACGGTGACGGACAACAGACCCGTGACTTCACGTACATAGACGATATCGTCGACGCAAACCTCTCCCTACTCGAGACCGACGCCGCCGACGGCGAGGTGATGAACGTCGGTTCGACCGGCAATATTACGATCGAGGAACTCGCCGAACACATCATCGACGAGACCGGGACCGATGTTGGAATCGAGTATACAGCGGCCAAGGAAGCCGACGCGCGTCACACCCATGCAGACGTGACGAAAGCTCGCGAATTAATCGACTACGAGCCCTCGACGAGCATCCGCGAGGGCGTCTTGAAGTTCGTCGACTGGTATCGGGAGAACCGCGACTGGTACGAGCCGTTAGTTCTCGCTTCGTAATTTCCCGTACCGCAACTCACACAACTGTTCAAGATCACCACAAATAATACCGACCAGTTGCGTGTACTCAGAGTACAGATCGCAGAAGAGGTTTTCATCCGCTTCCGACCAGAAAGTCGGCGTGATACAGCACGTACTGATCGCTGATAACTCATATGAGGCCGAACGGAGTGAGGATCCCGGTCCCCTCACGACATCCATCCGGCGAACTCGAGTCCCGAGTCGCTCACAAGGCATATAATCCCCCACTGAAATCGTATGACATATGCAAGCAGTCGTTTTAGCCGCCGGAAAGGGAACCCGCCTCCGGCCGCTCACCGATGACAAACCCAAGGTCCTCGTAGAGGTCGACGGAAAACCACTCATCGAGGACGTCTTCGACAACCTCATCGAGATCGGCGTCACGAAACTGGTCGTCGTCGTCGGTTACCAGAAGGAGCAGATCATCGAACGCTACGGCGACGAGTACGAAGGCGTCCCCATCACCTACGCCCACCAGCGCGAACAACTCGGCCTCGCACACGCCATCCTGCAGGCCGAACCCCACATCGACGACGATTTCGTCCTGATGCTCGGCGACAACATTTTCCGAGCCAACCTCGCCGACGTCGTCAACCGCCAGCGGGAACAGCGCGCTGACGCCGCCTTCCTCGTCGAGGAGGTCCCGTGGGAGGAGGCCTCCCGCTACGGTGTCTGTGACACCAACGAGTACGGCGAAATCGTCGAAGTGATGGAAAAGCCCGCCGACCCGCCATCGAACCTCGTCATGACCGGTTTCTATACGTTCACGCCGGCAATCTTCCACGCCTGCCATCTCGTCCAACCCAGCGACCGTGGGGAATACGAACTCCCCGATGCGATCGACTTGCTCATTCAGTCCGGCCGAACGATCGACGCGATCCGCATGGACGGCTGGCGCATCGACGTCGGCTACCCCGAAGACCGAGACAAGGCCGAAGAACGGATCACCGACGACGAGTCTGCCGTCGCAGAACAGGAGGCATAGGCCCGCCACAGCGCGGAGTTGCTTCTAAGCTGAACGAATTCGCTATCAGAATCTCCCTGACGAGTTACGTCCTCGCGATTACGACTCGAGTCGCTCCGTCGCCCATTGAGACAGCCGCGTCCACCCCGAGTCGCGTTCCGTGCGCTCGATGTAGCGCTCGAGAGTCAGCTCCGGGTTTTGACGCCACTCTGTCGGTATCGAACCGGCGAGACCGTAATCGTACTGCGTTTCAGGTTCGCGAAAGACGGTGTCGGTCGTCTCGTCGTAGTAGTCGAGATAGCCGTCCGTACGAATACCGATGAGCCGGAGCTCAGAGTCGTCAGTTGCGGTCATTTCGGACCACCGTTCCATCGATTCTGTTCGAGGGTTTCATGAGTGTTGCCTCCTCTCAAGCGTAGTCTCTCAAAGGCTTTCTGGAATGATGGTCCACAAAGGAGACGAGAGAGCATCCGAGCGACGGTGGGACAGAACGCGTTCCCATACGATTTTCGCAACGGTGCAGCGTCTCTCCAAAGCTCCGTTCGCTCAGTTACCCGAAGAAATATCTCCGCAGGGGAGGAGCACCTGATCGTATGCAAGCAGTCGTACTGGCCGCGGGCAAGGCACTCGCCTCCGGCCGCTGACCGACGACAAGCCAAAAGCACTCGTCGAGGTTGACGGGACGCCGCTCATCGAGGACGTCTTCGATAATCCCTTTGAACTCGGCGTCACGAAATTAGTTGTCGTAGGATGTCAGAAATAATAGATTATCGAACGCTACGGCGACGAGTACGAGGGCGTGTCGATCACATACGCCCACCAGCGCGAGAAACTCGGACTCGCGTTAAGTTGGTCAATGAGGGCATCTACATAGCCTGACAAGAGATACTCGTCAGTATCCCACAATCGCTGTTTAATTTATCGGCGATGGATCCGTCGGATCTTGTGATCTGGAAGAAGACGGAAGTGCAACAAACGCAACAAACACCGCTCGATTGTCTGCGTGTGTACGGGGTGTTTCTCCAACTTTTGTAGAATGCAGCGTTTAAAGCGACTTGACGGGTAGAGAGCAATATCTTCGAATGCTTCGTGCTCATCGAAGTAGATCCATGTCTGATGCGTCGATCGACCGTCGAGATGATCGGGTATCTAATATCGTCCGAGTAGCTGATTGGCGATCTGCTGAGTGAACATTTCAAGGCGCTTGAATTGCGAGTACTCCTCGTCGGGAAGCCAGACCAGGTGACTAAGATCGTCACTCATTCAGAGCATCCTCCAACAGACTCTTATCGGCCCTATCAGACCCGATTTAGTGCCAGCGACACACCGTCTGAGGATACTCAATACCCAAGTAAATTTCATTTACATCGACGACGTCGTCGACGCGAATCTCTCATTTCTCGAGACGGATGCTGCGGACGGCGAAGCGATGAATATCGGCTCGACGGGGAACATCACGATTGAAGAACTCGCCGAACACATCATCGACGAGACGGGCGCCGATGTCGGTCTCGAGTACGACGACGCCAAGGAGGCCGACGCGCGCCACACTCACGCCGACGTGTCCAAGGCGAACGAACTGATCGGCTACGAACCGTCGACGAGCATCTGTGAAGGAGTCTCACAATTCGTCGACTGGTATCGCGACAACCGGGAGTGGTACGAGCCGCTCGTTCTCAATTCCTGGGCGGTCTAAACTGTTTTCGGGTCCTACCTGACCGAGCACCAGTTCACAGGTACGGCTCACACACTCGCTCTACTCCCTCCTCGAGTCCGACATCAGGTTCCCAGCCAGCTGCGGCGCGGAACTTCGACGCGTCGGCGCAGGTGTCGTGGACATACACGTCTTCAGGGATTGGGTTCTCGACGTACTCGGGATCGACGTCCGTCCCGAGCGTCCGGTTGAGAAGGTCGACGAGTTCATTAAACGAAGTTCGATCGCCGGTCCCGACGTTGTAGACGCCCTCGAGTTCGTGTTCGGCGGCCAGTTCAAGCGCACGAACGACGTCGGAGACGTGTGTGAAGTCGCGGGTCTGGGTGCCATCCCCATAGAGTTCCGGCGCCCGACTATGGGCGATGTCGTCGGCGAACTGCGCGATGACGTTGGCGTACTCGCCCTTGTGGCCCTCGGCACCCTCGTAGCCCTGATAGACCGAGAAGAATCGCATCCCACACATTGACATCCCATAGTGGTTCGAAAAGTATTCTGCGTAGCGCTCGCGGGCCAGCTTCGAGGCTTCGTAGCCGGTGTTGACCGCCACCGGCACGTCCTCAGGCGTCGGCTCGGTTCTGGTGCCGTAGATCGACGAGGTCGACGCGTAGACGACGGTGTCGCAGCCGTCTTGGCGCGCCTGTTCGACCGTGTTGACGAACCCTTCGACGTTCACGCGGGTGCCCCGTGTCGGGTCTTCCTCGTGCATCGCGTATGACGAGAGCGCAGCCAGATGAAACACGACGTCGACGTCGGTCGGGAGGTCGTCCTCGAGGACGCTCGCCTCGACGAACTCGACGTCGTCAGAGAGGTTGTCCGCCTCGCCGAGATAACAGTCGTCGACGGCGATCACGTCGTTACGGCTCGCCAACTCGTTTGCAAGATTCGAGCCGATAAATCCCGCGCCGCCCGTGACAAGAATCCGGTAGTTTTCCATAGGACGGCATTCGCAGAACTCCCTCAAAAAGTCGCGGATTCGATCGTCGGCGACCGCGCAACTCGAGACGCGAGCCGCTCGGTTCGGACGCGGATCGCACCGTCGCGACCCGAAAACCACTAACGCCCGCCACGCGTTTCGCCCGCTATGAACGTCTCTATTATCGGCAGCGGCTACGTCGGGACCACCGTCGCCGCCTGCCTCGCCGATCTGGGCCACGAGGTCGTCAACGTCGAAATCGACGAGGACATCGTCGACGCGATCAACGCCGGCGAAGCGCCGATCCACGAGTCGGGCCTCGAGGAGCGGATCGCCGAACACGCCGGCACAGCCCTCCGCGCGACGACGGACTACGACGAGGTTCTCGACACCGATGTCACGCTGCTCTGTCTCCCCACCCCGCAATCGGACGACGGCAGCCTCGATCTCGCGCCGATGCGCGCCGGCGCCGAGATGCTCGGCGATGCGCTCGCCGTCAAAGACGACGACCACCTCGTCGTCGTCAAAAGCACCGTGCTGCCGGGAACGACCGAAGAGGTCGTCGCGCCGATCCTCGAGGAGCAGTCGGGAACGGCCATCGGCGACGGCATCGACGTCGCGATGAACCCCGAGTTCCTGCGGATGGGGACCGCGGTGCAGGACTTCCTCGAGCCGGACAAGGTCGTCCTCGGAACCCGCACCGATGCAGCCGCCGAACAGCTTCGCGACCTCTACGCCCCCATCTTAGAAAACGACAGCACCCACCTCGTCGAGACCGACGTCCGCGAGGCCGAACTGATCAAGTACGCGAACAACGCCTTCCTCGCCTCGAAGGTGTCGCTGGTGAACGACCTCGGCAACATCGCCAAGGAGTACGGCGCGGACGCCTACGAGGTCCTCGAGGCGGTCGGCCTCGACGACCGCATCTCCGAGCGATTCATGCGCTCGGGACTGGGCTGGGGCGGCTCCTGCTTCCCGAAGGACGTCGCTGCCCTGCGGGCCGGCGCCCGTGAGCAGGGGTACGAGCCCGAACTACTCGACGCCGCCGTCGCCGTCAACGACGAGCAGCCGCGGCGGCTCGTCGACCTGCTCGCGGACCACGTCGACCTCGAGGGCGCGCGGATCGCCGTCCTCGGTCTCTCGTTCAAGCCGGGAACCGACGACATCCGCAAGTCCCGCGCGCTGGACGTCGTCGAGTACCTCCGCGAGCGCGGTGCTGCGGTCGTCGCGTACGACCCCGTCGCGGTGGACAACGTCCGCGAGCAGTATCCCGACCTCGAGATCGAGTACGCCGACTCGGCCGCGAGCGCGCTCGAGGGCGCCAATGGGGCAGTCGTCGCGACCGACTGGCCCGAGTTCGACGACCTCACGTTTGACGGGATGGCCAAACGGGTGCTCGTCGACGGGCGGCGGATCGACATCGACGAGGAGGAACTCGAGGTGTACGAAGGACTGACCTGGTAACCTCGAAGGAAGTCACAAGCGTTGAGCAGGCGATACCGTCGATCAGTACTCTTTTGCGGCCACACGAAAGAGTGACTGGCGATGGAGAACGATGGGCCTCGCGCGAGCGCGGTCGCGGACGGTAGCGGAGAGATTACCGTCATGAGCGAATCCGAGACGACGCGCGAGATTTCCGCCGAGGAGGTGTGCATCCTCATCCCGACGTTGAACGAAGCCGCGACGATCGGGGACGTGATCGACGGCTTCGAGGAGCAGGGGTACACGAACGTCGTCGTCATCGACGGCGGCTCGGACGACGACACACAGGAGATCGCCCGCGATCACGGTGCACAGGTACTGGTCCAGTCCGGCGAGGGCAAGGGTCAGGCGGTTCGAGAGGCTGTCGACTACATCGACGTTCCCTACGTCCTGATGCTCGACGGCGACGGCACGTACGATCCGAACGACGCCGAACAAATGCTCGAGCCGCTGGCGCAGGGCTACGAGCACGTGATCGGCAACCGCTTTGCTGACATGGACGACGACGCCATGAAGGCGCTGAACGGGTTCGGCAACCGGATGATCAACCGATCGTTCCGGCTGATTCACGGGGCCGACTACGAGGACATCCTCTCGGGCTACCGCGCGTTTACGACCGACTCCTTCGACCGGCTCTCGCTGGATTCGGACGGGTTTACGATCGAGACGGAACTCGCCGTCGAGTGCGTCAAACACGGGATCGACACGACGGTCGTCCCGGTCAGTTACAGTGCCCGGCCCGAGGAGTCGGAGACGAACCTCCACCCGGTCAGGGACGGCGGGACGATCATCCTCGCGCTGTACTCGCTCGCGAAAACCAACAACCCGCTGTTTTACTTCGGCAGCCTCGGAGCCGCCGGCCTCGTTACGGGCAGCCTCATCGCAGTCTACGTGCTCTGGGAGTGGGTCCAGTACGGAGTCGGCCACAATATTCTGGCGCTGGTTTCGGCGGCCGCAATCCTGCTCGGCGTCCAACTGCTTATGTTCGGCGTCCTCTCGGACATGCTCGTGACCCTCCACCGCGAACAGCGGCGTCGGCTCGAGCACATCGCGCGCCGAAATGACCGCGACGACGACTGACTGATTAGAAGGGGAGCATCGAGCGGACCTGCTGGAAGACGCCACCCGAGTTTTGTCGGCGATACTCCTCGAAAGGTTGGTGCAGTTCGTTCAACAGTTCCTGACGGGAGCGAAACTCCTGCGTGGTAACTTCCGCGAGCATCTCGCCCAGCGCAACGTCGTCCCCGTGCACGTTGTACGGGATCCGTTCGTGGCCGAGTTCGGCCGCGACGTCGTCTTTCGTCGCCGGGAAGGAGAGGTCGGAATCGCGCAGCTTCGCGTCGACAGCGGCGATGCCGAATTCGATGCTCTCGGGTTCGTCGTCGTCTCCGCTCGAGGGTGGCCGAACGCCCATACAGTGAACTAGTGAGGCAGCTTTAAAAATCGCTACGAAGACGCGACGAACGCGACGAGAGCGGTCGACACGCCTTTGGGGCCGGCGACAGAGGTTGGTGTATGACCGAGTACACCACCGTCTCGATCCCGAAGGATCTCGCCGACCGCGTCGAGGAGACGATCGACGGCACGAGCTTCCAGAGCACGAGCGACCTCGTCCGATTCCTGCTGCGCAGCATCGTCATCCAGCACCAGAAGGAAGGCGAACTGACGGAAGCCGAGTTCGAGGAGATCACCGAACAGCTCCGTGGGCTGGGCTACCTCGAGTAACGGCGCGAGAGCGACGGGGGCGGAAGCACTAAGCGATCCTATAGACGGTCTCACTGAGGGATGAGGCACCGACGAACGCAGCGGTCCCCGATTCTTTTCCGCCTCGAGTCACTAGTGAGACGTGGAGGTCGAGTCGTATGCCACACGTACCGGGCTTCCCATCGTCGGACGACTCCGAGAGGGACGACGATCGAGACCGGCAGCGCGATAGCATCATCGGCCGAATCATCGACGACAACGGCTTCCCGACGCCCAATCCGGGCTAACCGCCGAGCACACTTCGATTTTATACCCTTTCGGGTGGTGTTGCCTACCGCCTTCGCCGACCCGTTAGTACACCCCCACCGCACTCACTACAACTTCGACTCTGACTCCGACTCGGAGAATGACTCCGCCGGCGCCTGCGCGTCGATGATCTCGAGCGGCTGCCGTTCGCCCGACCGATTGAACGCGCCGAAGGAGTCCTGACCGGTTCCCCAGGGCGGCACCGCGACGAAGATCACCTGTGCGAGGTCGTCGCGTTTCGTCACCTCGAGTTCGCGGACGGGGTGGGAGACGAATCGGCCCTGCGCTTGGCGGACAGGCGTCGTGAGGTCGACGCCGAAGACTGCGTTGACCGGGTTGCCGGGATCGGGGAGGAAGAAGTCCGTAAAGACCGGCGTCTCGGGCGGGACGGCATCGGCGTTCTCGAGGTCGCCCGCGGGCGTGACGGAGACGCCGGTCGTCACGCGATCGGGATCGGCGTCGCTGGCCAGATCGAGCAGGACGTCGACGAGCGCTCGCGTGATGTAGACCACAGGCGACGTATGGACGGGCGGTAGTTAGGTGTATTCCCCGCGCGTGCCATCGCCGCGCGGAAACCGACGCTTCAAACGGGGAGGAACTCCCGGACCATTCCGGCGTAGACCCCCGGTGCCCGGCGACGCGAGTTCTGGAGTGCGTCCTCAAGTGCGACATCGGCGTTCGACAGCACGCCAGCGCCGTGGCCGACGAGGATGCGCTCGGGGTCGAACTGACCGAGCGTCTCGCGGGGCGGGACGAGTCGACGCATCGGGTGGATGCCCAGCCGTTCGTTCCCGGCACGGAAGTAGTCACCCGTGCCGACCGACTCGGGGACGACGAGCGTATCGTCGCGCGGATCGTAGAGCGCAATTTCCTGCCAGAATCGGTTGTCGACGACCGAACGTGCTTCGATGCCGGTATCCGAGAGCTCGTCCCCGAAGCGGGCGACCGCCGCCTCGAGGTCGCCGGTGACGCCCGAAAACGAGTCGTGCAGGTAGACCGGGACGTTGTGGCGGTTGGCAATCGTGGCGGCGTCGCGGGTGTGGCGGTCGAGCAGGACGACGACGCCGGCGACGTCGCCAAATTCGGCGAGCAGTTCGTCCAGGCCCTCGGCGTCGACGGGGTCGATTACCCAGACGTCGCCGTCGACCTCGATGGCGTGGCTCGCTCGCTGCATTTCCTCGTCCGGATGGGCGATCCAGCCGACGCCGTGGTCGTAGCGATCGATCTCCTCAAACTCGGTTGCGCGCTCGTCGATGCGGAAGCTCATAGGAGCGTCTACGGGCGTCAGTGCCATAAACGGCCGTCACGCGGCGCGGCGTTCCGCTTCTTCCGGGAACGCGGCGATCCGGCGACGCTACTATGCGCCCGCCTCGCGTAACAATCTCCATGCTCACCCGGCTCGCCTGGCTCGCGCTCGAGGTCAAGTACCTCGAGCCGGCACAGCGGTTCTACGCAGAGACGCTCGAGATGGACGTCCGCGACGGACGCGAGGAACGGACCCGGGAAAGCGGGGAGGCAAACGGAGACGCACTCACGTTCGCAGCGGGCGAAACCGACCTCGTCCTGCGCCGGCCGACCGGCGTCCCGCGGGGCGGTCTGCACACGCACTTCGCGTTCTCGATCCCGGCCGCCGAGTACGACGACTGGTGGGACCGCCTCTCCGAGCGGTACGACGGCGACCTCAAGGAAACTCAGTTCGGCGCCGCGAAGTCGCTGTACCTGTACGATCCGGACGGAAACTGCGTCGAACTCGGCCAGCGCGACGTCGACGGCCCCGGGATTGACGGGGTCTTCGAGGTCGTTCTCGAGGTCGAGTCGCTCGAACGGGCGGAGTCGTTCTACGCCGACCTCGGTTTCGAGACCGTCGACAGGGGTAGCGAGCGCAGACGCGTGCGGATGAACGGTCCCGAGTCGATGGATCTGGCCCTCGAGTTGTGGGAACCGCAGTTAGGGATCGCAGACGCCCGCGGCGGGGTGCACGTCGATCTCGGGTTCGAGGTCGAGGGCGAGGTGCCGACGCAGGTGCTCGAGGCCGTCCGCGACGGCGTCCGGTCAGTCGAGCGGGAGACGGACGAACGGGTCGTCGTTCGCGATCCGGACGGCCACTTTCTCACGTTCACGGACTGAGACAGCGGCTTTTGTCGTCCCCTTCGCGTCCCGCTCAGTTGCAAGGCGATGCCTTATTGACAGAAGCGCTGTCCGCTCACACGGATCGCCCATGAGCATCGACTCAACCGAAGACCTCTTCGTATCCGGCCTGAAGCACGCGTACTACACCGAACAGCGCCTCGTCGACGCCCTCGACGAACTCGAGAGTTCCTCCTCGAACGAGGAACTGAAAAGCGGGTTCGCCGAGCACCGCGAGGAAACCCAACAGCACATCGACCGCATCGAGCAGGTGTTCGAACAGCTCGACGCGGACGCCGAGGCGGAGGAAGACCCCGTCGTCGAGGGGATGATCCAGGCCCACGAGGAGTTCATGGATCAGAACCCCAGTGACCAGGCCATCGACCGGTTCAACATCGCCGCGGGCCAGAAGTCAGAACACTACGAGATCGCCACCTACGGCAACCTCATCCCGATGGCCGACCAGCTCGGGATGGACGACGTCGCCGACATGCTAGAGGAGACGATGCGCGAGGAACAGGACGAACTCGATACCCTCTCACAGATGGGCGAGGAGTTCGATTACGGCGAACTGACGGTCTCGGAGTAGCGACGCCGGCTCGAGCGAAGGTTTCTTTTTCGACGTACTAGTCGTCTCCCTCTCGGTCGGCGAACTCGAGGAGGAGTTGCGCAGCCAAGAAGAGGCCGAGAAGCCCGACGGCTGTCAGGAGAAGCCAGTTGTGGGTTTGAATGCCGTACCAGGTAAACAGCAGGAGGAACAGGCCGACGGCGAGCGCCGGATGCTCGCGGACGGACTCGTCCGTGCGGTCGACCAGTTTCATCAGTTAGTTTTCCGACGTCGGGGAGGTGAATTCGCGAGATCGGCGTGCGCGCCGAGAACGGTATTCGATCGTTGACAGCTCCCAACGCCGATTACAATCGATCCGTGCTGACGTCTACCCCCGGCGGCGCCACGATCAGGAAGCCCCGGAAGTGAACCAGATTGCCGCCAGCCTCCTTGACGTCGCGGGCGAAGCCTGACGCCAGTTCGTTGACCTCGCCCTCGACGCAGAGGACGAGCACGTTCCCGCTCGAGACGGTCTCGAGCCACTCGTCGTCCGACGTCGTCCCGTCGAGAACGCCGAGTACGATGCTTCCCTCGAGTTCGAGCTCCTCGTCGATGTGTTCCTCGACCGCCCGAAGGTCGAGGTCGAAGTCGCTCATGTGGCCCTCCTTGGAGCGCGACGAGAAAAACGTTCCTCTGCCCGCCGCCTAACTCATCGCGGATGACTACGGAGGTTCATCAGTCCATCGGGAACTCCTTCTGGAACCCGCGGAACTCGGTTCGGTGGGCCTCCTCGTCCGTGAGGATCGTCACCGCGACGTCCTCGGTCACCGGATCGTTCGCGTCGTCGGCGGCTTCGATGAGCGACCGGTAGGTTTCGATCGCGTCCTCCTCCGCCTGGAGCACCCCGTCGATGACCGACTGGACGTCGGTCGTATCCGCGGGCGGCTGTAGCCCCGACTGCTTCGCCTCGAACGACTCGGATCCCGGCGGCGACTCGTCGAGTTGCTTCAACCGCTCGCCCAGTATGCGCGCGTGATCCAGTTCTTCCTGAATGTCCTCCTCTAAGCTCGCTTTGACTTCTTCGGCGTGGATCCCGTCGAGGACGATCGCGTTCGTCAGGTAGTTCATCACGGTCTCGAGTTCGTCGTTGTACGCCTCCGTCAGGAGATCGGTGATTTCGTCGGTCGTCATACCGGGCCGGCCTACCACGAGCGCACGTAAAATGTTGACACGCGCTTGTGCCGTCCGAAGTCGTGTGTCGGGATCTGCGGTCCACCGTCACCCGATCGGAGCGATGCGATCATTCCCGAAATTGGACGATTGAACGCGTGAGTCGCGTTGAGTCAACAGGGCACACGGATAATCGGTATCAGTAGACGAGTGTCGATCTCGACATAGAAAAATGGCTATCTGTAATCTTCGGTGATCCCTCACGCGACTGCGCTGACCGAACGTTTACTCGAGGGTGCGCGAGAGCGCGCTCGAGGTTCGTGAAGGGGCGAATCCGTCTCGATATCCGAGTGACGCGGCAAACTGGCGCCGATCGACTGGTATGATAATAGTCGATATAGGGTGTATTAGGTCGTTGGTGTCATGCGATTTTCCGCTGTCCAGATTTCTGTGTGAAGTGGTAACTCGTCAGTTCTGGTTCGATTCAGCGGTAGATTTATATATCCAGTCCCGCCTCGGATTCTGATACAATGTCTTCACAAGACGGTTCGTCCTCTGACACCAGTCAGGGGGGTCGAGTTCTTCCAGGGCACGTTAGATTCCACTGACGAAATAGAGTCAGCACGTGTCTTCGATACGACCCTCCGGGACGGCGAGCAGTCGCCCGGAACCTCGTTCTCGTATGACGATAAGCGACAGATCGCCTCGATCTTGGACGAGATGGGGACCCACGTTATCGAAGCCGGGTTCCCCGTCAACTCCGACGCGGAGTTCGAGGCCGTTCGCGATATCGCATCCTCGACGTCGACGACAACCTGCGGGTTAGGCCGCGTCGTCGACAAGGACATCGAAGCGGCGCTGGATTCCGGCGTCGAGATGGTGCACACGTTCGTCAGCACCAGCGACGTCCAGATCGAGGATTCGATGCACGCCACGCGGGACGAGGTCGTACAGCGCGCAGTCGAGTCGGTCGAACGCGTCAAAGAGGCGGGCGTCACCTGCATGTTCTCGCCGATGGACGCGACGCGCACCGACGAGGAGTTCCTGATCGACGTGATCGAAGCGGTCACGGCGGCGGGAACCGACTGGATCAACATTCCCGACACCTGCGGCGTCGCCACGCCGAGTCGGTTCAAGGCGATGATCGAGAAGGTCGAGGCCCACACCGACGCTCGGATCGACGTCCACACCCACGACGACTTCGGGCTGGCCACCGCGAACGCGCTGGCCGGCATCGAAGCGGGCGCCGATCAGGCGCAGGTGTCGGTCAACTCCATCGGCGAGCGCGCCGGCAACGCCGCCTACGAGGAGTTCGTGATGGCCGTCGAGTCCCTCTACCAGACCGACACGGGGATCGACACGACGCGCATCACCGAACTCTCCGAGATCGTCGAGGAGAAGAGCACCATCGAGACGCCGGGCAACAAGCCCGTCGTCGGCGACAACGCCTTCTCCCACGAGAGCGGTATCCACGCCGCCGGCGTCATCGAGAACTCCGACACCTTCGAGCCCGGCGTCATGACCCCGGAGATGGTCGGCGCCGAGCGTCGCCTGGTCATGGGGAAACACACCGGAACCCACTCGGTCCGCGAGCGCCTCGACGAGCTCGGCTTCGAGCCGACCGACGACGAGGTCCGCGCGGTCACCCGACGGGTCAAAGACTACGGCGCCGAGAAGCGCCGGGTCACGGTCAGCGACCTCGAGCGCTTCGCGGAGGAAGCCGGCGTCGATCGCCGGCGAGAGCGCGACGACCAGGAAGAGGAGGAGGTGCGCGCCTGAGGGATGTCCTCCCCGTTTGCCACCGTTCGCGAGCACCGGCTATACCGTTCGCGTTCGAGCGCTTCGAGTGCCGTGCGTAACTCGAACTCCTCGAGCCGACCGACTCGCGTTCGGACTCGTGATCGCACTCGCGGCGACGGCTGCAGGGGCAGACGTTGCTCGACACGCAAAGATTATGTGAGTCGAGCAACCTACATCGTCAGTAATGACGGAACGCGCAACGACGCCGGCTCGCCTTACGGTCGGCACCAGCGCGCTCGCTCCGATTCGTATTGTAGGGGCGCTTTAGCCCCATCTCTACTAGTCCGTCGCAGCTTCGATTTCGGGTTCGCACCGTTTTCAGAGCGATCACACACCCAGCAGATGACACCGTACCCTACACCGAAACCCACGACTGCTCGCCGCACCGCGGCGGGGGAGACTCGATGAGCGAACGCGCAACACCGGTTACACCAGCCGACGCAGACGAGGAGGAACAGGCGGACGACCAGATCACGGACAGCGCGGCGCCGGACGCCGCCAAATCGGTGCCCGAAGCCGATTCGACGTCGGAGCCCGAACCGGTCACCAACGGCGCCGAGGCCGTCGTCCGCGCGTTAGAGAACGCGGGCGTCGAGTACGCCTTCGGCGTGCAGGGCGGGGCAATCATGCCCGTCTACGACGCCCTCTACGACTCCGAGATCACGCACGTGACGATGGCCCACGAGCAGGGCGCGGCCCACGCGGCCGACGCCTACGGCATCGTCTCGGGCAAGCCGGGCATCTGTCTAGCGACCTCGGGTCCGGGCGCGACGAACCTCGTGACGGGACTGGCGGACGCCGACATGGACTCGGATCCGCTGGTCGCGCTGACCGGCCAGGTGCCGACGGAGTTCGTCGGCAACGACGCGTTCCAGGAGACGGACACCACCGGCGTCACGACGCCGGTCACGAAGAACAACGCCTTCGCGTCCGATCCGGACCGCGTTGGCACCGACGTCAGCGAGGCCTTCGCGCTCGCCAGCGAGGGCCGACCGGGGCCGACGCTGGTCGACCTGCCCAAGGACATCACCAAGTCCGACACCGACGCCGAACCCGACGCGCCGAAGACGCCCGACACCTACGAGGTCCAGGAGCGGGCCGACGAGGAAATCGTTGAGGCGGCGGCCGAACGGATCGAAAATTCCGAGCGGCCCGTGATGCTGCTGGGCGGCGGCGTCATCAAGGGCGAGGCCAGCGAGGCCTGTCGGGAGTTCGCCATCGAGCATGAAATCCCGGTCATCACGACGATGCCCGGCCTCGGTTCGTTCCCCGAGGATCACGAGCTCTCGCTCGAGATGGCGGGGATGCACGGGACCGGCTACGCCAACATGGCGATCACGCACTGCGACACGCTGATCGGCATCGGCACCCGGTTCGACGACCGCCTGACCGGCGGCATCGAGACCTTCGCCCCCGAGGCGGAGCTCATCCACGTCGACATCGACCCCGCCGAGATCTCGAAGAACATCTACGCGGACTACCCGCTGGTCGGCGACGCCGAAACCGTCGTCGAGCAACTGCAGGAAGCGGTTGACGAGTCGCCGCAGGCGAAGAAGTGGCGCGCGCAGTGCCAGCAGTGGAAGTCCGAGTACTCGATGGACTACGAGACGCCCGAGGACAAACCCGTCCAGCCGCAGTTCGTCGTGGAGGCCCTCGATGAGGCCACGAGCGACGAGGCCATCGTGACGACCGGCGTCGGCCAGCACCAGATGTGGGCCTGCCAGTACTGGACGTTCACCGAGCCGCGCACGTGGGTCTCGAGCCACGGGCTCGGGACGATGGGCTACGGCCTGCCCGCGGCGATCGGCGCGCGGGTCGCGGCCGACGACGATCAGGAAGTGATCTGCGTCGACGGCGACGGTTCCTTCCTGATGACCCTGCAGGGGCTGTCGGTCGCGGTTCGCGAGGACCTTGACATCACCGTCGCGGTGCTCAACAACGAGTACATCGGGATGGTCCGACAGTGGCAGGACGCCTTCTTCGACGGGCGCCACTCCGCGTCGGACTACGGCTGGATGCCCGAGTTCGACAAGCTCGCCGAAGCCTTCGGCGCGCAGGGGTACCGCATCGACGACTACGACGAGGTCGCCGACACCATCGAATCGGCCATCGCGTACGACGGGCCGTCGGTCATCGACGTCCACATCGACCCGCAGGCCAACGTCTACCCGATGGTTCCCAGCGGCGGCGACAACGGGCAGTTCGCGCTGACGGAGGACCAGCTATGAGCGGCGACGAGTTCGAACGCGGACTCGAGGGACCGGCACCCGAGAAACGCCCCTCTCCCGAGGGCCGGCGCAACAAGCAGGGCATTCGCATCGACCCCGAGGTCGAGGCGACCCACGAGCCGCGCCGGACCGTCATCTCGGCGCTGGTCGAACACGAGCCCGGCGTGCTCGCGGAAGTCTCGGGGCTGTTCTCGAGGCGGCAGTTCAACATCGAGAGCCTGACCGTCGGGCCGACGAAGGACGACGACTGGGCCCGTATCACGGTCGTCGTCGAGGAGCCCGACCCCGGAATCGACCAGATCAAAAAGCAGCTGCGGAAGCTGCTGCCGGTCGTCTCGGTCCGAGAGCTCGAGCCCGACGCGATGCAGCGGGAACTGGCGCTCGTGAAGGTCGACGCTCGCGATCCCGCCGCGGTCAGCGCCGTCGCGGACATGTACGACGCGACGACCGTCGACTCGAGTCCCGAGACGGCGACCTTCGAGATCACGGGCGCGCGACAGAAGATCGAAGCCGCGGTCGAGACATTCAGTCAGTTCGGCATTCGGGAGATTTCCCGGACCGGGACGACGGCGCTCGCTCGCGGCACCGACGAGACGGCCGCACCGGCCGGCTCGAGTGCAGAAGCATCGACCGCCGACGAGGCGAACCACACCCAACAACAACCGCAGACAACTTCCGATGACTGACGAATTCACCACCGAGATCTACTACGACGACGACGCAGACGTATCGACGCTCGACGACGAGACCGTAGCCGTGCTGGGCTACGGGAGCCAGGGCCACGCCCACGCGCTGAACCTCCACGAGAGCGGCGTGGACGTAGTCGTCGGCCTCCGCGAGGGCTCCCCCTCGCGCTCGGCCGCCGAGGAAGACGGACTCGAGGTCGCGACGCCCGGCGACGCCGTGGCGCAGGCCTCCTACATCTCCGTGCTCGTGCCCGACACCGTCCAGCCGGACGTCTACGAGAACACCATCGAGCCGAACTTAGAGAGCGGCGACACGCTGCAGTTCGCCCACGGGCTGAACATCCACTACAACCAGATCCAGCCCCCCGAGGACGTCGACGTGACGATGGTCGCGCCGAAGAGTCCGGGCCACCTCGTCCGCCGGAACTACGAGAACGACGAGGGGACGCCCGGCCTGCTGGCGATCTACCAGGACACGACCGGCGACGCCGAGGAGCGCGCCCTCGCGTACGCGAAGGGAATCGGCTGCACTCGCGCCGGCGTCATCGAGACGACGTTCCAGGAGGAAGTCGAGTCCGACCTCTTCGGCGAGCAGGCCGTCCTCTGTGGCGGCGTGACCTCGCTGGTCAAACACGGCTACGAGACCCTGGTCGACGCGGGCTACTCGCCCGAAATCGCCTACTTCGAGTGTCTCAACGAGCTCAAGCTCATCGTCGATCTGATGTACGAGGGCGGGCTCAGCGAGATGTGGGATTCGGTCTCCGACACTGCCGAATACGGCGGCCTGACCCGCGGCGACGAGATCGTCGACGAGCACGTCCGCGAGAACATGGAAGAGACTCTCGAGGAGGTCCAGAACGGCGAGTTCACCCGTGAATGGATCCTCGAGAACCAGGCCAAGCGACCGACCTACAGCCAGCTCCGCCAGGCTGAGAAGAACCACGAGATCGAGGACGTCGGCGAACGGCTGCGCGCGCTGTTCGCGTGGGCCGAGGAGGAAGCGGCGGAGGCCGAAGCCGAAGAGGTTCCGGCGGACGACTAACGAACCCGGTGCAATGACACAATGAGCGACAACGCAAACGACGTGCGAACGATGGCCGGCGTCAGCCACACCAACCCCTACACGGGGGAGACGTCCGGTCGACTGTTCAGCCGCGGCCCGACGGTCGCGGCGGACGGCGGCCGGCCGGCTGACGCCGAGGCCGCGCCAGACGAGGAACCAGATAACCGAGACGCCACGATGGCGGACGTGGACCACACGCCGCCCCACGACGCGGACGACGCGAACCGCGTCTTCGAACGCGGGAAACAAAATCCGGTAGAGGACGAGGAATGAGCGAAGGCACGCTGTACGACAAGGTCTGGGATCGACACAAAGTCACGACGCTGCCGACCGGACAGGACCAACTGTTCATCGGCCTCCACCTCATCCACGAGGTGACGAGCCCGCAGGCGTTCGGGATGCTCCGCGAGCGCGACCTCGAGGTCGCCTACCCCGAACTGACCCACGCGACGGTCGACCACATCGTCCCGACGGCCGACCAGTCCCGCCCCTACGAGGAGGACGCGGCCGAGGAGATGATGGCCGAACTCGAGGAGAACGTCCGCGAGGCCGGCATCGAGTTCTCGGACCCGACGACGGGCGATCAGGGGATCGTCCACGTCATCGGACCGGAGCAGGGCCTCACCCAGCCCGGCAAGACGATCGTCTGCGGCGACTCGCACACCTCCACGCACGGCGCCTTCGGCGCGCTCGCGTTCGGGATCGGCACCAGCCAGATCCGGGACGTGCTCGCGACGGGCACCGTCGCCATGGAGAAGCAGAAAGTGCGGAAGATCCAGGTCGACGGCGAACTCGGCGAGGGCGTCGAGGCCAAGGACATCATCCTCGAGATCATCCGCCGACTCGGCACCGAGGGCGGCGTCGGCTACGTCTACGAGTACGCCGGCGAGGCCATCGAGTCGCTGGGCATGGAGGGTCGGATGTCGATCTGCAACATGTCCATCGAGGGCGGCGCCCGCGCGGGCTACGTCAACCCCGACGAGACCACCTACGAGTGGCTCGAGGAGACGGACTACTTCCAGGAAAACCCCGAGCGCTTCGAGGAACTCAAACCCTACTGGGAGTCGATTCGATCCGACGAGGACGCCGAATACGACGACATCGTCCGCATCGACGCGAACGAACTCGAGCCGGTCGTCACCTGGGGCACCACCCCTGGCCAGGGAATCGGCATCACGGATCCGATCCCGGCGCCCGAGGACCTGCCCGAAGATAAGCAGGACACCGCGCGACGCGCCCAGGAGCACATGCGCGTCGAGCCCGGCGACACGATGGCAGGTTACGACATCGACGTGGCCTTCCTCGGCTCCTGTACGAACGCCCGCCTGCCGGACCTGCGACGCGCGGCCCGCATTGTCGAGGGCCGCGAGGTCCACGACGACGTCCGCGCGATGGTCGTCCCCGGCAGCCAGCGCGTGCAGAAGCAGGCCGAGGAGGAAGGCCTCAAAGACACCTTCGAGGAAGCCGGCTTCGAGTGGCGCAACGCCGGCTGTTCGATGTGTCTCGGCATGAACGAGGACCAGCTCGAGGGCGACGAGGCCTGCGCCTCCTCCTCGAACCGGAACTTCATCGGCCGCCAGGGGAGTAAGGACGGGCGCACCGTCCTGATGAACCCGCGGATGGTCGCCGCGGCGGCGATCCAGGGTGAAGTGACCGACGTTCGCGAACTGCCGGAAGCGGAGGTGACCGCCCGATGAGCGACGAAGTTGAAATCCCTGAAGTCAACTACGTCACCGGGTCCGGTATCCCGATCCGGGGGAACGACATCGACACCGACCAGATCATCCCCGCGCGGTTCATGAAGGTCGTCACCTTCGACGGACTGGGCGAGTTCGCGTTCTTCGACGTCCGGTTCGATGACGACGACAACCCCAAAGACCATCCGATGAACGAGGACCGCTATCAGGACTCCTCGGTGATGGTCGTCAACAGCAACTTCGGCTGCGGCTCCTCGCGCGAGCACGCGCCTCAGGCCCTGATGCGCTGGGGGATCGACGCGATCATCGGCGAGAGCTTCGCCGAGATCTTCGCGGGCAACTGTCTGGCCCTCGGGATTCCGACCGTCACGGCCGACAGCGAGACGATCCAGGAACTGCAGGACTGGGTCGACGAGCACCCCGACGAAGAAATCGAGATCGACGTCGAAGCCGAGGAAGTCACCTACGGCGGACGGACCATCGACGTCACCGTCGACGAGGCCCAGCGCAAAGCCTTAGTCGAGGGCGTCTGGGACACGACGGCGCTGATGAAGTCCAACGCCGGGGAAGTCCGCAAGAAGGCCGAGGAACTGCCGTACGTCGAAGACGCGGCGATTCCTGAAACCGAGTAGCGTCGCGCCGGTCGCCGTTCGATCCTTCGTTCTCTCGAGTTTCCGAATCGCCGTCTCGAAGCCGCCGCGCTAGCTACAATCGTCGTTTCAGTTTGCCGAACCGATTATGAACGGCGGCGCGTAGCGTCGGCTATGCCCTCCGATCGACGACGATTCCTGACGCTCTGTACCGCTGCCGCCGCCTCGAGCGCCGCGCTGGCCGGCTGTTCGCTGCCGACGTCGACGCCGTCGACGGCAACTGACGGGGAGCGGGTCGACGACTGGCAGTACTCGCCGGAGCGCGAGGACGACGACAACGGCCTCTGGAGTTTCGGCGGGAGCGACGACGCGGCGGGTGGCAACGGCGTCGAAATGGCGACGAGCACCGACGAAAGCATCGGACTCGCGGCCGGCGGCGCCGCCGACGTCGGCACGCTCAGGCGCAACGTCGCCGAAGGCTACCTGCCGCTCCCCGAGAGCGTGGCCACCGAGGGGCTGTTCCACGAGTACTACTTCGACACCGGCGGCGACGGCTCCTGCGGCTCGCTGTTCTGCCCGACCTATACGCCGGCCGTGGCGCCGGACCCGCTTTCCGGCGAGCCCGAGCGGTACCTGTCGGTCGGCCTCGAGTCGGGCCTCGCCCAATCTGAGTTCGAACGCCCGGCGCTGAACCTCGTGGTCGTGCTGGACATCTCGGGCTCGATGCGCGCCAGCTTCGACGACTACTACTACGATCAGTTCGGCAACCGGCACGAAGCCGAGGGCGACACAAGTCGGCCGAAGATCGACGTCGCGAAGGAGGCGCTGGCCGCGATGACGCGGCAGCTCCGGCCCGACGACCGGCTCGGCGTCGTGCTGTTCAACGGCGAAGCGCACCTCGCGAAGCCGCTTCGTGAGGTCGACCGAACCGATATGGACGCGATCCGCGAGCACATGCGCGAAGACGTCGAAGCCCGCGGCGGGACGAACGTCTCGGCCGGACTCGAGTTGAGCGAGGAGTTGGTCGCCGAGTACGACGACGCCGACCGCGAGGCGTACGAGAACCGCACGATCCTGATTACGGACGCCCAGATCAACGTCGGCGAGACCGACGCCGACGAGCTCCAGGCGAGCCTCGAGGCGAACGCCGACCGGGACCACCATACGACGGTGGTCGGCGTCGGCGTGGACTTCAACGCGGAACTGATCGATCGGTTGACGGCCGTCCGCGGCGCGAACTACTACAGCGTCCACTCCGCGGACGAGTTCGAGCGCCGCGTGACCGAGGAGTTCGAGTACATGGTGTCGCCGCTGGTCTACGATCTCTCGCTGGAACTCGCGGCCGACGGGTACGAAATCGTGCGGGTGTACGGATCGACGGCCGCGGACTCGGCAACGGGGGAACTCATGCGCGTGAACACGCTGTTCCCGTCGGCCCGAACCGACGGCGAGGCGAAAGGCGGCGTCGTCCTCGTGCAGGTCGCGCGGACGGACGCGGGGGACGCGGACTCGGCGGACGCGACGCTGACCCTCGAGGCGAGCTGGGAGACGCGGTCGGGCGAGCGCCGATCGACGACCGAGACCGTCGCGTTCCCGTCCGGCGACGACGAGCGCTACGGCAGTAGCGCCGTCCGCAAGGCGATCCTGCTGGCCCGCTACGCCGACCTGCTGCGGAACTGGACGATCCACGAGCGCGAGGGCGACCTCGTCGCGGTCGACGGCGCCGACGACGGCATCGCCCCCGCTCCCGACCCCGAAGCGGATCGGCTCGGCGAGTGGGAGTTGCAGTCGGATCCGCTTACGGTGTCACCGCCGTACGACGAGCGACTCGAGCGCTTCCGCGACCACCTCCGTTCGGAACGCGAGGCGATCGGCGACGAGGCCCTCGAGCGGGAGCGAGAACTGCTCGACGAGATTCTAGCGAGCGGCTGACCCCCGTCCACGGCCCGTAAAAGCGAGCGCCGAGTCAACAGGTACGTTTAACCGCGCCGACTGTCTTCGCTCGAGCAATGTCCGCCTCGACGATCGGTTCTCGAGCGCGGTCCGCCGGAGTGGCGGCGCTGGTTGCATGCCTTCTCTGCGTCCTGTTCATCGGAGCCGCTCCCGGCGCGTGGGCGGCGACACCCGCTGCGTCCGCGCCGGACGATGCGACTCCCGCTTCCGCCGAACCTGCTCCCGTCGCCGACGCGCTCGAGAACGCCGACGGAACCGTCACGACGCTGATCCGACTCGAACCGTTCGACGGCGAGGCGGTCTCGAGTGTCGACGAGGGTGTTGACGAGATCGAGGTCGAGGGCGAACGCGAGGACGATATCATCGCCGCTCGACGGAGCCACGCCGAGGCGACACAGCAATCCCTCGAGCGGTACGCGAACGCGACCGAGGGCGTCACGCTCGAGCGCTCGTTCTGGATTACGAACGCAGCTCAGGTAACGGTCGATACCGAGCGCGCGTCGCTGGCGGATCTCGCGCAACTCGAGGGCGTGACGCGCATCGAGCGGGATGCCGTCGTCTCGAGTTCTTCGGTAGCCGCTCCGTCGGCGCCGAGCACGGGCGAGGCGACGGCGACGCGAGCCGAATTGGCGACCGCGGGGGAATCCTCGAGCGCGGAGTATACTGAAGGACTCGAGAAGATCCGCGTTCCCGAGGCCTGGGACGCGTTCCGAACCAGAGGAGAAGGCGTCAGAGTCGCCGTGCTCGACTCCGGCGTCGATGCGGACCATCCGGACATCGAGGTCGCGGAGTGGAAGGACTTCGACGACAACCCGTCGGCCGAGCCGGTCGACTACGACGGCCACGGGACGCAGGTGTCGGGCATCGTCGCCGGCGGCAACGCCAGCGGAACCCACATCGGCGTGGCGCCGGACGCGACCCTGCTCCACGGGGCCGTCATGACCGACTGCGAGAACCGGAAGCGCTGCGGCGGGCGTTCCTCGACCATTCTGGCCGGAATGGAGTGGGCGCTCGAGGAGGACGCCGACGTTATCAGTCTGAGTCTGGGGTGGGACGGCCACAGTCGCGCTTCCGTCGACGCGATCGAGAACGCCCGCGAAGCCGGTACCGTCGTCGTCGGCGCGGTCGGCAACGGCGGCGAGGGAACGTCGCTGTCGCCGGGGAACGCCTACGACGTGGTCAGCGTCGGAGCGATCGATCGGTCGGACGACGTCCCCTCCTTCTCCGGCGGCGAAGAGATCGACACCGCCGGCGAGTGGCGCGGCGACGCGCCGGTCCGTTGGCCCGACTCGTACGTCGTTCCCGACGTCGTCGCACCGGGCGTGAGCGTGAAGAGCGCGACGCCCGGCGGCGGCTACCGAACGAACCTCGGGACCAGTCTGACGGCGCCACACGTCGCCGGCACGGTCGCGCTCGTGCAGTCCGCGACCGCGGAAGAGCTCTCGCCCGACGAAATCAAACGTGCGCTCGAGGAGACGGCCTGGAAACCGGAGGGCGAGGACGTTCCTGCAGCAAAAGACGTCCGCTACGGGAGCGGGATCGTCGACGCCTACGCGGCGATCGATGCGGTCGGTCAGTACGCGACGCTCGCGGGGACGGTGACCGACGCCGAAACCGGCGCCCCGATCGCGAACGCGACCGTCGAAGTCATCGGCGAGGGCGACCCGTACGAGGCGACAACCGACGCGGACGGTCGCTACGAGATTCCCGGGTTGGCCGGCGACCAGGAGTACGCCGTCGTCGTCGAGCGCGACGGGTACGAGTCGGTGACTGAAACCCGGACCGTCGCCAGCGACGAGACGTCGACCCTCGACGTCGAACTCGCCGGCAACGGGACGATCGAAGTCGACGTGACCGACGCCCACTTCGGCGACGGAATCGAGGCGGCGACGGTCGAAGCCGTCGGACCGGCGGGAACGTACACCGGTGCGCACGTCGGCGACGGGACGTACCGCCTCGAGAACGTGCCGACGCGGGGCGAGTACGACCTCCGCGTGGGCGCTGACGGGTACGTCGACGCTGAGCGAGCGGTTTCGTTCGCCGCTGATACAGACCGACTCGCGGAATCGGTGACGCTCGACGGGGACGCCGCGCTCGCGGTCACCGTCCAGACGGAAGATAGAGAGCCGATCGAAAACGCGACTGTGACAGTCGAACGTGACAGCGGCGTCACGTACGATGCGAACGGGACGACACGGGAGGACGGGACGCTCGAGGTCGTCGTCCCCGGAACTGGCGAGTCGTACGCCGTCGAAGCCGCCGCACCCGAGTTCGAGTCGAACGCCGTCGAGACGGGACCGGTCGCGAGCGGCGAAACTGTGAGCGTGACAGTACCGCTCCCGGCGCCGGTGCCGTTCCCCGTGACTGGAACGGTCGCCGCACTGTTCGCGCTGTGTGCCGTCCTCGGCGGCGTCTACGCGTGGCAGCGCGCTCGCGAGTCGTAAGGTTCGTGACCAGTTTACGTGTATCGATACCCTCTTTTCCCCCGCCGCGAGACGTTGTGGCATGACTCACGAAATCGCCGTCATCCCCGGCGACGGAATCGGTCAGGAAGTCACGCCCGCGGCCGTCGAGGTCCTCGAGGCGCTCGACGTCGACTTCGAGTTCGTCGAGGCCGAGGCCGGCGACGCGGTCAAAGAAGAAACCGGCGAGGCGCTGCCCCAGGAAACCTACGACCTCGCGGCGTCGGCGGACGCGACGCTGTTCGGCGCGGCCGGCGAGACTGCGGCCGACGTCATCCTGCCGCTGCGCGACGCGGTCGACTCGTTCGTCAACATCCGACCCGCGAAGGCCTATCCCGGCGTCGACGCCGTCCGTCCCGAGACCGATCTGGTCTTCCTCCGCGAGAACACCGAGGGCGTCTACTCGGGGATCGAGGACCGACTGACGCAGGACGTCTCGACGCTGACCCGCGTGGTTACCGAGTCGGCCTCCGAGGACCTGGGCGAGTTCGCCTGCGAGTACGTCGAGGACAACAGCTACGACGGCTTCACGATCGCCCACAAGGCGAACGTCATGCGCGAGACGGACGGCCTCTTCCGCGACACGATCAAGCGCGTCGCCGACGAGAACGGCGTCGAAACCGACGAAGTGCTGATGGACGCCTTCGCGACGCACGTCTGTCTCAACCCGGAGCAGTTCGACGTCATCGTCTGTCCGAACCTCGCGGGCGACGTGCTCTCGGATCTGGCCGCCGGGCTGGTCGGCGGCCTCGGTCTTCTCCCGAGCGCGAACGTCGGCCCCGAGCGCGCGCTGTTCGAACCCGTCCACGGCACCGCGCCCGACATCGCCGGCGAGGGCGTCGCGAACCCGGCCGCGACGATCATCTCCGCCGCGATGCTGCTCGAGTACCTCGGCTACGACGAGGAGGGACAGGCGGTCCACGAGGCCGTCGAGGCGACGCTCGAGGACGGTCCGCGAACGCCGGACTTGGGCGGCGACGCCTCGACCGAGGACGTGACGAACGCGATTATCGGGCGACTCTAAGTTTCGCTGTCTTCGGTTATCTCTTCTCCCACCACCTCTACGACCGACGACGCTATACGTCGACCTCGAGCGTGGCCTTCAGGTCTCGCGACGAGCGGCCGACAGCAATCATGTTGGTACCGTGCGCGACCGTCCAGCCGTCCGGTCCGTCCTCGCTCTCGTCGTAGTACGCGAAGTCCTCGGCCTCGAGCGAGACGGTCACCGCCGTCGATTCGCCGGCCCCGAGCGAGACTGATTCGAAGCCGACGAGTTCGCGCTCGGGGGTCGGGACGGGTGCAGCCGCCTTGGCAGCGTAGACCTGTACGACCTCCGTGCCGGCACGGTCACTCGCGTTGCTGACGCCGACGGTGACCTCGAAGCCGGCGTCGGTCTCGGTAACAGCGGCGTTGTCGTACTCAAAAGCTGCGTACGAGAGCCCGTGGCCGAACGGGAACAGCGGTTCGCGGTCGTGCTCGTCGAAGTACCGGTAGCCGACGAAGACGCCCTCATCGTAGCTTGTGACGTCGTCGACGCCCGGGAAGGCCGCCTCGTCGGCGGTCGGATAGTCTGCCGCCGACTGTCCGAACGTCACCGGAAGCCGGCCGCCGGGATCCGCGTCGCCGAACAGCACGGCCGCGAGCGCCTCGCCGTCGGCCTGCCCGGGGTACCACGTCTCGAGGACGGCGTCGACGGCCTCGAGCCACGGCATTGCGACGGGACCGCTGGTCCGGAGGACGACGACGGTTCGCTCGGCGGCGTCGGCGACGGCCGAGATCAGTTCGTTCTGGTCGCCGGGGAGTTCGAGGGAGTCGCGGTCTGTGAACTCCGTCGCGTCGTCCTGTGCGACGACGACCGCGCAGTCGGCCTCGTCGGCGGCTGTGACTGCGGCATCGATGCTCGCGTTGCCCTCGTCCGTCGTCTCGTCACCGTCGTCGAAGAACGACGACTCGGCGATCGGCTCGACGCCGCGCTCGAACGTAAGGTCGGCCGCGCGATCCTCGAGTCCCTCGAGCGGACTCGTTTCCGTGAACGGCGTTACCTCGGACGATCCGCCGCCGCCGAGTTTCGCGGTATCGGCGTTCGGTCCGACGAGGGCGATCGACTCGTCGTCCGCCAGGGGGAGCGCGCCGTCATTTTGCAGCATGACCGTCCCCTCGATCGCGATTTCCTGGGCCAGCCGGCGATGCTCGTCGGTGTCGAGTTCGCCCTCGGGCGCACCGTTGTCGAACCGGCCGATCGACTCGAGGAGATCGAGGAGTCGCGAGACCTTTTCGTCGAGGACCGATTCGTCGACGTCGCCGCCCTCGACGGCCTCGCGAAGCGGCTCGCCGAAGTAGGCGGGGACGTCCGGTAGCGGCGGCAGCGCGCCGTCGCCGGTCCCGCCTCCGTCGCCAGGTGCGTCCATTTCCTCCGGATCGGCGGGGAGGAACTCCTCGAGTTCGACGCCGGGCATCTCGAGGTCGAGACCGGCCAGCGCCGCGTCGACGGTGCTGCGGGTGCCCCACCAGTCGGAGACGACGAGGCCGTCGAACCCCCACTCATCCTTCAGCACGTCCGAGAGGAGATACCCGTGGTCGCTCATGTGGGCGCCGTTGACCCGGTTATAGGCAGTCATCACGGAGTGGACGTTACCCTCCTCGACCGCCGCTCGGAACGCCGGCAGGTAAATCTCGCGCAGCGCCCGCTCGCCGATGTCGGCGCTGACCTCGTAGCGGTTCGTCTCCTGATTGTTCGCGACGTAATGTTTGACCGTCGCCGCGACGCCCTCGGACTGGATGCCCTCGATCGTCCCGACGCCGGTCCGAGACGCGAGGTGCGGGTCCTCGCTGTAGTATTCGAAGTTCCGTCCGCCGTGAGGAACGCGGACGATGTTGACGCCCGGTCCGAGCACGACGTCCTGATCGTGGGCCGCCGTCTCCCTCCCGAGCGCGGCGCCGAACTCGCGGGCCAGTTCCGGGTTCCACGACGCCGCGAGAGCGATCGACGCGGGGAACGCCGTGGCGCGTTCAGCCATCGCCCGGACGCCGAGCGGGCCGTCGACCATCCGAAGCGGCGGGATGCCGACCCGATCGTTGCCGGGCACGTAGCCGGTCGCTTTTCCGTCCGGGTCAGGCGCGCCGTGAACGAGGTCGATCTTCTCCTCAAGCGTGAGGTCGTCGACGAGGTCCGCGATATTCGTTCCCATATAACTCCCTCTACGGAGTATATGTCACTACCATACCATAACGTCGACCGAAGCAGAAACAGTCGCCGTCTTTCCGCCAGTATACGCCCGCGCTTTCGACGCCGGCCCGGTCGACTGCGGCGACTCCGAGACGTTCAGGCGATTTCGAGATGCTCCCGGTCCGCACCGGCGAGTTCGACCAGCGCGTCGGCCTCGAGGAGGTGGCATTCCCCTGGAATCACGAGCAGGTGGAGCGGGTCGCCGAACTCCCGGTCGGCGAGTTCGGTCATCGTTCCGGCCTCGACGAGCGGGTCCGGACTGCCGGCGCGGGCGACGACGACGCCGACGAGGTCCGGGTACGCCTCGGCGAGCAATTCGGCGCCCGTATCTGCAGTCATGTACTCCTCGCGCTCGGCTTTGATGTCGAGGTAGACCACCGTGTGAAGGCCGTCCGCTCTGTTCGCGTCGATCGTCTCGGTCACGCTCGCCGGGAGGCCGTCCGCCCCGTGTGCGTAGGGGAACGGCAGCGTCGTCGCCTTTCCGAACCGGTAGTTCTGCAGGCCGGTCAGCGAACTGGTCGCCGTCTGCGCGGTGACGCCGTGGATCACGCGGGTTTCGATGCCGCGGTCGTGGGCCCGTAGCCGGAGGTCGACGTGGGTCGTCGAGATCATCGTGTCGCCGGCCGTCAGGAAGGCCACGTCCTCGTTCTCGGCGGCCTCGAGGATGGCGTCCGGCTCCTGCTCGACGCCGGCTCGGTCTCGGACTTCGATCTCGGCGTCGTGGTATGACTCGAGGTCCTCGATCGTCGTCCCGATGAGCTTGCTGGTGTAGAATTCGGCGTAGGCGCGGTCGGCGTTTCGAAGCGCCGTTTGCCCCTCGACGGTGATCGAGCGCTCGTCGTAGAGGCCGAGGCCGATGAAGGTGAGCATGGGCGGTCGTAGTGCGACCAAGTGGAATACGCTTTCGAGATAACCCACTTAGCCCGGACCGTCGACGATTGCAACCGCTTCGATCTCCACGCGGTGGTCCGGATCGATCAGTCGCTGCACTTCGACCATGCTGGCTGCGGGACGTACGTCGCCGAACACCTCGCCGTGGGCTTTGCCGATCGCCTCCCAACCGTCGATATCCGTGACGTACAGCCGCGTTCGGACGACGTCCTCGAGGCTCGAACCCGCCTCCTCGAGCGCGTCCGCGACGACCTCAAGTGCGTATTTCGTCTGTGCGTATGGGTCGCCAGGGGCGACGACGTCGCCGTCTTCACCGGTGGCGGTCGTCCCCGAGACGTGAACCTGCGAGCCGACGCGGACGGCCCGCGAGTAGCCGACAGTCGATTCCCACTCGGTGCCGCTTGAGACGGGATAGCGGTCCATACGAACAGTGGTGGCTGAGCCAGAATAAATGTGAGTCAGATAACAGACTCAGAATCCGATATGGGATGTCGATGCCGGCCCGTCGTCGCCGTCGTCCTCGCTCCCGTTTTCGTCGATCCCGCCCTCGCCGACGAACGACAGGTCGCCGTCGGTGAGGATGACGCGGCCGTCATCGCGAACCGAGACCTCGACCGTCGGCAGCGTCGTGTCGGCCGCCTCGCCGTTGTCGCAGTACCCCGAGCAGGTGTCGAACATCGACCCGTGCCGCGGGCAGATTATCTGTCCCTTGCGGATCGGCGCTCCCCGTCCCGTGTCGAACCGCTGGGCCTCGTGCGTACAGCGGTTGATCCACCCTTCGACGCCATCTTCGCAGGGGACGAGGAGCGCCTCCTCGAGTTCGCCGTACTGGTCGCGGACCGTAAACAGCCAGGATCCCTCCTCGTGGACCGTCTCGACGGTCGTAAGCTGCTTCATAGGTCGGCTATGATCGGCTCCCTGATAACCGTTAATCGTTCTCGATGTCTACGCGCGGCCGTCCGGGAAAACGTCACCGTTACGGCCGCCGACCGGCGAGTACCGGTATGAACGTGCCCTGCGTCCGCGTTCCCCGCGAGGAGGGCGAGGCGACGCGCAGCGACCTCGCGGACGCGGACCTGATCGACGACGACTACGAGATCGCGGTCGAGGACGGCAATCTCTACATTCCGATTACGGACGCCGAAGCGGTCCCCGACGACCTCGAGATCGTGCGCCGACCCGCCGACGAACGCCGAACGCAGACCCGGCCGGCCGACCTGCTCGGCTTCGACCCCTCCTACGAGCGACTCGGGAAGGCCGTGCTGCTCGACGAAGACGATCCCGACCGCGCCTGGGAGATCGCCGACGCCGTCCTCGAGTCCGACCTCCCGGTCGAGACAGTCCTGAACAAGGCGTCGAAGGTCAAAGGCGAGACGCGCGTCCGCGACTGGGAACTGCTGGCCGGCGAGGACACCGAGGTCGTCCACCGCGAGTACGGCTGCGAGTTCGCGCTGGACTTAGCGGAGGTGTACTTCTCGCCGCGGCTCGCGACCGAGCGCCACCGCGTCGCCGAACAGGTGGAATCCGGTGAGCGCGCGTTCGACATGTTCGCCGGTGTCGGTCCGTTCGTCGTCCCGTTCGCGAAACGCGGCGCCGAGTGTGTCGGCGTCGACATCAATCCGGCTGCGATCGAGTACCTTCGGGAAAACGCACGCCGGAACGGCGTCGAGGATCGCGTGACGGCGATCTGTGCGAACGTTCGGACACTCGTTCCGCCTCGAGTCGACGCGAGCGAGGGCGAGGGCGCCACGGAACGCGATACCAAGGGCGCGCCCAACTACGAGAACTGGGCCGACCGAATCGTCATGAACCTCCCCCACAGCGCCGACGAATTCCTCGACACGGCCGTTGCCATCGCCGGCGACGACTGCGTCCTTCACTACTACGACATCCAGCACGAGGACGACCCCTTCGGCCCCGGCGAGCGTGCGATCCGCGACGCCGCCGAACCCGAGTACGACGTGTCCGTCGAAACCAGACACACCGTTCGCTCGTACGCCCCCCACGAACTGAACGTCTGTCTCGACGTCCGACTCGAGCGTTCGTCCGCGTAGGGCCCGGATCACGCAACGCGGTCACACGACCGGATCGATTCGCAATCCTTATGCCTGCTATCGCTCGTACAAATACATGCAATCGAGCGCCGGTGTAGCTCAGACTGGCAGAGCGAATCCTTCGTAAGGATTAGGTCGAGGGTTCAAATCCCTCCACCGGCTCTTTCTAACGGGAGTCCCGTAATATGCGGATATCGGGCCGTTTAGCGCTTCTTCTGTAGATAGCTCGTGGTTATTGTGTAGTCCTCGTCGAATCGCGGCGACGCTGTGCTCCGTCATTCCCACTGCGCCCGCGAGAATCGGGAGAACGCGGGAGCAATTCCCTCGAGAGTTGGCTACGAGGCTACGCTGGATCGAAAACCGCAGGGCGGCGCGTCGACGGACGTCAGACGGGCGTCTGCCGAAGTATTATTACTCATCACCGATACTGATTAACTGCCCATCCAGACGCGTTTCGTCTGGAGGCATCCCCCATCCGCTTGTCACTCCATCCCCCCATCTCGATTGGCAGTTCGCGGCTGGGGCTGCGGGGAGCGAGGGGTAGCCCTCGTTCCCCACCCTCCCCTCTCCCCCACTCGCTTTTGCTCTACAGGAACGCCGTCAGACCCAATCCGACCGCAAACGCCAGCACGATCGCATCACCTCGTCCGAACGATAGCGGCGGCAGCGTCGGATTCCACGAAAAACACCGCGCCTGCATCGCGAGCGCGAGTCGATCCGCGCGGTCGAACGCCCGCGAGAGTCCGAGCAGGGCGAGCGTGCTCGCGCGGTCGACCGCGCTGCGCTCGGTGCCGAGTCGAGCGGCCATCGCATCGCGAATCGTGCGGATATCGCCCTGCAGAACGGGCAAAAAGCGAAAGACGAGTGCGATTCCGATGCCCAACAACTGGCCGGGTTTCCCCGGGATCGTCCGCTGGATCGCAGCGCGCGAGTCCCGCACCGGGGTCGACCGGACGTACGCGGCGCTGACGTGCAGGATCAACAGGACGCGGTAGCTCGCTCGAGCCGACGCGAGTCCGTCCTCGAGGACGATCCACGGCGGCCCGAGCGCGAGCGCGGCCAGCAGCGGCGCGAGCGCGAGGATGACGAACGCGAACCGGTACGCGTACAGCGTTCGCCGGAGCGGTACCCGCGCCGCGACGAGGACGAGTGCAGCGACGGCGGACAGTGCGAGTAGGGCTCGCGCGTCGGTGTGTGCCAGCGCGGTCGCGGCGAAGCCGATCTGGACCGCGAGCTTCGAGCGCGGATCGAGCCGATGGACCAGCGTATTGTCGGGTTCGTAGGTCAACATCGGTCGGTCTCGGTACGGAACGCTTCCGGGACGCGAACCTCGAGGCCCTCGAGTTCCGCGATCGCTCGCTCGGGCGCATCGTCGACGACGACGCGTCCGTCCCGCACGGCGACGAGTCGATCCGCGAGCGCGAGGACGTCCCGCAGGTCGTGGGTCGCGAGCACGACGCCGGTGCCGGCGACCGACAGCGACTCGAGGCGCTCGAGCACCGAGCGGCGGGCGGGGTCGTCGAGTCCGGTGAACGGTTCGTCGAGGACGAGGTGGTCGGGATCCATCGCGAGCGCGCCCGCGATCGCGACGCGGGCTTGTTCGCCGCCCGAGAGCGCGTCGATCCGTTCGTCCTCGCGGCCGGCCATGTTCACGGCCGCGAGCGCGGTTTCGACCCGACGGTCGATCTCGGCGCGCTCGAGGCCGAGGTTCTCGGGGCCGAAGGCGACGTCGGCGCCGACCGTCGCGGCGACGAACTGGTCGCGCGGATGCTGAAAGACCATCCCGACGCGCGAGCGAGCGGCGACGAGGTCGTCCGTCACGGGCGTGCCGTCGACGAGGACGGTTCCCGAATCCGGCGTCAGGAGGCCGTTGCAGTGGCGCAGCAGCGTCGTCTTCCCGCTGCCGTTCGCGCCCGCCAGGACGACGAACTCGCCGCTCTCGATCGATAGCGACAGGTCCTCGAGGACGGGGACGTCCTCGAAGGCGTACGAGACGTCGCGGAATTCGATCATCGTATGCGTCTCCGTGCGGTCTCGATCTTCGCGCGCCTTCTCGAGGGTCGATCGCGTCCGATCACGAGCGCACCGAGACGATGCGGCCACTTTTGACGATCGCGATCGCGGCGGCCATCTTCAGGATCTCGCCCGGGATGAACGGCAGCGCGCCGGCGGTGACCGCTTCCCAGAGGTTCATCTCGAGGAGCCATGCCATGTAGCCGACGCCCATGCCGTAGATCAGCACCGTCCCGGCGACGAGCGCCGCGACGACGACCGGCAGGGGCTGGGCGGCGGGGTCGCGCAGGGCCGTACCCCGGTGGACGGCCAGCCCGATCAGCCCCGCGGCGATCGGGTACGACCAGAGGTAGCCGGCGGTTTGTCCGACGAGGACGCCGGGGCCGCCGTTCATGCCGGCGAAGACGGGGAGTCCGACCGCGCCGGCGGCGAGGTACAGCACCAGCGAGAAGGTCCCCCAGATCGGCCCGAGCACGAGTCCGGCCAGGAAGACGAACAGTACCTGCAGCGTGATCGGTGCGGGCGAGAGCGGGATCGGGATCGTTACGGGCGCGGACGCGCCGATCAGCGCCGCGATCAGCGCCGCCCGGGCGAACTGGCGGACGACGTCGCCGCTGACGCGATCGACCGACTGTCGTTCGGTTGCCATACCGAACCGTGTCTCGTAAACCAAGATCAAAACTTCGGTTTCCGAGACCGACGGTCGATCGGGTCGCCGCGCGACGCTCGAGTCCCGCCGAAACCGATGGTCACGCGAACGCGAGCCGAATCAACCCGGCTGAAACGGTTCGTTCCTGTCCGGTTTCACGAGTGTATCGGTATCAGGAACGAGCGTAGAACCGGGCCGTCAGCTTGTCGAACGCTCGAGAACTGCCAGCTGCCGATTCACGATGAAGTAATCCGGTATTGTCTCCGCGTCCTGACTGAAACGGACGGCGCGCTTATGCGCCGATTCGGTCGGGTGGTGTGAAACGAATGCGATCCGGTAGTACGCGGTACGCACGGCGACGGCATCGCGGGGCGAGAGTAGGACGACCAGACCGCGGCGGCACGGAGCGGCGAGTTCCGGTCGGAAGGGCGGGCCCGTCGTCGAGGCGCGCGCGTGGACAGTACGCGAGAGCGCGTGCCAGTTTTGAAAGATCGAGTTCGGGCGACTGTGCCCGGGGTAACTGCGGTGATCCGCGGTGAGCCGCACACGCGTTGGGCTCATCGCGGTCGCGCTCGTCGTCGGGGCGGTGCTCGTCGGTGCAGTTGCGCTGCCGTCGCTCGGCGTCGGCCTCGGTCCGTTCGACGGGTCCGGAATCGGTTCGGCGGACGACGGCACCGACCTCGAGGACGGCACGCAGGCGCAGTTCCAGGACGACGACCCGTCGGATGAGGGCAGTACAGACGAGTCGACGGAAACGGCATCGGCCGGGAACGATGGCGAATCGGACGTTCTGGCGCTCGGCGCGCCGGTAGCGATGCAACCGCAGGAGGGGGATGAAGCCGAGAGCGACGAGGCTGCGTCCTCGAGTGCGGACGCGACCGCCCAGCAGACCGAAACTGGAACCCAGGAGGACGAGGACCCCGTCGAAGCGGGCGTCGAAGACGGAATCGAACTCGCGCAGTCCCAGGGCGTCGAGGTGACCCAGGAACAGCGCGCGGCCGCGGTCGACGGCGCGCGGCAGGCCGCCGCCCAGCACCAGTCGGCCGAGGCCGAACAGGTGCAGGCCGCGACGGCGGGTGCGGTCCACGGCTCGCTGATGCAGGAGCAGTCGGTCAACGCCACGCAGATCCAGTACGCGGTCGGCGGCGCGACCGACGGGGCGCTCGCCCAGCACCAGACGGTCAACGCCAGCCAGCTGCAGAGCGCGACCTGGGGCGCGACCCACGGCGCACTCGCCCAGCAACAGCGCGTGACCGTCGAGCAGATCCAGGTCGCGACCTACGGCGCCGCCGCGGGCGCCGCCAGCGAAGCCGGCGACAAGGGCGTCGACAGCAAACCGAAAATCCAGGAAGCGGCGCAGGGCGCGGCCTACGGCGTCTTGGAGCAGTACCAGAAGGTCACGGTCGAACAACGCCAGCAGGTCACGCTCGAGCACGTCCAGCACGCCGCGGCCGGGGCGTCGGCCGGCGCGCTCGAGGGGAGTACCCGAAGCGTCCTCGAGGCGGAACGGGAGCAGACGATCGAGGTCGAGCAACGCCAGCGCGTCGACATCAAGCAGGTCCAGAAGGCCGCGACGGGCGCCGCGAAGGGCGCGCTCGAGCAGCGCCAGTCGGTCTCGGTCGAGCAGACCCAGGCCGCCGCACGCGGGGCGGGCAAGGGGCCGCTGAAGCAGGTCCAGTCCGTCAGCGTCGAGCAGGTCCAGCACATCTCGATCACGCAGATTCAGGAGGCCGCCTTCGGCGCGTCGAAGGGCGCGATCGAACAGAGTCAGGAAGCCAGCGTCGAGCAGATTCAGGCCGCAGCGGACGGCGCCTCGCAGGGCTCGCTCCTGCAGCGCCAGGAGGTGTCGATCGCGCAGATCCAGCACGCGGCCACCGGCGCCTCGAAGGGCGCCGTCCAGTCGGCGGTCCAGCACCAGGTCGTCGAGGTCGAGCAGATTCAGGCCGCCGCACGCGGCGCCGGCGAGGGCGCGGTGACCCAGAAGCAGATCGTCGATGTCACGCAGGTACAGACGCTTGCGCAGGGCGCCTCGAGCGGCGCGCTCTCGCAGTCCCAAGGGGCCAGCGTCGAACAGATCCAGACCGCAGCCCGGAGCGCCTGCGAGGAGACCGCGCGGGTCGTCCAGTCCCAGCGGATCAGCGTGACGCAACTCCAGACGCTGACCCAGGAGACGGCGGCGGACGCGACCCAGTACGCCGTCACTGAAGGGATCACCGACGCGACGCAAATCGTCCAGTACGTCGAGGTCACCGTCGTCCAGAAAATCGAGCAGGTCGACGAACTCGAGGGGACCGCGTCGATCGAGTTCCCCGATCAGGAGTCCGACGGCGCGAGCGTCGTCGTCGACAGCGTCGAACTCTCGGAGGGCGGCTTCGTCGCGATCTACGAGGGCGTCGCGGTCGATACCGATCCCGACGCCGTCGTCGGCACCTCCGCCTATCTCGAGGCCGGCGAACACGAGGACCTCGAGATCGCTCTCGACGAGCAGCTCAACGAGAGCCAGGCGCTCGTCGCGGTCGTCCACCACGATACGAACGACGACGGGTCGTTCGACTACGTGGACTCCGACGGCGCCGAGGACGAGCCCTACGTCACCGCGGGTGGCGGGCCGGTGCTCGACGGGGCGTTCGTTACGGTCGCCGACGATACCGACCGCGAGGCCACGCTCAACGTGACCGACCAGACTGGCGACGGCGAAACGCTCGTCGTGGACGAGGCCAACGCCTCCGTCGACTACGCCGTCACCGCCGAGTACGACGGCGAGCGCGTCGACAGCGAGTCGTTCGACGCGGGCCAGTCCGTCGAGAATCTCGAACTGGACCTCGAGCCGCTGCTGGAGGAGAACGCGACCGTCAACGTGTCCGTTCGCGCGCTCGAGGACGACGCCGAACTCGCGAACGAGTCGATCGCGTATACGGTCGCGACCGAACCGTCTGAACCCGAACCCGAAGCGACGCTCAACGTGAGCGATCAGGAAGGCGACGGCGAGACCCTGCTGGTCGACGATGCGAACGCGTCGGTCGAGTACGTCGTCAGCGCCGAGTACGACGGCGAACGGGTCGACAGCGAGCCCTTTGCTGCCGGCGAGGCGGCCGAGAACGAATCGATTGCGCTCGAGCCGCCGCTCGAGAACGACACGACGGTCGACGTCTCGGTGCGCGACGCCGCGACGGACGAGGCGCTGGCGAACGACTCCGTCGCGTACGCGGTCGCGGACGAGGGGCCGGAACCCGGGCCCGAACCCGAACCGGAAGCGACGCTCGACGTCGGCGACCAGACCGGCAGCGGCGAGGCCCTCGTCGTCGACGAGGCCAACGCCTCCGTCGACTACGCGCTCGCCGTGACCGACGAGGACGGCGAACAACGCGCCGCGAGCGACGCGTTCGCGGCCGGCGAAACGGTCGAAAACGAGTCGCTCGCCCTCGAGCCGCCGCTCGAGGCGAACGCGACGCTCGAGGTGGCAGTCGTCGCAGCCGACGGCGACAACGCGACGGCCGACGGCAACGGGACCGCCGCCCCGCTCGCGAACGAGACGATCGAGTACACGGTCGACGAGTCGCCCGCGTTCGGCGTCGAGTTCGTCGACTGCTCGCGCGCGGAGGTGACGGGCTCGTTCGAGGACGGCGATACGGTCATCGTGGCCACCAGCTTCTACGAGTCCGGCGGCTTCGGCAACTCGATGGGCGAGTACGCGTTGAGCGTCGGCGAGAACATCGAGGGTCCGGTCGAGGGGACGGTCGTCTTCGAGACCGGCGAGGACTTTGCCGTCTCCGAGACCGAGGACGGCGCGTACGTCGAGGTCCCGCAGGGGCAGTTCGGCTCCGCGATCACCGGCATCGTCTCGCCGGACGCGACCCCCGGCTCGATCGACTACCCGAACCCCGACGCCAGCGAGTGCCTCGAGCAGGTCCGGCCCGAACAGCCCGAAATCGGCGTCAAGGAGACGACGCCGACGGACGACGGGGAGGCCGTCGAGGTCACCTTCGGCTACGAGAACCCCAACGACGCGCCGCTGTTCGTCGACAGCGCGTTCGTCGAGGGGACGACCGACGACGAACCGCCCGAAGAACTCGAGTCCGGGACGGGCGAGTTCACCGTCGAGTGGACGCCCGAAAGCGACGACGAGCAACTGGTGTGGGAAGTCGATCTGAGCCGCTACGACTACGAGGAGGCGCTCACAGCCGAAACGGCGACTGCGGGCGAGATCGCGCCGACCGAACCCGCCGCGTACGAGGTCTCGATCGCGGATACAAACGCACCCGTCGAGCAGGGCGAGTCGCTCACGATCAATGCCGACGTCGAAAACGTTGGCGGCGAGGCCGCCGAACAGCCGGTCACGCTCGCCGTCGCCGGCACCGAAACCGACTCCGTCTCGGTCGGGCTCGATCCCGGCGAATCGGAGACCGTGACGCTGAACGCCGAGACGGCCGAGTTAGAACCCGGCGAGTATCCGATTACCGTCTCGAGCGAGAACGATACGGTCGAGACGAGCGTGACGATCGAAGCGGCCGCCGAGTCCGATGCCGGCGACGCGGGTGCTGCCGGTGCCGGTGCGAACGACTCACCGGAAGCGCCGCCCGAAGACGGAACGGACACCCAATCACCCCAGGGGCCGCCCGAAACGCCTGACGAGTCGCCGAACTCGGGAGCGACTGACGACACGGCTGATTCCGGAACCGAGCCAGCCGACGAACCGACCGGTCCCGGTCCGTCGCCGGAGCCGAACGGGTCGGCCGACGCAGCCGACCAGTCCGGCGACTCGCAGCCACCGGCTGAACCGACCGCCGGCGAACCGGGGATAACAGTGGTCTGAGAGCGAAAGAGACGACTGCCGAGTACATCGCGTCGCTCGAGCAGGATCGCCGACGTGCGATCCTGACGCGGAGGACAGCTCTGTGAGTATGCAGCTAGCGGTCGTAGAAATTGCGACGGTCGAGTCCGCAGCACGACGGTCCCGCACCCGAAGGACTGCAGCGATCGACCGTTATTCGACGTTCAGTTGCGCGTTAGTGCTGGTGGCCGGTCGCTTCGCCGAAGGTGACGCCGAACCGCTCCTCGAAGAGGTCCATGATGCGCTCCTCCTGGGCCTCGAGGTCCTCGTCCCCGCCCTGGCCGTGGTGAACCATGTGGTGGGCGCGGCTGGCGAAGGATAGCAGGACGATGTCGCCGACCGTCTCGGCGGACGTCTGGTCGCCTTCCGCGACGAGGTCCACGAGCCCCGCGGGGACCGTCACGTCGTCTGTCGTTTCGTCGTCGGCCGTGATCGAGACGGTGATCGTCTCCACGTCGTCGGACATATCCCTACGGTCGGGAAGCGTGCCTAAAGGTGCTGTGGCTTGCGACGACGGGTTGGACGGGTTGCGGACCGGCAGAAACGCCGGCGAGGAGGGGTGCCCGTGGCGTTTTTGCCCGTTGACGTCGAAGTTTCGCACATGCCCACCGTCGAACTCGAGGAGGAGACGATCGAGCGACTGGACGAACTGCGCGTCGACGACGAGTCCTACGACGAACTGGTCACCGAACTCATCAACATCTACGAGACCAGCGAGTACACGCTCTTTCGCGCCGGCGACTGACGGTGCGGTCGGGCGTCGCCGATCCGCAGGCGTTGTCCCCGGTCGGTGCTCGGTTGTCGCCGAATAGCGGTCGTCGGTCGGCCGACCGTATCGCGCCGATCAGTTCTCCGCGGCGATTTCTCGAATCGACTCCCACTTGCCGTTCGACTCGAGTTTCGACTGGAGCTCGTCGGCGTACTCCTGCGTGAGCCGTTCGGCCGCCTCGCGTTTCGCGCCCTGTCCGCTCCCGCCGTCGCCGCCGAGGCCGAGCGCGCCTTTGATCGAGTCGACCAGACCGCCGCCCGAGCCGCTCGCGTTGCCGGCGCCGCTGCCGCTGCCGCCGCCGGCACCCGGACCGCCCATCGCGCCCATTCCCTGATCCACGTTCTCGAGTTCGGGCATGATCTGATCGACTTTGTCGGTGTTCGCGACGATCCGGGCGCGCTCGGGATCGTCGGCGTGCTCGATCTCGAGTTCGGTCGCGGTCATGATCAGGCTCCACTGCTGGTTCGAGAACCGCGACTCCGCGATTCGCGAGGAGAACTCCTGATCGAGGGTCATCCGCGCCCCGACGATCCGGTCGGTCCAGTCGGTGTCGCTCATGGCCAGCGATTAGCACGGTGCGCGTATCAGCGTTTCCCTCGACGGACGCCGATACCGGGGCGAACGGCTCTCGCGGCCGCGATTACCGCATCGGTTGCTCGGCCGGCCTCGTTCCTCCGCCACCTCGTCAGTCCAGCCGTTCGGACGACTCGGCGTGGCGTCCCGCGAGGTCGACGTACCGATCGGCGGTCGCCTCGAGGTGCGGGTCGTCGACCTCGGCTTTCGGCTCGGCGGGCGCGCCGGCGACGAGCGTCGACGGTGGAACCTCGGTGCCCTCGGTGACGACGCTGCCGGCGGCGACGACGGCCCCCTCGCCGATCCGGGCGCCGTCGAGGACGGTCGCGTTCATCCCGACCAGCGCGCGCTCGGCGACCGTAGCGTCGTGGACGATCGCGCTGTGGCCGACCGTCGCGTACGGCTCGAGTTCGGCGTTCTCGTGGAGAACGGCGTTGTCCTGAATATTCGCACCCTCGCCGACGACGATCTGTCCGTGGTCGCCCCGGAGGGTGGTGTTCGGCCAGACGCTGGCGTCGGCTTCGACGACGACGTCGCCGATGATCACGGCGGCCTCGTCGACGTACGCGGAGTCGGCGATCTGCGGCGTCGTGCCGTCGAACGAACGGAGCATGTCTCGTCTCACCGTGGATCGGGAGCGCCCTTGAATCTGTGCGCCGCGTTCGGCGGTTCGACCACCGACCCGTCGTATCGCCTCGCGTCCAGCCACGTCGGCCGATCGCGACGAACAGAACGTATTCTGTCATAACTACCAACGTGATTTGGCATTACGGCTAAGATCGATCCTACGAAATAAACGATTGCAGCGGGCGTTCTGGCTTCCCCCGGCCACCGTTCCGCTGAGTGTCATCCCACCACCTCACCCCATCTACCCAACCGGTGAACAGGGGTCGAGTCGAACCCCCCTTCGTTCCTCCCCTGTTGCTGCACTCGTCGTGCCCGAGTCCCTACTCGTCCGATAGCCGCTCCGACAGTCGATCGAACCGGTCCTGCGCTCGGTCTCGACGGTCCCGTTCCCGCTCCGGATCGTACGTTACCTCGAGCAGCGCACCCGCCTCGATGTCAGTCTCGTCAGCGTCTTCGTCGTCCGCAACCACGACCTCGAGCACGGCGCCCTCGTGAGCGCCGTCTACCGGGAGTCGGTCGACGGGGACCGTCCGCTCGTCGACGACCTCGCCGTCGGCCTCGAGCAGGAGGACGGCCAGTTCGACGCGGTCGCGTCCCGGTTCGCCGTCGGTGCGTTCCTCGGGTTTCGGTTGCTCCCCGCTGGATGGCTCCGTACTGTCACCGCCCCTATCCTCGCTTTCGCTCGCTCGCTCGCCCTCGCTCTCGGCCTCGACGATGCGATCGAGGACCGCAGTGTAGCTGGTGCCCATTAGCCCACGGTACGCGCGGGAACCACATCAATCGCGGGTGACGCTGGGCCAGGGGAGATCGACAAGCCCACGCTGTTGGCGGCGCTGTCGTCGTTTTCGTCGTGTTTCCGCTCGAGCAGTTCGGCCGCGTCGGTCGGCCCGTCGCGCTCGGTCGTTACCGAGACGTCGTCGCCGCCGTCGACCGTGATCACCGTATCGCCGTGCACGCCGGTCCAGTAGGTTTCGATACCGCGCTCGGCGAGGCTCTCGAGCACCTCGTCGTGGGGGTGGCCGTACTGAGAGTCGAGCGCGCTCGAGATCACGGTGACTTCGGGGTCGACGGCATCCATGAAGGGATCGCTCGAGGAGGTCGACGACCCGTGGTGGCCCGCTTGGTAGGCGTCGGCCGCGAGGGTGTCGCCGTGCGCGTCGATCAACCGTCGTTCCGTCGTCCGTTCGATGTCGCCCGTCGTGAGGTAGGTGAACTCGCCGTACGCGAGCGAGAGGACGACGCTGTTCTCGTCGACGCCGTCGCTGTGACGTTCCTCCGGCGGGTTCAGGACGGTCGCTTCGAGCGTCGCGTTGCTTCCGTCGGCGCTCGCACTCTCGAGGGGGAGTCGATCGCCGGCGACGACTTGGAACAGGTCGACGTCGTGCTCCTCGATCGCGTCGAGGTAGTTCTCGTAGGTGGCGCTCGTGTGCGCGACGCCGGAGTCGTAGGCCGCGCCGACGCCCTCGCCGTTTTCCTCGAAGTGTTCGATGACGGCCGGGTGGCCGCCGATGTGGTCTGCGTGGCCGTGCGTCGCGACCAGGTGGTCGATGCGCTCGATATCCTGGGCCTCGAGGTAGTCGATGACGGTCTGGCCGTCGTCGCGCCAGTCGCCCGTATCGATCAGGATCGTTTCGTTGGCCGGCGTGACGATCAGCGTCGAATCGGCCTGCCCGACGTCGATATGGTGGATCTCGAGGTCGCCGGCGGCATCGACGGAGGCGGCGTCCGTGCTGGAATCTGTGGACGTACCGAGATCAACGCCGCCGGCACAGCCCGCGAGAACGACCGTGAGTCCGACGGCGACGACGAGGGCGGATCGTTGCACGTTCCCCACGACGCCCTCGCGGGATATGGTGGTTCGGAGCGGTCGGCTTCCCGACCGGTTTTCAGATTGAAGGGTCTCGGCGTGAAAAGAGCGGCAACGAGTCGGCAGGTTAGACGGCGCCGCCCTCGAAGCTCGTCTCCGCGTGGAGGTCGTCCTTCAGGGCGTCGTGAACCTTGCAGAGTTCGAACGCGCGCTCGACGATCTCCTCGCCCGTTTCGTCGTCCACGTCGGCCTCGACGCGGATGTCGAAGGCGATCGACTCGAGTTTGTCGTCGTCGTTGAGATCGCCGGTGATGTCGATCTCGATCGTCCCGAGGTCGTCGGCGCCGCGCTGCTGTCCGCCGACGCGGAGCGCGGGGACGTAACAGGAGCCGTAGGCGGCCAGCAGCGCCTCGAGCGTGTCGGGCGCGTCCTCCCCGTTGGCGTCGATGGTCGTCTCGAAGTCGCGGATCTCGTTCGTGGCGCTGTATCCCTCCTCGGATACCGTGGTGACTTGCTTCGCCATAGCAGGCGGACCGTCCACGGGCGACGCTGTAAACGTTTGGTGGGGCGCGGAAGAAAGCGGCGGCGACGGCTCTTCACCTTGCGTTTGCAGCGGAATCTCCTTTCATTTCGCTCGAAAGACGATCTGGACGAACGATGACGAATCTCAGGACGGGATCGAGTTGGCGGTCGCGACCGGCGTCGCTTCGACGGCGACGACCGCGTGTGCGATCGGTCGGAACCCGAAAACGGCTTCGACGACTGCCACTCGAGTGAAAATGGTCGACGTAACCGGTCACTTCGGCATGGCGCTGGTGTTCGCCGCGCCCGCGTGGATGATTTGGGGCCGCCGAGCGGCGCTCGGATTCACGGCCTTTACGCTCGTGACGGCGATGCTCCCGGACGCCGATCTGGTGTTGCAACACGTCCTGCCGATCTCCCACCACGGGATCACTCACACGCTGGTGTTCGTCGCGCTCGGGGGCGCGGTCGGCGGCGCGGTCGCGTCGACGTATCTCACCGCCCGGCTCAACGCCCACCGCTGGATTCGGAGTACGGAAATCGAATCCGAGACGGTCTTCGTCTTCGCGACGGCGGGCCTGATCGTCGGCGGCGTCAGCCACCTGTTCGCGGATATCCTCTCGGCGCCGGACATCGCGGCACCGCTTACACCGTTCTGGCCGATCTACTCAGAACCCGTAATCGTCGACGTCATCTACTACAACTCGCCGGTCTGGAACTATGGACTGCTCGCCGTCGCCGTCGGACTCCACCTGCTGTTGGCCCGGTACGAGCGGTACCCGCTCGAGACGCGCTACCGGATCGGAAGCCGAGACGGAGAGGACGCTCGAGACGACGGTGCCGATCAGTACCGCGCGAGCAGGACCGATTGACGAGCAGTCGAGGCGCCGAACGGCGAAAACGGCTGTTCTACGGGATTACGGGCGACGGGATCGCGCCCCTCGTGTCAGCGGTCGACCGCCGGAGATAGCGTAAATCCGGGATAAGAAGTCGTATTGCGGCCCGTCCGGATCGAGCCGTGCGGTCAGCTCTCGAGTTCGAACGGCTCGTCGGCCTCGAGGACCTGCACCTCTGCGTCGCCGCCGGTCGCGTCGACCTCGCGCTCGAAGTCCGCCGGATCCTGCTCGATCGGCGGGAAGGTGTCGTAGTGCTGCGGGAGGGCGACGTCGACGTCGAGCCAGTCGACGGCGATGGCGGCCTGCTGGGGACCCATCGTGAAGTGGTCGCCGATCGGCACGGCGGCGGCGTCGGGCTCCAAGTACGGACCGATGACGTCGCGCATCTCGGTCATGAGCGCGGTGTCGCCGGCGTCGTAGAAGGTCGTCGACTCCTCGTCGGCGATCTGCGTGGGCTTCGTATCGGAGATGACGAAGCCGGTCGGCATGCCGGCGTCGACGTCGTACTCGGTCATGATCCCGTTGGTGTGGTCGGCGCGGTGCATCGTGACGTAGGCGTCGCCGCACTCGACGGTGCCGCCGAGGTTCATCCCCATCCCGCCGACGGCGTCCTCGTAGCCGAACTCGTCCTCGCAGTAGGAGACCAGTTCCGGCGTCGCGACCAGCGTCGCGTCGGAGAACTCCCCGGCGTGGGAGATGTGGTCGGCGTGGCCGTGGGTCAACAGCACGTAGTCGGGCGTCTCGACGTCCGACGGGTCCAGCTCCGTCTTCGGGTTGTCGAAGAACGGATCGATCAGCAACTCGGTGTCGCCAACGGTGACGTGCCACGTCGAGTGGCCGTGCCAGGTGAGTTCCATAGCGGTCGAACGTTGACGCGAAACGGACTTAAAACTGGGTGCGCGGGCAGCGATTTCCGCGGGAGCGGTAGACGAATCGATACCGCCTCCTCGAGCGGCCTCCGGTTCGATACCGAGACCCGCGCGGCTAATTTGCGACGTTTTCGGCACGGATGAAACGTACACGATCACCAACATTTATGGGACGCCCATCGCAACGGTAGCAAGCCGCACGCGTATTGACACACCGCGCATGCGGTCGATCGCTGTCAGTAGCGATCGGACGAGCGGCGATCGGTGTTGCAGGACCAGTCACACGACATTCCAGGGGGCTCGAACGCAACGGCGATATCCCGCTCGCTCGATTTTCGTGACGACGGCACGGAGCGGTCCTCCGAATGTCGCCACCGGGCTGCCGGTGGCGACGATGCCGTGTCGTTTTTTACGTCGACCACGTACGGCGGGTATGCTCGCACTGACGCTCGAGGACTTCATGGTAGAGCTCAACGACGGGTCGATCAAGAACGTCGGTCCGAAGAACAAGTCGGCGACGGTCAAGCTGTTCGACGTCGAATCCGCCGAAGGCCGGGAGTTCGGCGACAAGCGGGTCAAACTCGTTTTCGAGGACGACGACGAGAACGAGATCCAGGTGTCGCTGTTCCCCGAGCAGGTCCGCGAACTCGCCGACGACATCGAGCGGCTCGAGGAGGAGTCGGCGGCGTTCGACTGACTAGAGGACTGAGCGGTCGGTACAGGACCCCAGCGGATCGCACTGCGATCAGCAACCGGTACCCGCAGACGTGTCGGTCGACCGACGGACGCATTTCGACAACCGTTTTAGGGCGAACCTGCTTGAACCGAATAGATGGGTAACTGTATCATCTGCGGCACACCCGTTGACGGGCAGATCTGCGAGAGTCACGAGGAGGACGCGGTCTTCGAGTTCCGCGGGTCCTCGGCCTCGCAGCTCTCCCCCGGTCGCTACTACCGGGGCACCGTCGACGGCTACGCCGACTTCGGCGTCTTCGTCGACGTCGGAGATCACGTCACCGGCCTGTTGCACAGAAGCGAACTCGACAAACGACTCGAGAGTCTCGACTGGGAACCGGGCGACGACGTCTACGTCCAGGTGCTCGACGTTCGGGACAACGGCAACGTCGACCTCGGCTGGTCGATCCGCCAGCGCGAACGCGAGTTCCGCGGCAAGCTGATCGACACGGGCGACTCGGAGGTTCTTCCCGAGGAGTTCGAGGACGAGGGTGAGGGAGAGAGCGAGTCGGACGTCACCGACTCCTCCGACACCCAGGAGAGTCAGCGCGAAAGCGACCAGCAGTCGGCAGACGTCGACGCCGGCGAACTCCAGACGGCCGCCGACGACACCGGTCCGTCCGACGAACAGCCCGCCACCGCGGGCGCGGCGTCCGCCGGCGGCACCGTCGCGACCGAGAGCCCGACGTCGACCGCGGCCACCGACGACGCGGCCGACGCCGAGCCCACGACCGAGGACGCGCCGCTCAAGCGGACGACCGTCGACGCCATCGACAACCAGGTCGGCAGCGTCGTTCGCCTCGAGGGCGAGATCACCGGCATCCGCCAGACCAGCGGCCCCACGGTGTTCACGCTGCGCGACGAGACCGGCACCGTCGAGTGCGCCGCATTCGAGGAAGCCGGCGTTCGCGCCTATCCCGACGTCGAGATCGACGACGTCGTCGCCTTAGAGGGCGAGGTCGAACGCCACCACGGCGACCTGCAGGTCGAAACCGAGACGCTCGAGATCCTCGACGGCGAGGACCGCGAGGCCGTCGTCGACCGCTTAGAGAGCGCGATCGAACGCGAGGCCCGACCCGCGGAGGTCGAGTTCCTCGCGGACCACGACGCCGTCACCGCCGTCGAGGACGAACTGCTCGACGCCGCGACGGCCATCCGCCGCGCGGTCATGGAAGCGCGCCCGATCGTCGTCCGCCACGGCGCGACCGCCGACGGCTACGTCGCCGGCGCCGCCATCGAACGCGCCGTGCTCCCGCTGATCCGCGAGAAGCACACCCGCGAGGACGCGGAGTACCACTACTTCGAGCGCCGCCCGCTCGACGGCCGCGTCTACGGCATGGACGCCGCCACCGACGACGTCACTTCGATGCTCGAGGCCCGCGACCGCCACGGCGAGCAACTGCCGCTGATCGTGCTCGTCGACGCCGGCGCGACCGAGGAGTCGGCCGACGGCTACGAACTGCTCAGCCTCTACGGCGCCGACGCGCTCGTCATCGACGACAGTCGCGCCGACGAGGAGATCGTCGACGCGGTCTCGGTCGCCGCGACGCCGTCGCTCGCGGGCGCCGACGTCGCCGACGTCACCTCGACGGCGCTGGCCGCGAACGTCGCCGCCCACGTCAACGACGACGTCCGGGACGACCTCCGGCACCTCCCCGCAGTCAGCTACTGGGAGAACGCCCCCGAAGCCTACCTCGAGCTCGCCACCGAGGCCGGCTACGACGAGACGGCCATCTCGGAGCGCCGCGAAGCCGTCGCGCTCGAGGCCTACTACCAGTCCTACAAGGACAAGCGCGAACTCGTCGCCGACCTGCTCTTTGACGACGACGGCGACCTCGCGGCCCACGTCTCCGAGCAGTTCCGCGCGAAGCTCGACACCGAACTCGAGACGGCCCGCGAGAACCTCACGACGGAGGAAGTCGACGGGATCACCGTTGCCGTCCTCGACACGTCGGCCTTCACCCACCGGTACAACTTCCCGACGACGACGATGCTGCTGGACGAACTCCACCGTCGTCAGCGCGACGAGGGGCCGTTCGTGACGCTGGGCGTCGGCGACGACGAACTGCACGTCCGCGCGACCGAGTCGCTGAACGTCCGCGACCTCGGCGACGCTATCAAGGCGGCCGCGCCCGACGCCGGCGTCCGCGTCGTCGGCGGCCAGGACGGTCACATCGAGTTCCTGCCCGGCGAACGGGCAGCCGTCCGCGACGCCGCGCTCGCAGCGCTCGACGAGACGCTCGCGTAACTCGCGCCCTTCTCCGTCGTCCGTACGCACTGCATAGCGATTGCGCCGCCGCCCCAGAAATGATGGCTGGACGACAACTGTCTTTACCGTCGAGCGCGTCGCTCCGGTATGAGACGGACCGGACCGCCCGGCCGCGACCGCAACGGCGGCGAGGGACCGGCGGCGCGACTCCGCGAGAACGTCACTGAAATCACGGTGCTGGTCGCCACCGGCCTGCTTCTCGTCGCCGGTTTCTCCGGACTGATGTGGTTGCTCCCGTTCGCGATCGTTGGCTACATCGTCGTCGTCCCGCTCATCACGATGCTGTTCGGGAACGACGGGGAGTATCGAGCGTTGGTCGGCGAGAGCGGCCAGCGCTCGAGTGCGGACGCGGACACGGCCGCAAATCGAGAGCCGGGGCGGACCGAGCCGCGATCCGGTAGTTCGCATCGGTCGCAGACCGACGAATCGGACCGGCGCGATGCCCTCGAGACGCTGCGCGATCGGTACGCCGCGGGCGAGTTGACGGACGAGCAGTTCGAGCGCAAACTCGAGCGGTTGCTGCACACGGAGACGCTCGAGGACGTCGCAGATTGGGTGGAGGACCGATCCGCGCGGGGACGCGCTCAAGACGGGACGAGCGACGGTGCGGACGGCCGCGAAGGCGAGAATCGGACGGAACGCGACTACGAGTACGAATCGTAAGCAAGTCCGCCGCGAGCGAGACGGTGCGTCAGTCGTCGTCGGTCGCTTCGGACCCGGTTCCAGTCCCGGTCTCGGAACGGGACTCGGTTCGCTCGTCCCGCTCGACTGCCGACGGATCCGGCCACGTAACGCTCCCGAGGAACGGAATGCCGATCCGCTCGGCGGCGCGGGCGATCATGTGCGCGCCGGTCGGCACGGTCAGGAGGAGGAAGGCGATGCCGAGCAGCGCGGTCAGGCCGTCGCCGCCGGGGCCGAACTCGACGAAGCCGGCCAGGAAGATCGCGGCGGTGCCGAGCGTCGTGGGCTTGCTCGTGGCGTGCATCCGGTTGTAGACGTTCGGCAGGCGCAACAGGCCGATCGTGCCGACCGTCAGGAAGAAGACCCCGACGACGACCAGCGCGAGGATGACGATATCGTGGATCATTCGATCACCTCACCTTCGGTGACGAACTTGGCGACCGCGACGGTCGCGATGAAGCCGATGATCGCGAGCACGAGGCTCACGGTTAGGAACAGGCCCCGCTCCGTCTGCAGCGCGAACAGCACCGCGATCGCGACGACGTTCGTCGCGATGGCGTCGAGCGCGACCACCCGGTCAGGATTCGTCGGCCCGCGGATCACCCGGTAGCTACAGAGCACGCAGAGCCCGCTCACGATCACTAACGCCGCACTGATTACCGTCTCGAGCAGCGCCGGGTCGGTCGCCTCACTCATCGTCGACACCTCGTCGTTCGCGGTCCGCGGGTTTGTCGGTTTCACTCTCAGTTCTTCCTCGATTGTGGTCCTCGTTCGCTCCGTTTCCGCCGCGGTCCCGTTCCCCGCCGGAGACGACGATTTCGGGTGGCGCGTCCTCAGGGGAGGCGTCCTCGTCGAACATCTCGAGGGCGTAGTCCTCCCACTGCCGGATCGGCGCGGCGATCGCCTCGGGGTCGCGGCCGTCGACGGCGTGGACGTAGAGCGCGTTCGTCTCCGCGTCGTAGTCCAGCGCGACGGTGCCGGGCGTGATGGTGATGCTGTTGGCCAGCAGCGTGATCGCGACGTCGGTCTCGGCCCGCAGCGGCACCAGGATCACCTCGGGTTCGATCGGTATCCCCGGGGCGAGCACCCGGTAGACCATGTCCGCGTTCGCCCGGACGATCTCCCAGGCGAACGTCGCGAGGTAGAGCCCGGCGTAGGGCAGCGCGCGGACGCCGCGGCCGAGGTCGATCCGCTCGACGTACAGCCGGCGGAAGACGAACGCGATCGGCAGGCCGATGACCAGCCCCTCGAGGAACTGCCCCAGAAGCGCCGCCGGTGAGAGCCCGATCCCGCGGACGAAGATCCACAGGACGGCGAAGGCGGCGCCGGCGAGGGGCCAGGTTTTGACTCTCATTAGTGTCCACCTCCGTTTTCGGTTTCGTTGCCAGCGCCGTCATCCGGCATCTCGAGCTCGCTCGCGTCCGCCGGATCGACGGCCTCGACGTACGCGTCGGCGTCGACTGCGGCGTTCGCGGCCGCGTCGGCGAACTCGTAGACCGGTTCGAAGCCGACGCCGACCAGCACGATCGCCGCGGCGAGGACGGCGAGGACGGCCAGTTGCACGCCGTCCGTGGTCGCGTTCTCGACCGCCGGCGTTCGGTTCCCCCAGAAGCTCCGATTCCACACCCGCGTCGCGTACGCGATGGTCAGCAGCGAGCCGACCAGCAGGAGGACGACGACGGGCGCCGCCTCCGCTCGAGCGGCCGAATCGAAGACGAGGAACTTCCCGAAGAATCCCGACAGCGGCGGGATGCCTACGAGCGAGAGCGAGGCGATGAAGAAGGGGATCGCGAGCATCGGCGACCGCTCCGCCAGCCCGCCGAGGTCGGCCAATCGGCTCGTGCCGGTCGCCGAGCGGACCGCGCCGACCGCCAAAAACAGGAGCCCCTTCGCCAGCGTGTGGTTGAGCGCGTACACCAGCGCGGCGACGAGCGCGAGGTGGCGCAGTTCGGCGCTGGCCGTCGTCGCCGCGATCGCGACCGGAATCGCGATGAAGCCGACCTGCCCGATGCTCGAGTACGCGAGCACGCCCTCGATGGAGTTGCGGCCGACGGCGCCGATCCCGCCGACGAGGATGCTGGCGGCGGCCATGACGAAGAGGGCGGCGCCGACGAAGACGAGCGGCGAGTCGCCGACGATCCCGATGCCGGTACCCGGAATCGAGAGGTCGACGGCGATCGGCGCGTCGGCGAACACCGTAAAGGAGAGTCGGATGATCGCGTAGATGCCGACCTTCTTCGTCGCGCCGGCCAGCAGCGCGCTGATCTGGGGCGGCGCGGCCCGGTAGGCGGTCGGAATCCAGAACTGGAAGGGGACGAGGCCGGCCTTGATGGCGAACACCGACAAGAGCAGGGCGTAGAGCCCGAGGGCCGCCTCGGGTTCGATCCCGAAGGCGGCGGGATCGGCCAGCCGCCTCGAGAGGTCGGCCATGTTGAGCGTGCCGGTCACGGCGTAGACGCCGCCGACGCCCAGCAGGAAGACGGCGCTGGCCAGCAGGTTCAGCGAGACGTACCAGAAGGCGGCGCGGGTGTGCTGGGGGCCGCCGTAGTAGGCGACGAAGATGTAACTCGCCATCAGCATCACCTCGAACCAGACGAACAGGTTGAACAGGTCGCCGGTGAGGAAGGCGCCGGTGACGCCCAGCGCCAGGAAGTGAAAGAGCGGGAAGTAGTAGCTCCGCCGGTCGATCTCGGGAAGCACGCGCGTCGAGAACACCAGCGACGCGATCCCGAGGACGGCGACCATCGTCAGCATGAACGCCGAGAGGCCGTCGACGACGAGCGTGATGCCGACGGGGGCGACCCAGTCGCCGACCTGGTAGGTCACGATCCCCGGCGCGCCCGGTGCGAGGACGACGTACCAGTCGATCGCCGCGACGGCGACGGCGTAGGCCGCTCCGCCCGCGAGGCTGACGCCGATCCGGGCGCGGGGCCAGCGACCGAGCAGGAGGCTGGCGACGGCCGCCACGAGGACGATCAGCATCGGGGCGATCACCAGTTGCGACTCGGTGCCGACCGGCAGCGCCGCGAGCGGCAGCGGCGGCATCGTCGTCGCGGTCGAGCACAGCGCGGACAGCGTCATTCGCGATCACCCAGTTCCGAGACGTCAAGCGTGTCGTGCTCCTCGTACACCCGGTAGGACAGCACCAGCGCGAAGGCGGTCATGCCGAAGCCGATCACGATGGCCGTCAGCACGAGAGCCTGCACGAGCGGGTCCGCGATTCCGACCGGGACGTGGATATCGTGGCCGTGACCCTCGAGGACGGGCACCGTCTCGGCGGTCCCCTCCGTAATGCCGCCCATCGCGAGCAGGTAGACGTTCGCGGCCTGGCTGATGATCGCCAGCCCCCAGACGACGCGGATCAGGTCCCGCCGGAGCAGCAGGAAGGTCCCCAGTGCGAACAGCGCGCCGACCACGGCTGCGAGGACGACGGCCGTCATTCGGCTCCCACCACCGAGAGGATCGTGAGCAGGCCGCCGACGACCACGCAGTAGACCCCGAAGTCGAACGCCATCGCGCTCGCCACCTCGACGGTGCCGTAGATCGGCACGTCCTCGAACACCCAGTAGGTCTGGGAGAGGAAGGGCAGATCGAACAGTAACGGCACCAGCCCGCTGACGACGGCGATCGCGAGGCCATATTCGAAGATTCGGCGGTAGGCCACGACGACCCGGTCCCGCGAGGGTTCCTTCCCGGGTTCGACGTCGCGCCCGAGCACGCCGCGCTCTAAGAAGTCCAGCCCGAAGGCCAGATAGAGCACGGCGAAAGCCGTCACCGTGAGCACGCCGCCGATGAAGCCGCCGCCGGGGAGGTTGTGCCCCTCCACGAACAGCGCGATGGCGACGACCAGAATGATCGGGACGATCGCCCGCGCGGTCGTGCGCATGATGACGGTTGTCATCGGCACCCACCTCGGCTGGAGGTGCGGGTTCGCTGTCGGCGACTGCGGGTGCGGATCCGGTGTCGGTTTCGACCTCGGTCTCCTCGAGTCGATACCACCGTCGAAGGGCGTCGTCTCCGTCTCATTCGTCATCTCCTCGAGTGTGACTGGTACCGTCCACAGTGGGATCTGTCCCGTCGGCTCCGCCGGCACCGCCGGTCCGCATGACGATCAGCGTCAGGATCGAGATCGCGGCCAGCGCGACCACGACGAGTTCGCCGAGGGTGTCGAAGCCGCGGAAGTCCACGAGGGTGACGTTGACGATGTTCGTGCCGCCGCCCTCGGGAACTGCCAGATTGGCGTAGGCCTCCGCGATGTCCGTGTTCCCGTCCGGGCGGGCGTCGGTCGCGACCAGCACCGTGATGAACGCGGTCGCGCCGACGGCCACGGAGACGACGGCGTCGCGGACGACTCTCCCGATCTCCACTTCGTAGTACTCCGGAATCTCCTCGATCACGAGCAGGAAGATCAACAGCACGAGCGTCTCGACGACCAGCTGGGTCAGCGCGAGGTCCGGCGCGCTGCCGAGGATGTAGAAGATCGCAACCATGAAGCCCAGAATCGAGAGGGTAAGCACGCCCGCAACGTGGGAGTCGGACGTCACGACCGCGAGGCCGGCGGCGACCGCGACGACCAGCACGAGCGCGACCGCCGGCGGCGTCTCGAGGCCGAACACGGTCGCCGTCACGGCGCCCGTTGCGACGAATCCGGCCAACGCGAGGGCGGCGGTGGCAAGCAGCGTCCACGTCGCGTAGGTTCGCAGCAGGCCGTTGTGGACCCGCGAACCGAGCCACGCGCCCGCGCCGGTGAGGTTGCCGACGACGGCGTCGTACCACCAGTTCGCGCTCGTCGGCGGGAGCGTGTGCGGAATCGCGCGGATACCCCGGTGAAGACGGTCGTAGAAGGGGAACGCGAGCAAGCCGGTACCGATCGTGACCGCGCTCATGGCGGCCGCGGGCGAGTACGACGTCGGAATGCCGACGTGCATCTCGTGAGGATCGACGGCCGTGGCCTCGAGACCGGACTGGACGATCGCGTCGATCGCGAGTTGCGGGCGGACGCTGACGACGGCGGCCAGCAGCGCCAGCACGGCCGGCGAGAGCAGCAGCGTAACGCCGGGCCGGTGGACGTGGCCGAGCGCGTCCGGCCGGTTACCGAAGAACAGCGAGAGGAACTTCAGCGAGTAGAGTACGGTGAAGACGCTCCCGAAGACGGCGACGGCGGGGTAGAGCCAGCCCAGTATCCCGATATCGTGGTAGTGGCTCGCCTCCACGGCCGCCTCGAACAGCAGTTCCTTCGAGTAGAAGCCGTTAAAGGGCGGGATGCCGGCCATCGAGAGCGCGACGACGGTCGTCATCGCCGCGGTGATCGGCAGATCCTGTCGGAGCCCGCTCAGGTTCTCGAGTTCCCGCGTACCGGCCTCGTGGGCGATGATGCCGGCGATCAGGAACAGCGCGGCCTTGAACAGCGCGTGGTTCAGAAGGTGGAAAACGCCCGCCTCAGCGCCGTAGACCGACGTGAAGCCGAATCCGGCGACCATCAGCCCGAGGTGGCTCGCGGTCGAGTACGCGAGCAGTTCCTTGACGTCCGTCGACGCGACGGCCATGATCGCACAGACGGTCATCGTCGTCAGGCCGAGCGTCGCGAACAGCAACAGCCACTCCTCGCCGACGAGCAGCGGGCGGACGCGGCCGACGAAGTAGACGCCGACCTTCACCATCGTCGCGGAGTGGAGAAAGGCCGAAACCGGCGTCGGAGCCGCCATCGCGTTGGGCAGCCAGAAGTGGACCGGCACCTGCGCGGACTTGGTCCCCGCGCCGATCGCCAGCAGGAGCAGGACCGGGACGAACAGCCCGCGCTCGCGGAGCCCCTCCCGCATCGCGTCGGGGTTCTCGAGCATCGCGACGAGGTCGAACGTCGCCGCCGCGCCGATCGCGTCGCCGGCGACGATCGACAGCATGAGCAGGCCGACCAGCAGGAAGAGGCCGCCGCCGACGGTGATGAACATGGCCATCCGGGCGGCGTACTTGGAGGAGTCGTCCTCGGTGTAGTGGCCGATCAGGACGAACGAACAGAGGCTCGTGAGTTCCCAGAAGAGGAAGATCGCGACGAGGTTGGCCGCCAGCGCGACGCCGATGATCGATCCCATGAACGCGAGGAGGGCGGCGTAGAAGCGCGTGAGGTGGGACTCGCCGTGCATGTAGGCGGGCGAGTAGAGGAAGATGAGGGTCCCGATGCCGCTCGCGAGCAGGGCGAAGAGGAGGGCCCAGCCGTCGACGTAGAACTGCATCGCGATCTCGAGCGACGGAATCCAGGTGAAGTCGACGGGGCCCTCGGTGCCGTACTGCGAGGCGAGTAGGCCGAAACAGGTCAGCGCCACCGCGGCGCCGGCGTAGCCGACGTACTCGCCGAGGATTCGGCGCAAGAGTGGCGTCAACCCCGCGACTACGAACGGCAGCGCGACCGCCGAAAGTACGATCGACAACTCGGGAGGCACGTCTGCTATTGTACACACAGGCGTAATTTAACGGTTCGGCACGAATACGCGACGCCGAGAATCGACGGACTGGATCGGATCCTCCCGGCCGTACGCACCGCAGCGTCGGCCGTCCGCCCGAGGCCACAACCACGACTCCGACACGCTTATTCGCCGCGACCGACCAGAATCGTGTAGTGAGTACCGAGACGCCCGATTCCGACGATCCCACGGAAACCGAAGCCTTCCGGCAGGTCTGCGAGACGCTAGTCGACCGGATCCTCGCGGGCGAGATCGAGCGCGACGAGGTCGAGAAGGCCAAACTCGAGGCCTGCTCGGAGCACTCGGCCCCGAAGGTGCCGAAAAACTCCGAGCTGCTCGACTACGCGCCCCAGGAGCACCGCGAGGACCTCGAGGCGGTGCTCCAGCGCAAGCCGGTCCGCACCGCATCGGGAGTCTCGCCGGTCGCGATCATGACCTCGCCCGAGCGCTGCCCGCACGGGAAGTGTCTCTACTGTCCCGGCGGCCCTGACTCGGAGTTTTCCTCCTCGCAGAGCTACACGGGCGAAGAACCCGCTGCGGCCCGCGGCGTCCAGAACGATTACGATCCGTACGGGCAGGTGACGCTGCGCCTCGAGCAGTTGCGCGAGATCGGCCACCCCGTCGACAAAGTGGAGCTGATCCTGATGGGCGGCACCATGACCGCCCGCTCCCACGACTACCAGGAGTGGTTCGTCAAGCGCGCCCTCGAGGCGATGAACGACTACGACGTCGACAAGGAGCCCGAACCGGCCGAGGGAGAGAGCTTCGCGCAGGATCCGGAGGAGTACGAGTTCCGGTATTTGGAAGACGTGATCGCGGAGAACGAGACCGCGGACGTCCGCAACATCGGGACCACCTTCGAGACCAAGCCCGACTGGTGCGACCCCGAGCAGATCGACCGGATGCTCGATCTCGGCGGCACGAAGGTCGAGGTCGGCGTCCAGACCACCTACGAGCGGGTCAACCGGGAGATGCACCGCGGCCACGGCGTCCAGGAGTCGATGGACGCCAACCAGCGGCTGCGGGACTCGGCCTTTAAGGTCGGCTTCCACATGATGCCCGGCCAGCCCGGGATGTCCAAGGAGATGTGTCTCGAGGACTTCCGGCGCATCTTCGAGGAAGAGGAGTGGAAGCCCGACTACCTCAAAATCTACCCGATGCTAATCGTCCGCGACACGGCGACCTACGACTGGTGGCACCGCGGCGAGTTCGAGCCGCTAGGCAACGACGAGGCCGCCGAACTGATCGCGGAGATCAAGGACATGATCCCCCGCTACACGCGCCTCCAGCGCGTCCAGCGGGACATCCCGGCGGACTTCATCGACGCCGGCGTCTGGAAGTCCAACCTCCGGCAACTCGCCCGCCAGCGCATGGAGGAACACGGCTGGTCCTGCGACTGTATCCGCTGTCGCGAAGTCGGGATGAACGACGAGGAACCCGAGAACGTCGAACTCGACGTCATGACCTACGACGCCTGCGGCGGCACGGAGCACTTCATCTCCGTCGAGGACTTCGACAAGGACCTCCTGATCGGCTTCTGCCGGTTGCGGTTCCCGTCGAATCCGGTGCGGCCGGAACTCGAGAACGCCGCCCTGATCCGCGAACTCCACGTCTACGGCAGCGAAGTGACCATGGGCGACGAGGGAGAGACGGACCAGCACCAGCACAGGGGCTACGGCCGCCGACTGATGGAGAAGGCCGAGGAGCTCGCCGCCGACGCGGGCTACGACAAGGTCAGCGTCATCTCCGGGATCGGCGCCCGCGAGTACTACCGGAACAAACTCGGCTACCACCAGGACGGGCCGTACGTGAGCAAGCGGCTCTGACGGTCGATACCGGAGTTCGTTCTCGGAGGTCGCGTTACCGCTCCGACGGATCCTTTTCGTATTCCTGCAGACGCTCGTATTCCTCCCCCGTGATCGGCAGAATCGTCCCGTGCTTGAACCCGTACGGGAACGAAAACTCCTCGTTGGCGCGCACGAACTCCCCCTCCAGCGACTCGGCGACGAACGGCACGTACCCCTGCGTCTCCGGACTACCGCCGAAGTAATCCAGGAACAGACACCACCGCCCGTCCTCGAGTCGCACGGCGGTCGGCGCTTCGTAGCGCGCGCCCTCGAGTCCCTCCATGGTGCGATCGAACGCCGACACTCGGGTGAACGGCCCGGTCGGACGGTCGCTTTTCACTAGAATGATGCCGGTCGGGTTCTCGTCGCTCTTTAGGAAACAGTAGTACGACCCGTTTTCCTCGTACATCGCGGAATCGATGACGCCGCTGTCGTCCTTTCGGTATAGCAGTTCCGGCTCCGAGAACGTCTCGAACGAGTCGGTTCGGGCGTAGTAGATGGCCTTCTCCTCGTACTCGTCGCTGCGGTGGGACGACGACCAGTGGACGACATAGTCGCCGTTCTCAGCGTCGTAAGTGATATCCGGCGCCCAGAGGCAGCCGAACTGTCCGTCCCCGAGTTCGACCATCCGCTGGTCGGACCAGTCGACCAGGTTCTCGGACTCCCACAGCACCAGCGCGTCGCTCCCGTTGCGATTGATCTCCTCCCACGAGCCGTCGTACTGGTTGGGCATCCCGTAGGCCAGGCTGAGGTCCGTTCCCATGATCACGAACCGCCCGTCGGTCGTTCTGGTGATCGTACAGTCCCTGACCCCCTTGTCGCCCTTGTAGCTCCAGAGTATGGGGTCACCGCCGTTTACCGCCTCCCAGTGAAATCCGTCTTCGCTGATCCCGAAGTACACCTGCTCGCCGTCGGGCGTCCGCTTCTCCCGAAAGTGAACGAATAGGTATGGCATACCCCGACAGTTGGTACACGCTCCCGTATCCGTTTCTATCTCGTCACGCGCTAGTACTCTCACCTGAGCCGAGGTTTCGACGGAACCACGTTGAATATCCCGCTCGAATGCTCGAGCACCGATGCACATCTACTCCTCTGCGATTCGGTTCAATACCACACCCACAATAGCGGCAGTGATGGCCACCAAAACCACTGCGAAAAGCATTAACATACCGACAAATATTGCACCGCCGAATAGATTGGACGTGTGCATGTCGTACCAGTAACAGCCTACCAAAGGATGAGAAGCGCCGAGATAATGTAGAGTCCAGTTCCGACCGCCTTTTTCCCGGACTCCATCTGGATGAGATATGCGAATGTGATAAGAGAGATGATCGGAAACGGAAATTCAGATTCCCAGTATAGATATGTACTCATGTAGCCGACAGCTCCGGCAGCTAGAGACGTTACGCCTGCTCCGATCGTTACCCACAGGTCCGCCGGCAGATGTCCGTCGTCTGAGGGGGGCGCGTTCGCATCTGCACCGTCTGTCGCCACTTCCTTGACAGCAGTCCCGTCAGACTGACCCCCACTACATTCTGGGCAACTGTGACCGCTGTTGACGGTGGCACCGCACATTGGACCGTCCCGCGTCATCTCTGGTACCCCCCGATCAGGAGAGTTCGATTCATGGTTATTCCTCTCCCCTGATCGGAAATATATTTTATGAGTGAACATTTTGATACGCAATATTCACCCTCGAGGAGCAGGGAGGACCCCATACTGCCTCGGACCCATCGGCGGGACGGCGGACAGCCGATCGCGTTACGCTCGAGGCGAATCGCTATTCTGACTGACCGACCGCGTCCTCGAACGCCGCCTTCGCGCGCCGGCCGCCCCGCTGCAGGTAATCGATGTCGACGCCGGCCAACACGAAGTCGAAGCCGCGGTCGACCCACCGCTCGATCTCGTCCTCTTCGAACGCGAGCGTCGCGACCGGCTTGTCGACCGCGTGGCCCGCCTCGAGCACGCGGTCGACCGCCTCGAGGAACTCGTCGCCGTCCGTCTCGCCGAACAGGTCGAGCGCGGCCGAGAGGTCTGCGGGGCCGACGAACAGTCCGTCGAGGCCGTCGACGGCGGCGATTTCCTCGACGTTCTCGAACCCCGATTCGGTCTCGATTTGCGCGAGCGCGAGCGTTTCGTCGTTGGCCCGCTCGAGGTGCTCGGGGAACGCCTCCCCGTACTCGGTGCCGCGGCCGTAGCCGACGCCGCGGACGCCCTCGGGCGGGTAGCGGGTCGCCTCGACCAGCGCCCGCGCGTCCTCGGGGGAGTCGATCATCGGCGCCATCACGCCGTCGACGCCGGCGTCGAGGGTTCGCTTGATCTCCGTCGGATCGTTCTCCGAGAGGCGGACGATCGCCCCGGGATCGGTGTCGGTATCGGCGTCTGCGGCGTCGACCGCGCGGGCCATCTCCGTCACCGTCTCGATCGAGTTCGTGGAGTGCTCGGCGTCGATCATCACCGCGTCGAACGCGAGCTGCGCGCTAATTTCGGCGATCGCCGGATCGCTCAGGGCGACCCAGGTGCCGACGAGCGGCTCTCGAGCCCGGAGCTTCGAGACGAAGGTCATGCCGAATCGTTGGCCGATCGGCGAGAAAAGGTCACCGGTGGCGGAAACGCGGGCAGCGGCTCCCGCGACTCCGGCGGGCGGCGTCAGAATCCGAGATCGTCGTCGATCAGTACGAGCTGCGTGCGGTCGTCAACCCGTTCGTACTCCATGGAGACGAGCTTTCCGACGACGCTGCCCTGTCCGTAGACCTCCTGCGCGCGGGCGTCCTCGAGCGGGAGCGCGTACTCGCGGATGCGCTCGACGGCGGTCTCCCAGTCGGACTCGATCTTGTTCGTGCCCGCGACGAGGACGAGCGATTCGGCGCCGAAGGGCCAGGCGCCGACGGCGTTGCCCAGCGCGTTCGCGCCGAGAATTTCGCCGCTCTCGGCGATCGCGTTCGCGCCGTCGAAGAAGACGTCGGCGGTGGTCGCCTCGCGGCGACGGGTCGACCGTTCGTCCTCGTCGTCGATCTGCTCGAGGGCGTTGCCGACGTAGTCGAAGCCGTCGGCCTCCGCCAGCACGTCGGTGAAGCCGATCTCCTCGAGCGTCGTCGAGTGGCCGTCCATTACCTCGGCGCCGTCGGGGATCTGGTCGGTCAGGTGCTCCCGAGCAGCGTCTCCGTCGTCGAAGACGTGGACCTCGATATTTCGCTCCTCGACGTTGGAGACGACGGTCTCGAGCGTTTCCTCGTCCGGCCGGTCGTCGAAGCGGGCGGGATCGATCTCGAGGTCGTCGACGAAATCGTCCTTCGTGTAGTAGTCAGGTGCCATCGTCGCGGACGATTTGCCGCCGAGGCGGATCAGCGGCGGGCCTGAATACGTCGACGGCGCATCGCCGGACGGCGGGACTGGCGCCGACTGCGTCGGCCGATCAGACTGCAAGCACCGTATCAACGATCAGCATCAGTGCGAAGCCGACGACGAAGGCTGCGGTTGCGATATCGGCGTGCCCGTGACCGTGGCTCGAGGGGACCAACTCGCGGAAGACGACGGCGATCATCGCGCCGGCGGCGAAGCCGGCCGCGACGGGGAACAGGTTCGAGACGAACGCGACCAGCGCGAAGCCGACGGCCGCGGCGATCGGTTCCGGGACGCCGCCCGACAGCGTCGTGTACAGGAGGGTCCGCGGGCCGGAGATGCCGGCTCGGACCGAAGGAACGGCCATCGCGAACCCGTCGGGGACGTTCTGGACGGCGATCGCCGTCGCGATGGCCAGTCCCAGCGCGGCCTCGCCGCTGGCGAAGGCGATCCCGACGGCCAGCCCCTCGGGGACGTTGTGGATCGTGATCGCGGCGCCGACCAGCGCGGCCCGGCGGAGGTCGTCGCTGACTCCGTCTTCGGGACCCGTTTCGACGCGCTCCGACAGCGTCGGGAGGTCGCCGGCCGGATCGCGGAGTTTCGTCCCCTCGACCTGCTCGCCGGGAAAGAGCACGTGGATGTGCGGCAAGAGCGCGTTGCTCGCGAGCAGGAAGCCGCCGCCGGCGACGAGTCCCGCGACGACTTCGAACGGCGAGCCGAGCTCGAGGCCGGGGAGCACGAGCGCGAAGACGGCCGCGCCGACCATGATTCCCGACGCGAGGCCGAGCGAGCCGTCGTAGACGCGGTGGCTGATCCGATCGGTGAGCAACAGCGGCAAGGCGCCGATGCCGGTCGTGCAGCCGGCGAGCGTCGAAACGACGAGAACTTCCTCGAGCGACGACATATCTGGCCGTTCGAAGCCGACGGACAAACGTTTGCCGGCTCTCGGCAGTCGTTTCGACCGGCGTATTCCGGTCGAAAATATTATCGGTGGCGAAATAGTTTAGCCGGGTCGTGCGAAATCGAGGGTCATGTCGTCCGTACGCTTCGAGAACGGGAAGCGAGTCATCCGGAACTGGGACCGGGTATTCGAGGCCGCGTCCGCCGAACCGCGGCGACAGATCGTCATCTCGCTGTCGGACGTTTCGCCGGACGAATCGGTGCCGCTGCCGGAGCGCGCGATCAACCCGAACGTCCCCGCCGATCCGGAGCCCCTGCGGCGCGACCTGCTCCATCGACACCTGCCGCTGTTAGCGGACTACGAGTTCGTCGAGTGGGAGGCCGATCCGCTCGTCGCGAGTCGCGGCCCCCGGTTCGCGGAGGTCGCGGCCGTGTTCGAGGCGATCCAGTCGTCCGCCGTAGCGCTTCCCGACTCGCTGGTGATCGGCTGTCAGCGACTCGAGCGGGAACAACAATTCGACGATCGGTAGCGATCGGCCACAGTTACAGTTCGGGACTGGTTGGCGATCGTCCGTAACTCCGAGCAGTTCGGCGATGACACTTTCTCTCTGACTGCGAAGGCGGCCGTGATCGGTGCGTACGAGGCGGGAATGGGATCGGCGCTCAATCGATCGTCAACTCGAGTTCCAGCAGCCCGAGATACGAATCGGCGTTCCCGCTGGTGCGGAACTCGGTCGGCGTCGCGTCGACGAACCGGTAGAACTCGTTTTGCGTGGACGGGACGACGTTCGAGCCGTCCTCGCGGCGGAGGTACGCGGGCGAGTCGGTCTGTCGGAGTTGGTCGGCCCGCTCGGTCCAGTCCTCGGGCCCGTAGAGGAAGACGCCGAACGAGAACCGGCCCGCGGTCAGCGCGTCGTGTTTCGTCTCGAACTGGTCGGCCTCCTCGATGCGGTACTCTTCGTCGCTCACCCAGGCGAGCGCCGCCACGCCCTGGGTCATGAGGAGGTAGAAGTCCCACGACACCGTCGCGTCGAAGACGGCCCACGTGTTCCGCGGGCCGACGGAGTCGACCTCGACGCTGAACGCCGGCCGACCCCGCGAGCCGGTCGGCTCGTGGACGAAGGTGGCGTCGTAGCCGGGCACGCGGATTCCGCGGTCGTGGTAGACGACGCCCTCGGGGTCGATCGGGAGCGAGCCCTCGCCGACAAGTTCGTCGACGAACTCGAGGACCTGAACGCCGCCCTCCTCCTCGAGGCGCTCGAGGAACGACGGGATTCGGTGGACTTCGGCCCAGGGGCGCTGGTTCGGCGCGCTCATCGTCTCAGCGACCTCCGTGGGCTTGCGGTCGAACTCGAGGGGCGATTCGAGCGCCGGGCGTCCGGGGCTCGCGTCGACGGACCGCTCGTCTCGGCGACGATCGTGTGCATAGTTGTCCGAAACGGGCGGATTCGGATTAGGCTTTCCGACCTCGGGCCGCCGAAATCCACCGACTCGATCGCGATTCGGTCGCGCCGGTTCGGCGCCGTCGACCCGAGACGCGGAGCGACACGCCTTTTTGACCGCGCCGGGCACTTTCGGTATGGACCAGAAGCGGGAGCTTACGAGCGTCGATCTCGCCGCCCTCGTCGAAGAACTCGGCGCGTACGAGGGCGCGAAGGTCGACAAGGCCTATCTTTACGGCGACGACCTCGTCCGGCTGAAGATGCGGGACTTCGATCGGGGCCGCACCGAGTTGATCTTCGAGGTCGGCGAGGTCAAGCGCGCCCACACGGTCGCCCCCGAGCGAGTACCCGACGCCCCCGGCCGGCCGCCGCAGTTCGCGATGATGCTGCGCAACCGGCTCTCGGGCGCGGACTTCGCCGGCGTCGAGCAGTACGAGTTCGACCGCATCCTCGAGTTCACCTTCGAGCGCGACGACGGTACCACCCGGATCATCGTCGAACTCTTCGGGCAGGGTAACGTCGCCGTCACCGACGGCGAGTACGAGGTGATCGACTGCCTCGAGACCGTCCGCCTGAAATCGCGAACCGTCGTCCCGGGCTCGCGCTACGAGTTCCCCGACACGCGGACGAACCCCCTGACGGTCTCGCGGGACGCGTTCTACCGGGAGATGGACGACTCCGACACGGACGTCGTCCGGACGCTGGCGACGCAGCTCAACTTCGGTGGCCTCTACGCCGAGGAACTCTGTACCCGCGCCGGCGTCGAGAAGGCGATGGACATCGCCGAGGCCGACGAGGACGTCTACGACCGGATCTACGAGGCAATCGAGCGACTCGCGCTCGATATCCGGAACGGGAACTTCGACCCGCGGCTGTACCTCGAGCGCGAGGACGACGACGACGGGAACGGGGATGACGAGGACGATGTTCAGGAGCGCGTCATCGACGTTACTCCCTTCCCGCTCGAGGAACACGAAGCCGAAGGGTTGGTCGGCGAAGCCTACGACTCCTTTTTGACCGCGCTGGACGACTACTTCTTCCGGCTCGAACTCGAGGACGAGGAGGAGCCGGACCCCACCGAACAGCGGCCCGACTTCGAGGAGGAGATCGCCAAACACGAGCGGATCATCGAGCAACAGCAGGGGGCGATCGAGGGCTTCGAGCAGGAAGCCGAGCAACTCCGCGAGAAGGCGGAACTGCTGTACGCCCGGTACGGCCTCGTCGACGACATCCTCTCGACGATCCGGAACGCCCGCGAACAGGACCGTCCCTGGGACGAGATCGAGGAGCGCTTCGAGGAGGGCAAGGAACGCGGTATCGAGGCCGCCGAGGCGGTCGTCGGCATCGACGGCAGCGAGGGGATCGTGACCGTCGATATCGACGGCGAGCGGATCGACCTCGAGGCCCGACAGGGCGTCGAGCAGAACGCGGACCGCCTCTACACCGAGGCCAAGCGCGTCGAGGAGAAGAAGGAAGGCGCGCTCGCGGCCATCGAGGACACCCGCGAGGACTTGGAGGAGGCCAAGCGCCGCCGCGAGCAGTGGGAGGCGGAGGACGCCGGCGAGGACGACGCGGACGACGAAGACGAGGGGGAAGACAAAGACTGGCTCTCGATGCCCTCCGTACCGATCCGCGAGAACGAGCCGTGGTACGATCGGTTCCGCTGGTTCCACACCAGCGACGACTACCTCGTGATCGGCGGCCGCAACGCCGACCAGAACGAGGAGATCGTCAAGAAGTACCTCGAGCCCGGCGACAAGGTGTTGCACACGCAGGCCCACGGCGGCCCCGTCACCGTGCTGAAGGCGACGGATCCGAGCGAGGCGTCCTCGAGCGACATCGAACTGCCCGACTCGAGCATCGAGGAGGCCGCGCAGTTCGCGGTCTCCTACTCCTCAGTCTGGAAGGACGGCCGCTACGCCGGCGACGTCTACGCCGTCGACTCGGATCAGGTGACCAAGACGCCCGAGAGCGGCGAATACCTCGAGAAGGGCGGGTTCGCGATCCGCGGCGATCGGACCTACTACGACGACACGCCGGTCGGCGTGGCCGTCGGGATCCAGTGCGAACCCTACACCCGCGTCATCGGCGGCCCGCCGTCGGCTATCGAGGGGCAGGCCGAGACGACGATCGAACTCGAGCCCGGACGCTACGCCCAGGCCGACGCGGCAAAGCGGATGTACCGGCGGTTCCGCGAGCGGTTCGAAGACGAGTCGTTCGTCCGCAAGATCGCGAGTCCGGACCGAATTCAGCACTTCATGCCGCCGGGCGGAAGTCGGATCGCCGAGGAGTAGCCTCGCTGCGTTCGGAACGGATCCGGCCCTCGACGTCGATTTCGCACCCGAGAGTGGCGCGAGACTCGAGTCCGATTCGGCTCGGTCGCTGAAATCGAATCGCGATCGAATCCACACGTGGTATATATACGACTCGTTTGATCGCGTCGGTTCGCGCCCCACCGGCGGCCGAAACCCGCGATTACTCGCGCGACTCGAGCCCCCCTGTCGAACACCGATTAGCTTCGGAACAACCCTCATAACGGCGGGGCCGATAGGACGGGTGTGATCGCTCTAGCTTCGTCGATCGGCAGCATCGCACTGGTAGCCGGGCCGCTGCAGAGCGATACGACGACGCTCGGGATCGCCGCTGCGATCGTCTTCGCGCTGGTCGTGTTTATAGCCGTCATGGTGTACCTCGCGTTCGGCCCGCACAACACCGTCCTGCAGGACGACGAGACGCCGATCGGCCGCGACCGATCGGTTGCCGGCGAATCCGGAGCCGAATCCGAATCCGACTCCGACTCCGACGCGGACGCGAACGCGGTGCAGGGTCAGCCGGACGAGCCCCGCGCGAACGCCGGCGAGGGAACCGAAACGGACGGCGCCTCGAGCACGTAGTCGGCGAAACCGCCCCCGGCAGCGCCATGGGCAGCGTACACGGCCCCCGGCGGTGACCGTCCGCTATGCCGGAACTCGGAACCGCAACGATCGTCTACGAAACGTCGGACGGCGACGTCGAGGAGGTCGACGTCGACAACGACCACATCGCGTACTTCCAGGATCACTGGCTGTTCGCTTACGATATCGACGACGAGGGGAACGATATCGTCCGGCGAGTACCGCACAATCGCGTCTACTACGTCGAGCGCTCAGTAGAGGAACTCGAGGACACATTCGATACGGCCGTCGACAAGGCCAAGGACAAACTCCAGAAGCTCGGAGACTGACAGCCGCGAGGGTGTTCGACTCGCTCGAGGATCAGGCGTAGCCGCCCCGCGGGAGTCGGCCGGCGCGGGCGAGGACGGCCATGGCGACGGCGATGGCGGCGACGAAGAACACGTAGCCGCGGAAGACTGCCGTGTAACCGAGGCCAGCCTGAGCGAAGGCGCCGACGGCGACGCTGCCGGTCGCCTGAATGAGCATCATCGTCGCGCTGAAACCCGCGTAGGCGCTGGCGCGGTTCTCGTCGGGCAGCGAGTCGAGCAGGTAGGCGTCGGCCACCGGGAAGAGACAGTGGATGATCAGTCCCATCGCGACCGTGACGGCGGCGATCGCGACGAGCCCCTCGACGACGGTGACGGCGGCGAGGCAGGCGACGAACCCGACGAGCGTCGCGAGCAGTACGGGGAGATAGGAGAACCGATCCGCGAGGCGGCCGGCGATGACGAACGACGGGACGCCGGCGGCGAACAGCACCGTCAGCAGGGTCGTTCCAGTCTCGGAGGGGATCCCCTTCGCGGCGCCGAGGTACGTGACGTAGAAGTTGAACACGCCCTGCCAGACGAAGCCGGTGAAGCCGACGAAGACGATGCCGACGGCGATCAGCCGCCACTGCGCGCGGATCGCGGCGAGGAAGTCACGGTCGTCAGCGCCGGCGTTCGGCATCTCGGCGCGCCGGACGGCGAACAGGAAGGCCACGGTGAGCAGAAACGCGAGGACGGCGAGCGCGCCGAAGACGAGCCGCCACGAGCCGCGGACGATCGCGACCGAGACCAGTATCGGCGCCGTGACGGCGGCGATCTGGGAGAACATCCCGCGGACCCCGACCGCGAGGCCGACCCGCTCGGGGAAGAGTTCGCTCACGAGTGGATTCGCGGCGATAAAGAAGATGCCCGTCGCGAGGCCAACGAGCAAGGCGCCGGCGATGGTGAACCAGATGCCTGGCGAGAGCGCGGTCAGCGCGGACGTGACGCTGAGGAAGAGCCCCATTCCGAGAAGAGCGCGGTGCCGGCTGATCCGCGTCAGGAGATAGCCCGTCGGCAGCCGGGAGAGCGCGCTGCCGACCCAGACGGCCGTCGCCGCCAGCCCCGCCGTCGCCGGCGCGACGCCGGACTGGATGAAGAAATCGACCAGCGGCGCGAACGCGATCCGACCGGTGTTCACCAGAAACGAGAACACGCAGATCGTCCCGAACACGCCGAGCCGGCCCGACGGTTCCGGCAGTCGCGTGCCGATCATCGGCGCGACGAGTCGAGGCGGCAAACCGTCCGTCGCTTCGACCGCTCCGCTCGCGTGCTTCCGACTGCCGGCGACGTCCATCCCGGATCCATTCGTAGAGACACGACTACCGGTCTCTACGGTACGGAGTTGAATCTCTCGATTTGTGATATCCGGTCGCGGTTCTCGAGCGCGAAGCGATACCGACCGCTGACAACCGTGATCCGGGCGGTATCCGGACCTGGATTACGACGCCCCGTCCACGGCGCCGCCGTCGTTGGCGGCGTCGCTCGAGTCCTGCGTCGGGTTCTCGTCGATGCGGTCGCGCCACTGCTGCTGGCTCGCGTCGTGGGACGCGCCGAGGGCGATCAGGAAGCCGATGATCGCGGTCACGACCGCGATGCTGCCGACGCCGACGACGGCGATTTGGAAGACGGTTCCCGAGAGAACCTGTGCCGAAGTCAACAGCGAGACCGCCGTGACGGCCGCGATGAGCACGAGGAGGCGACCGAACCGGCCGGTCGCGAGTCCCTGACTGAATTCGTCGTCGGTGTCCAGCAGCTCGTTCAGGATACCCTCGTACTCGTCGTCGGTCGCGACGTTTCCGAGCGAGTGGAGCGAGTGGGCGATCCACAGGCCCGCGGTGACGTTGAGCAGTGCGACGAACGAGATCCGTCCCAGCTCTCCGCCGACGACCAGTCCCGCGAGAATCGCGTTCACGAACGCGATGGCCATGAGTCCGTGGGTCGCGAGCGAGCGGGTTCCGAAGTCCTCGAGCAGCGTTACGTGTGCGAGCTTCATGTATGATATTGGTTCGCAATGGGGATACGGATCGTCCCTAACAGTGGCAACCCCACCGCGTCGTCGCCGACGAACCCGATCCTCGAGCGCCCTCGCGGTCGAGGGATCGCAGCCCACTTATCACCGCCGCGTGAAGCCACGCGCATGCAGATCAAAGACCGGGAGCAGATCGAGGGCGGGCGCGAACGGGTGACGGTCGTCCCCGAGAGCGTCGACGACCTCTGGCATTTGCAGTACGTCCTCGAGCCCGGCGACCGCGTCGCGGGCGATACGACCCGGCGCATCCAGCGCAACGACGACCAGATGCGGGATACGGGCGGCGAGCGCGAGCACATGTGGGTCGCCATCGCCGTCGACGACATCGAGTTCCACAAGTTCGCCAACCGCCTCCGCGTTGGCGGCGAGATCGTCGCCTGCTCGCGGGAGGATCAGTTAGGCTTCCACCACACGCTGAACGTCGAGGAGCGGGACGAACTCTCCATCGAGAAGCGGTTCAAACCGGACCAGGAGGCCCGCCTCGAGGAGGCCGAGGAGGCCACCGAGAACCCGGACGTCGCCATCGCCACGGTCGAGGAGGGCCAGGCCCACGTCCACACGGTCGCCCAGTACGGCACCGAGGAGCGGGCGACGATCACGGGCACGACCGGGAAAGGCGAGTACGCCCGCGGACGCGACGAACTCTTTTCAGAACTCGGAGACGTCCTGAAGCGCCAGGACGCCGACGCGATCATCCTCGCCGGTCCGGGCTTTACGAAACAGGACGCGCTGAAATACATCGAGAACAACGAGCCCGAGGTCGCCGAGAAGATCACGATGGTCGACACGGCCGCCGTCGGCGATCGGGGCGTCCACGAAGTCCTCAAGCGCGGCGCCGTCGCGGACGTCCAGCAGGAAACCCGCATCGAGAGCGAGGCCGAGTACATCGACGAACTCACCGAGCGCATGGCCCAGGGCGCGAAGGCGGCCTACGGTCCCGAAGAGGTCCGGAAGGCCGCCGACTACGGCGCGATCGATCGGCTCCTGATTCTGGACGATCGGCTCCGGAAGGAGCGCGGCCCCGAGGGCGAGTGGAACATCGACGTCGACCAGCTCGTCCGCACCACCGAGCAGAAGGGCGGCGAGGTCACCGTCTTCTCGAGCGAGTTCCCGCCGGGCCAGCAGCTGTCGAATCTCGGCGGGATCGCCGCGCTGTTGCGGTACCGGCTCGAGTGAGGACCGCCGCGTCGCTTCGGTATCGACTCGAGTGAGCCGGCTCCGCCTCGAGTCGGTGCGGGTCGAAACGTATAGGATGCTGTTCACTCCTGTTCAAAACGCGCGACCGTGAGTACCCTCGTTCTCGTGCTGTGGCTGCTCGCCGTTCTCTTCTACGGCGTCGGCGATCTGGTCACGACGGTCGTCGGCACTCGAACGGACGGCCTCGAGGAGGGACAGCCGCTCACTCGAGCGATCTTCGGCGAGCAGCCGTCGGCGCTGCAATTCGGACTGTTCAAGGTGGGCGTCCTGCTCGCGTTTTACGGCGTTTTCCTGCTGCTCCCGGACGACCGCTTTCGCCCGCTCGTTCCGGCGGCGATTCTCGGCGTCGGGATCGGCGTCGTCGTCCACAATATTCGGGCGATTCGAAGCGTTCGCTGACCGCAACGGGGAGGTGATCGAGACTGGCAGGTCGCTGGTGACCGGCGAGCCGCGTCAGGCCCGCTGCACGTCGGCCTCGAGGTTCGCCTCGATGAGCTGAATCAACACCGACGCGAACAGCGACTCCGAACTCCAGATCGCCGTCTCGCTCCCGTCGTCGTCGATCACGCTCAACAGGATGCTATCGTCGTCGACGAGCACGATCCGTCCCGACCGCTGGTCGTCCGTCCGGCGCATGAACGGCGATTCTACCGCCACGTCCTCGAGCGAGTCGAACGCCGTCTGGACCGCCTCGATCTGGCTCATCGTCACCACCGTCACGCCGGCCGTTGCCCGGTCCTCGAGCGTCCGCCCGATCGCGTCGGTGACGAGTTCCGGGAGCCGCGTGCCGAAGACGATCCGCTTCTCAGCTTGCGAGCAGAGGTCGACGACGCGGTCGTCGATCCGGTCGCGGCCCCGCACCGTCCAGATGTCCTCCTGGGTCTCCTCGCCGGCGGCGTCGTCCCTGACCGATTCGACGTACTCGAAGGCCCGGTCCTGCTCGCGCTCGAACTGCTCGCGGAGGAGTTCCCGCGCCTCGTCGACGCTGACCGGCCGGTAGCGGATCGGGTTCGACTGCTGGACCTCGAGCAGGCCCCGATCCTCCAAGCTGTCGGCGACGCTGTAGACCTGCGAGCGGGGGACGTCGGTGATGTCGGCGACGTCGCGGGCGGTCCCCGCGCCGAGTCGGTGGAGCGCGATGAACACCTTGGCCTCGTAGCTGGTCAGCCCGAGTCCCTCGAAGGCGTCGACCGCTGCGTTTTCGTCGTCGGTCATCCGCCGTCACCTCCGCGACCGTCACCGTCGCCGTCGCGGTGTCCGGCTCCGTCGTCGATCGTCGACGCCGGCGTGCCCCCGTCGCTTGCCGCCGGCGCCGGCCCGCTCGAACCCGACGGATCGAAGGAAACGTCGGGGCCGAGGTACCGCGTCCACAGCACCAGCAGGGACGGCAGGACGACCACGCTCGCGAGGAACGCGTACGTGATCGTCAGCGCCGTGATGATGCCGAACTGCTGGAGCGCCGGCAAGATTGCGAATGCGAGCGTGCCGAACCCGCCGACGGTCGTCGCCGCGCTACCCAGCAGGGCGCCGCCGGTGCCGGTGACGGTCGTTCGGAGCGCCGACCAGACGTTGCCCTGCCGCTCCAACTCGAGCGAGTAGCGCGCGCTGACGTGGATGCTGTAGGCGACGCCGAGCCCGATAGTCAGGCTCGTGATCATCCCCGTCAGCACGTTAAAGGGCATGCCGATGAGGTACATCGTGCCGAGGATCCAGCTGACCGAGAACGCGACCGGCAGCAGGGTCACGATCCCCAGCGAGGCGCTGTTGCCCGTCAGCCAGTAGGCGACCGTGAGGAAGGCGAAGACGGCCACGAGCGTGATCAGCAGGCTCTCGAGGACGGTGTCGAGCAGGTCCTGTTCGACGATGTAGCTGACGATCGGATCGCCGGTCGCGACGGCGGTCACGTCCGCGCCGTCCTCGATCGAGGCGGCGATGTCGCGCATCTCGTCGGTCGTATCGCCGGGGCTCGCGTCGCCCTGAACCCCGATGACCAGCCGGGCGGCGTCGTACTCGGAGCCGTCGCCGCCGTCGGTCCGGGAAATGACCTGACTGGCGGCGTCCTCGTCGACCTCGAACAGCTGGTCGTACAGCGCCGTGACGTTCTCGTCGGGCACGCCGTCGTCGTCGGTGTCGGCCGCGTCGAACGACTCGTTGAACGACTCGTTCTGTGCGGCGACTCGCTCCATCGTCGACAGCGGATCCTGCACGTCCGCCTCGCCGGTCGCCAGCTGGTAGGCGACGTCGCTGTCCGCGGCGTCGTCGCGGGCCGCGTCGATCCGCTCGAGCGCCGCCGGATCGTCGACGTCGCCTTCGGCGAGGATCTGAGCCTGGCTGTCCCCGCGCTGGAAGTGCTGGTTGACGAAGTCCATGTCCGCCTTGGCCTGGTACTCGCCGGGGCTCAACCCGCCCGGCAGCCGCTCGGTCCAGGCCGGCGGATCCTCCGCGAGGAAGTCCTCCTGCTCGAAGCTGGTGTCGACCTGCGTCGCGCCGTAGACGCCGCCGGCCGAGAGCAACAGGACGAGCACGAGCAGGATGGCAGGCAGCTTCCGGGCAGCCGTCGAGCCGACCGTCAGGAGTTCGCTAAAGCGGCCGCCGCCGGTCCCGAACGCGCGCTTGCGGCGATCGTACCCGCGCCCCTCGAGGAACTCGTCGATCTCGACCTTGGCGGCGGGGATCAGGGCGCCGAAGACGATCAGCGCGGCGACGATGCCGACGGAGCTGACGATTCCGAACTCGCGGATGGGGCCGATCGGGCTGACGAGGTTCGAGAGGAAGCCGATGACGGTCGTCGCGGTGACCCAGACGAGGGCGACGCCGACGCCGCCGAGCGCGATCGTCATCGACTCGCGGACGCTGCCGGAGCCAGTGGCTCCTGCCTCGTCGCGTTGCTCCCTGTGTCGCATGAACACGTGAATCGCGTAGTCGATCGAGAGCCCGATCAGCAGGACGGGCACCGCGACGAACATCTGGTTGAACGCGATCCCGGCCCAGCCCATGAAGCCGAACGTCCAGACGAGGACGACCGCGATACCGACCACGCCGAGGATGATATCGAGCAGGTCGCGGTAGGCGACCAGCAGGGCGACGACGACGAACAGCATCGCGAGCGGGCCGACGATCGCGAGGCTGTCGCCCATCGAACGGTCGATTTCGTCGGTGACGATCCCGCCGCCGAAGACGACGTAGTCGCCGTCCTGGGCGTTCGCGAGATTCCGAATCTCGAGTTGACTCTCGACGGTCCGGTCGTCGATCGCGCCCATCTCCTCCGCGCCGGCCGAGTCCGCGCCGGCGGTCGACTGGGTGATCGACGTCATCCGGGCGTCGGCTTCGGTGCTCCCCGGTTCGTACTCGCTGGGCATCAGCCCGATCGCGAAGCTCTCCCCGTCGTCGCCGTCAGAGAGCGTCCGCTCGACGGCGTCGTCGAACTCCTCGCCGTCGAGTTCCTCGAGCGCCTCGATCTGCTCGTCCAGCGACGGCTGCTCGTCGTCCTCCTCGAGCGCCGCCCAGTCTTCCTCGAGTCGTTCGGAGTCGTCCTCAAGCGCGTCGTACTCGTCCTCGAGGACGCCCATCGTCGCGCCGGCGTAGATATCCTCGCGCTGTTGCTGGAGCTCCTCGTATTCGGGGACCGACTCCGGATCGTCGGCGTCCTGCTCGATCTCGAACAGCTGCGACTCGATCTCGCGGAGTTGGCCGACGTACTCCTCGTACTCTGCAGCCTGCCCGTCGTCGAGCCCCTGCGTCGCGTTCTCGACGACGGCCGCGAAGTCTTCGTCGCTCGGTCGCTGCTCGTATTCGGGGTCGCTCTCGTTGTAGGTCGCTTCGATCTGCTCGCGTTCGCGCTGTAACGCGACCGTCTCGTTGAGGCCCTCCTCGAGCCGCGCGCTCGTCTCGTTCAACTCCGCGCTGCGGGCCTCGAGTTCGGCGCTTCGGTTCTCGAGGGCGGCGACTCGCTCGTCGGTGATCGCCGTAATGGCGACCAGGTTCTCGACCCCGGTGATCGGGTTCTCGTCGACGAGCGTTTCGTTGATCGACTCGTTGGTCCGGATCTCCTGCTGGAACTCGAGGGAGTCGATCAGCGACTCCTTCGCGAGGACGTTCTCGTCGGTTCGATCACCTCTCGCGATCACCTGGACGCTCGTCGTGTTCTCCTGTTGCTCGCTCGTGAAGTTGCCGTCGATGCGCTCCAAGGCTTGCGCTTCGTCGGATTCGCTCTCGAACTGATCGAGCGAGGAGTCGTCGTCGACCATCGGCATGCCGGCGCCGACGAGCGCGGTCGTCACGAGCAGGACGACGAGTACGAGGCGAGAACGAGACGTGATGACGTCGGCGAGTCGCTCCGGCACGCTCATGCGATCGCCTCCGTCGGACTGCTTCGGTCTTCACTGTCGATGCGTTGGCGGACCATGCTGTTGTTACGATCCTACAAAATGCGGCCGCTTATACGTGTTTGCTTATTTACACTTTCGAGACAGTCACGACGATTGAGACGCGCCGGCCGATCGCCGCCCCGATCGTGACAGCGAGCGCACCGTTCGTCCGTCCGAGCGGCGCGTTCGATCGGGCTTCGAATCGTAGCTACGGATTATAGCCGTGTACGACGTTCGTACCGTTCGACGGCTCTGATCGGCGCCGGTTGGTGATTTTCGACGCACGCCGGCTGAAACGATGAGTGTGACTAAAGGCGGTGATCGAACCAACGAACGATATGTCACCGCCCGAACCGGAAACGGTCGGTCTCTTGACCGAGCCGTACCTCCACCGGTGGCAGGTCCGCGCCGTCAGGAACCTGCTGGCCGAGACCGACGTCGAGCTCTCGCTGGTCGTGAGCAACGCCCGCAACGTGGACCCCGAGATCGACTCGTGGAACAGCCGCGATCGGATCGGCCTCGAGGATCTCGCGCAGTTTCTCGGGCTGGTGCGACGCGAACGGGCGTGGACGCTCGTCCTCGCTGAGCGCAATCTCGGCCGCATCGCCGGCGACGACGCGACGCTCTGGCACCGCCGCGCGCTCGAGGACGTCGACCCCCTCGCCGGCGCCGCGCACGTTCGGTGTACCCCGCGAGTGGACGGCGCCTGGGCCGAATTCCCCGATTCGCTCGTCACCCGGATCGCCCGGGAGTGCGACGTCGTGATCCGGTTCGGATTCGGGCTGATCCGCGGGGCGATTCTCGAGGCCCCGTCCCACGGCGTCGTGAGCTTCCACCCGGCCGACATCCGCCGCTACCGCGGACTGGGGCCGCCGGCGATCTTCCGCGACGGCCGGTCGACCGCCGGGGTCACGTTACAGCGACTGGACGAGTCCATCGACGGCGGCGAGATCGTCGCGTTCGGCGAAACGACGATCGAGGACTGTCACACGCTGTGGGACGTGTTCGACCGCACGGCGACCCTCCAGATCGATCTCCTCGCCGAAGGGATCGAGAACCTGCGCGATCCGGCGTTCGAACCGACGAGCGTCCCCGACAAGCAACTGGGCGACTTTTACTCGCGCGATCAGCGTCGAACGCTCCGGTTTGCCGGCCGGATCCTGACCCGAAACCTCCGCGGTCGGGTTCGGCGGCAGTACCGGCGCCGCCGTCCGACCGACGATTCGGACGGGACGCGACGCGATGCGGACGAGCGCGACGGCGTCGCCGAATCGAGCGATCCCCACGGGTAGGGACTCGAGGCCGTCGAGGTACGGATCGACCTATCCGCCCGCTCGTCCGCTCGCCCGCTCGTCCGCTCGATCCGTTACTCGATGGAAACCGTCGTGAGGTCTTCAGCGAACCGCACGTCGCCGTCGTAGTGGGCGCCGATCGACTCGAGCATCTCCTCGTGGCGGCCGTCGGTGTGCGGATAGCAATGCGTGAGGTAGACGCGGCCGATGTCGCGGCCCGAAAGCGCCTTCCCGAGCGTCTCGGGTGTCGGGTGGTTCGAGACGTCGACGTCGTCCGGAAACGAGCAGTCGTGGGCCAGGATCGCCGACTCCTCGGCGAAGTTCGCCAGTCCGCCGAAGGCTTCGCTGTCGCCGCTGAAGGTGAATCGATCGTCGAACCGGTAGGCCAGACAGGGCACCGAGTGACGCGTTTCGTAGGCCGCAACGTCGAAGCCGGCGACCGAAAACTCGCCCTCGTGGACCTCCCGAATCCGCAGGTCGATCCGCCCCTCGAGGTAGTCGTGGACCGACAGCAGGTCGTCGACCAGCCCTTTCGTCCCCTGTGGGCCGACGATCTCGAGGTGCTCTTCGCCGGCGAGCCAGCGGGCCTTCACGAGCGGCATGAGGTCGCTGATGTGGTCGAGGTGGTGGTGCGTCAGGAGGACCGTCGAGACGTTCTCGTAGCCGACGCCGGACTGCTGGAGCCGGTGGAGGACGCCGGAACCGCAGTCGACCAGCAGCGTTCGGCCGTCGTCCTGCACGAGAATACCGGTCTGGAAGCGCTCGCCCGTCGGCATCGCGCTTCCGGTCCCGAGAAAGGTGACGCGCATGCGAGAGCGTGCGCCCGGCCCGGGCAAAAGGGTTGCGCTGGCCCGAATCGGCCGCTGGCGTCGGATTTCCGGCCGCCAACGTCGCCGTCACTCGAGCGTTTGCATCGTATTTCCGTCACAAAAAGCGAGAAGACGGCTGCCCCGGACCGCGATCGGTTCAACTCTCGCCGCGTTACGCCGACGGAGCGGCCGCGTCAGCGTCGTCCGTCGGTTCGTTGTCGGCGATCGACGCTCCGTACTCGGCCTCGAGCGCGGCGCCGGCGTTGAGCGCGATCAGGCCGAACCCGACCTTGGTGAGCAGGTCGAGGTAGGTCGTGAGCATGACGTCGACCGGGAGGGTTAGCAGACCGAAGCCGGCGGTACCGAGCAACCAGATCACCGGGTAGACGGACCAGAGGATGACCGTGAGGTTCCGAAGGCCGGTGAACAGCGACCGGATGGCGTCGGCCTGCTCGTTCGCGCGGGCGGTCATCGGCTGCAGGATCAGGTACAGCAGTCCGACGTACGCGACCGCAGCGACACCGAACAGCGCGAACCGGACCGGCCCGGTCAGCAGCGCTCCCGCGAAGCCGCCGGCCATGACGAGCGTGTTGACGCCGACGACGAGCCCGAGCCGGCTCCGGTTGATGTCGGCGAGCCAGCCGAGGTAGAGGAGCAACAGCGGCGTCGTCAGGATCCAGTCGACGTACCGCGGCGCGAAGACCGTCCGGCCGTCGACCGAGAGCCAGCCGTAGCCCATCGCCATCGTCACGTAGGCGGCCGTCGCGATCAGGCTGATCGCGCCGAGCACCGTGTAGTACTGCCGGGACTCGGCGGCCGCGGACCGCCCGCCCCAGGCGAACGCGACGGTCCCCGCGGCCATCCCGAGGGCGCCGAGCCAGAAGACGAGCGTCGGCTCGATCATACGCCCTCACCCGGGTTCGGGGCCGCACCGGCGCCGGCACCGCGACCGCCTCCGGAACCGACATCGGCGTTCGCTCCCGCGCTCGAGACCCGCGTGTCCTGCAGCAGCTCGAGCAGCGTCCCGGCGCCGTCGGAGAGGTCCTCGACCCGGCCGAAGACCTCGCGGGCGGCGGTCGACTGCGACCGGGCGGCGTCCGCGACGCCGCTGGCCTCCGCGGCGGTCGTCTCGGAAATCTCGGCCACGTCGTCGATCATGCTCGCGACCTGCTCGGTCGACTCGGCCTGCGTGTCCGTCGACTCGTTGATCTGCTGGATGCCGGTGTTGGCCTCTTCGACGGACTCGACGATCACCTCCAGGGAGTCGACCGTCTCCTCGACGGTCTCGACGCCGTTGGAGATGCGGTCGCTCGTCTCGCGGATGTCGTCGACGGTTGTCCGGGTCTGTCCTTGGATCCACTCGATGGAATCTTCGATCTCCGTCGTCGCTTCCTTCGTCTCCTCGGCGAGGCTCTTGACCTCGCTCGCGACGACGGCGAACCCGTCGCCCTCGTCGTTGGCGTGGGCAGCCTCAATCGAAGCGTTGAGCGCGAGCAGGTTCGTCTGCTCGGCGATGTCGGCGATGATCTCGGTGATCTCGCCGACCTCCTGAATCTCCTCGTGGAGCGTCTCGATCGCTGCGACCGAGGCGTCGGTCTGGGCCTCGACCTCGTTCATCGCCGCGATCGCCGCCTCGGCGGTCTCGAGGCCGTTCTCGCTAGCCCGGGCCGCCTCGTGCGAAGTCGCCGCGACCTGGGCCGCGCTGGCGGCCATTTCCTCGGTCGTCGCGGAGATGTCGTCCATCTCGGCCGCGATCTCCCGCATCTTTTCGGTCTGGGTGTCGGCTCCCTCCGAAATCTCTGCAATGGTGTCGCTGACGTCCTCGCTGGCGTCCATGACGGATTCGGCGTTCGCCCGCACGTCCCGACTCGCGTCGGAGACGTCCGTCGCGAAGCCCTGAATGCGGCCGACCAGCGACTCGATCCCGTCCATCATCTCGTTGAACGAGGTCGCGATCGATTCCATCGCTTCGGTCTCGCCGTCGCCCTCGACCTCGAGGCGCTGTGTCAGGTCGCCGTCGGCGCAGCGGGCCATCACCTCGCCGAACCGTTCCGCTTCAGCCTCGAGCTCGGCGTTGACTGCGGCGAGCCGTTCGCGCTCGCGTTCGGCGTCCGACCGGGCCTCCTCCGCCTCCTCGAGGGCCTGCTCGGCGCGTTCGCGCTCCCGTTCGGCTTCCTCCTTCGCGGCTTCGGTCTCCTCGAGCGACTCCCGCAGCGAGGTTCGCATCTCGTCGAACGACTCGTAGAGGTCGCCGATCTCGTCCTCCCGACGCGTCGAGAGGTCGACGTCGAGATCGCCTTCTCCCATGCGAGTCGCGCGGGCGGACAGCGAGGACAGCGCCGCCGCCGTGTTGCCGCCGACCGTCGCCGCGACCAGGCCGAGGTTGATCACCGTCAACACGAGCAAGCCAAGGATCGCCGACGTCGCAGCCTCGCCGACGGCCGCCGCGTCACCGCTTTCGAGCGCCGCCGCGACCTCGAGGTACGCCGCCCCGCCGAAGGCCAGCGTCACCGCGATCACCAGCGCGAAGATCGCGCCGAGTTTCGCCGTGTAACTCCGGCGAGCGCGGGTCGGTACCACCGTCTGTGCTACATTCATGGCATATCGTGACTGTCAGGCTGGGTTAAGGGTGGTGGCCACGCTGTTGGGGTTCCGCTCGAGACAGTGTACACGGCCGTCATCGACCGGTCGGTTTCGAGCGCCTCCCGCCACGATCTGCGCGACGCCGTCACGCAAAGAAGGCCCCGAGAACCGGCAGGAGCCAGACGAGCACGTGCGCGCCGACGACCGGCACCAGCGTGCGGCGTCTGAGGTAGACGACGACGAAGATCGCGGTGACTGCGGCGACCTGCAGCAGGTTCCCGAGCGGCCAGGCGACCGCGTGGGCGAGGGTGAACGCGAGCCACGTGAACCCGCCGGCGACGAGCGCGCTGCCGGAGTACTCGAGGAGTCGCTCGATCGCGTACCCCCGGTACAGAATCTCTTCGACGACGCCGGCGGTAACCGCCATCGCGATCGCCAGGGGGAGACCCGGGAGCTCGCCGAGGCCGCTCGTTCCGGACTCGACCGGCAGTCCGAGCGCCTCGACGAGCGGCCCGGTGAACACGAAGACCAGCAGCGCGCCCGCGGCCGCCGCGAGCAGGTAGCCGAGGTCGATCCACGCCGGCCGTCGGAAGCCGATCGACGACAGCGGACGGTCCTCGACGCCGACCGTGATTGCGATAACCGCGATCGCGACGAGCCACTGGAGCGCGAACGATACCGGTTGCGAGAGCTCGAGAACTCGGCCCACGAACGTGAGTGCGGGAAGCGCGACCAGCGCGATCACGAGCGTGACGCCGGTGACGGGCGGGATCGCCCCGATTCCCGGCGGCGCCGAACGGGTTTCGGTCGTCGGTCGTCCCATAGACGTCGGTCTTCGCGCAGCGCCATAATTCTTAGCCGAATGTCACTTCTGGCGATAGCCCGCGAATTGCGGGACGGCAACCCGACGGGTCGGCGACCGCGGCGGTTTCACTTTCGCTCCGCTGGCCAAACCCTCTTACACACCCGGCTCCGAGACGACGGCAATGAGCGGGACCGAGGACCTCGAGTTGCCCGTCGCCGACGACGCCCTCCCCTTCGATCCGGCAGACACGACGATCGAGGACGGGGACGTCTTCGCGTCGCTCGAGCCGGCGGTTCAGGAGTGGTGGCTCGAGGAGTTCGGCGAGTTCGTCCCCGAGAACGAGGGCTTCTTCACGCCGCCCCAGCGGGGCGCGATCCCGAAGATCCACGAGGGACAGAACACGCTGATATGCGCGCCGACGGGGTCGGGCAAAACTTTAGCGAGTTTTACATCTATAATAAACTACCTGTACAAGGAAGATCGAGCGAGCGAAGACGGCCTCGAGAACTCGGTCTACTGCCTCTACGTCTCGCCGCTGAAGTCGCTGGCCAACGACATCCACCGGAACCTCGAGGTGCCCCTCGAGGGGATCGAATCGGTCGTCGACGAGCGAGATGACGACCGCGAGATGGGCGAGATCCGCCACGCGATCCGTCACGGAGATACGTCCTCGAGCGACCGCCAGAAGATGCTCGAGGAGACGCCCCACATCCTCAACACGACGCCCGAAACCCTCGCGATCCTCCTCAACTCGCCCAAGTTCCGCGAGAAACTCCGCACCGTCGAGTACGTCATCGTCGACGAGATCCACTCGCTGGCCGCGGGCAAGCGCGGAACCCACCTCTCGGTGAGTTTGGAGCGCCTCGAGGCGATGGTCGACCACGACATCACCAGGATCGGCTGTTCGGCGACGATCGAACCCTTATCGCAGGTCGCGGAGTTTCTGGTGGGTCGTGAGGAGCCCGGCGGTCCGTCCCGCGACTACGACATCGTCGACGCCCGCTTCGCCCGCGAGTTCGACATCGAACTCGAGTGTCCGACCGACGATCTGATCAACACGCCCCGCGAGGTCGTTCAGGATCGGTTCTACAAGTCGCTGCACGAGCACATCCAGGCCCATACGAACACGCTCGTGTTCACGAACACCCGGTCGGGCGCCGAACGCGTGCTGCACAACCTCCGCGAGCGGTTCGACGCCTACGACGAGGAGAATTCGGGCTGTCACCACGGCAGCCTCTCGAAGGACGTCCGCCACGACATCGAGGGGCGGCTGAAAGACGGCAGCCTCGACGTCGTCACCTCCTCGACCTCGCTGGAACTGGGGATCGACATGCCCCACGTCGACCTCGTGGTGCAGGTCGGCTCGCCCAAGTCCGTCGCCGCCCTGCTCCAGCGGATCGGCCGTGCCGGCCACCGCGTCGGCCAGACCGTCGCGGGACGGGTCATCGCCTTAGATCGGGACGAACTCCTCGAGTGCGCTGTCATGCTCAAGAAGGCCGAGGAGGGGTTCGTCGACTCCGTTTCGATCCCCGAGAACGCCCAGGACGTGGCGGCCCAGCACGTCTACGGGATGGCCATCGCCGAGGTCCGTCCGGAGTCGGAGGTGACCGACATTCTGCGGCGCGCGTACCCCTACCGGAACTACAGCGACGAGGAGTGGGAATCTCTCGCGCGCTACCTCACCGCCGAGTATGCCGGACTCGAGGACAAGAACGTCTACGCGAAGATCTGGCGCGACGAGAACGACCCGCCCAGCGGCGAGCACCACTACGAGGACTTCGAAGTCGGCCGGGAGCTGATCGGCAAGCGCGGGCGGCTCGCGCGGGTGATCTACATGACGAACATCGGCACCATCCCCGACTCGTTCACCTGCGACGTCTACACCCGCGCCGGCGACGAGTGGGTCGGCCAACTCGACGAGAACTACCTCGACACCTTGGAGAAGGGCGACGTCTTCGTGCTAGGGGGCGACCACTTCGAGTACCGCTACCGCCGCGGCTCGAAGGTCTACGTCGACCGCACGAGCGCCCGGCCGACGGTGCCGTCGTGGTACTCCGAGCGGTTGCCGCTCTCCTACGACCTCGGCCGGGAGATCCTCGAGTTTCAGGGCGAACTGCTCGAGCACTACGCGGAAGGCGGCCCGCCGCGGGTCCGCGCGTGGCTCCGGGAGTTCCCGCTGGACGACGACAGCGTCCGGGCGATCGCGCGGCTGTTCGAGTACCAACTGCGCTACGCGGGCGAAGAAAGCGTCAGCGCGCCCGATCGACTCTCGATCGAAGTCGAGCGCGACCGCGACGAGTACGAGCGCCACTACTACGTCCACTCCAATTACGGTCGCAAGTTCAACGACGGCCTCTCCCGCTTGCTCGCCTATCAGTGCGCCCAGGAAGCGACGGCCAACGTCCGCGTCGCGGTCGCGGACAACGGCTTCGTCCTCTCGATGCCGCTGAACCGGAAGGTCGACCTCGAGGGCATCTTCGAGGACTTGGAGCCCGAGCAGGTGCGCGAGGACCTGCGCGCCGCCCTCTCCGGGACCGACCTGCTGCAGCGGTACTTCCGGATCAACGCCACCCGCTCGCTGATGATCCTCAAACGGTACAAGGGCTACGAGAAATCTGCGAGCGAGCAGCAGGTTTCCAGCGAGATGCTGCTGGGGTTCGCCGAAGACCTCGAGAACTTCGCGGTGATCGAGGAGACCTACCGCGAGATTCTCGAGGACAAACTCAACGTGGCGGAGATCGAGGCCGTCGTCGAGGCGATTTCGGAGGGCGAGATCGCGGTCGAGCGCCAGTTGCTCGACTCGCCGACCCCGCGGGCGTTCGGCCTCGCGACGCTGTCGGCCAGCGACGTCGTGCTCGCGGAGGACGAGAGCGCCGCTCTACAGGCGTTCCACGAGCACGTTCTCGAGGAGATCGGCGAGGAGTCGCTGCAGGGGTTAGCGCCGGAGACCTCGGAGTAGCAGTGAGCGGGGCGTTCGGCGCGGGCTGGGTCACTCGGAGGAGTCCGTGTCCAGGTACGCGTCGTAGGTGGACTCGACCGCGTCCGGCACGCGATAGCTCCGGTGTTCCGCGAGTACCGTCGCCAGCATGAACAGCGCGAGAAACATCGCGGAGACGGTCTTGGAATCTGTCGGATCGACCCGATCGAGCGTCCGGTGAAACCAGAAGAGATCGGTCCACAGCGACGTTTGATGGACGGCGCGGAGTTGCGCTTTTGCGACCGGACTCACCCAGTGAAAGTCCGGGATCATTGCCCACCCGCCGCCGAGTAGCAGGAGCGTACGGGGATACCTGACGTCGGGAACGAGAAACGTGATGACCAGCGTCGTCATCGCGGCGCCGAACGCGAAGTGGGCGATCGCCATCGACATGCGCCGAAATGTGTCAGCAGCCGTCAAATTATTTCCCTTGTCGGTTCGTACTTCCGAGACCACTGCGTAACGATCGTCGTCGCGTCCCGGCGATCGTCGCCGACCTCGAGCATCGAATCCCGAAGCTACAAACCGTCGATCGTTCCACTTCTCCCTATGCCCGGGAAGGTACCACCCGACGAGTTACTCGCGCACGTGTTCGATCGGACGGGCAGCCCCGACGCCGACGAGACGATCCTGCAGGGGCCGGCCTACGGCGAGGACGCCGCCGCGATCGACTGGCCGGGCGGCGACCTCGTCGTCAGTTCGGATCCGATCTCGCTGGCTGCGTCACAGGTCGGCACCCTCGGCGTCTACGTCGCCTGCAACGACGTCGCCGCCTCCGGCGCCGATCCGCGCTGGCTGACCGTCGTCGTCATGCTCCCCGACGAGGAGACCTCGCTCGAGGCGATCACCGCGGACCTGCAGACCGCCGCCGACGAGGTCGGCGCGTCGATCGTCGGCGGCCACTCCGAGTACGTCGACCAGCTCGAGCGGCCGCTGCTCTCGCTGACGGCGATGGGCGCGACGGAGTCGTTCGTCCCGACCGGCGGTGCCGAGCCCGGGGATCGGATTATCCTGACCAAGGCCGCCGGAATCGAGGGGACGGCCATCCTCGCGGCCGACTTCGCCGACGACTTCGACGTGGACGACGGGACTCGAGAACGGGCCGAAGCCTTCCTCGAGGAGATCAGCGTCGTCCCCGACGCCCGGGTCGTCCGCGAGTACGCGAGCGCGATGCACGACCCCACCGAGGGCGGCGTCGCGGCCGGCTTACTCGAACTCGCGCGCGCCTCGGACGTGCAACTCGAGGTCGACCGCGACGCCGTCCCGGTCCGCGAGGAGACCGCGCGGCTCTGCGACGCGGCGGGCGTCGACCCGCTGCAAATCTTCGGCTCCGGCGCGCTGCTCGCGACCGTTCCGCGCGAGGAAGTCGACGACTGCCTCGCGGCGCTTGCGAACGCGGGGCTCGAGGCCGCCGAGATCGGCGTCGTGACGGCCGGCGGCTCGGGGCTGCTCGTCGACGGCGAGCCGGTGACGGAACCGGTCGAGGACGATCTCTATCCGCTGTGGGAAGCGGCCGACGCTGGCGAGGACGAGTGACTTTGCCGTCGGAACTAACCGCAGTCGACGCCCGAATTCGCCTGCCCCGAACTTATTGACGGGGATCGCCACCCATACACATGGCAACGATCGCCTACGAGGGGCCGGACGGGCTCGCCGAAGAAACGGTCGACGCCGACCACATCACCGACTCCGGCAAAGTGCAGGGCGTCCGCGTGCGCCTCGCGGACGAGGGGTTCGTCCACCTTCCCTACGCCCGCCTCTACTGGATTCGAATGAGCGAGGATGAAGGACGGGCGGATTACTCCTCGGCGTAGCGCGAGATCGGCTACGAACCGGCGGCGGACGGTCGCTACCACTCACTCGCGATCGTTCGCACTCCCCGTCCCTCGTCGCTCGAGGCTCCGGACCGAAAACCCACCGTGCTCGAGGCGGTCCGGAGCCGTATCGATCTCAGTTATCCGGTCCCGCCGTAGGGACGCGCGAGCAGGCGGATCGGCTGCGGCAGGTCGGCCGCTCGGCGCCGGTGACCGGTCTCGGTCGATTCCTCCCCGTCGGCCGCTTGCCCCGGCTGCGGCCGCCGAAAGTACCATTCGATCGAACGCGGTGTCTCCCCACCTATCATGCTGTCGCGAATAGCCATTCCTCATTAGTCACCATTACTGTTGCGGCTTCAACACGTCCGTCAAGAGTGACTACGTGTGAGTACCGACGGCAGTACCCGATCAACACTCGAGCCCCGTCCCTTCACGACGGGCGTCGTCCGGACGCGGTCGAACCGAAGACGGAACTCGAGCACCGCGCGACCGCGACCGGTGCGAGGAGGATCCAGGCGACGAGCGCCGCGTACAGACCGACGAGCAGGGGGACGACCGCCGTCACGGACTCGAGGAGTTGCGCGACGGCGGCGCCGCTGCCGCCGACGGCGACGAGCGCCGCGCCCTCGAGCCGCGAGCGGAGGGGGACTCGATAGTCGACGGCGTGGGTCGCGAGCGCGCCGCCGACCGCGCCGCCGAGTCCCAGCAGGGCGTCCTCCCCGGCGCCGGTGAGAATCACCGCGGGAACCGCGAACGCGAGCGCCCACCGAAAGCCGACGGCCGGATCGCCGCCGGTGAGTCGCCCCATCGCGGCGAGGAAGCCGACGCCCAGCGCGATTCCGGCGAGCACGTCCCCGAGGTAGTGGACGCCGAGGACGACCCGCGAGAGCGCGACCAGCGCGACGACCGCGCCGACGGCAAGCAGCGCCCGCGGGTCGCGAACGCGCTCGTACGCCGCGCAGAGCCCGCCGTAGACGACGGTCGCGGCGAAGGCGTGGCCGCTCGGAAAGCCGTCGTTCGCGCCCTCGAGTTCGACGGCTTCGTACACGACGGCGTCGGGCGGCCGCGGGAGCCCGAACAGCGCCTTGATCGCGAGCACGAAGCCGAGCCCGGCGACCGCGTAGCTGACGACCAGCGCTGGCCGACGCCGGTCCTTGCCGGCGAGCCAAAAGAGGACGGCAAGCACTACCAGCGGCACCGTCGTGCCGCCCAGTTCCGTGATCGCGAGCATCCAGTCGACGTACTCAGCGGGGAATCCCTCGCGAACGACGGCGCTGGCCTCCTCGAGTCGCATTACGTCCGCATCCGAGGGTGATACCCGCTCTTTGACTTTTCGCAATCGTGACGGGCAGCGCCGTCGGAGGCCGTGCGCTTAGATCACGCCGTCGCTTCGAAGCCGTTCGATCTCGTCCTCGGAGAGCCCCAGCCGCTCCCGGTAGATCTCGTCGTTGTCCTCGCCCTTTCGCGGCGCGGGCTCGATGTCGGGCTTCGCCGACTCCGAGAGCCGGATCGGCGTGCCGGGGACGCGGATCTCACCTTCGGTGGGGTGATCGATCTCGACGACCATCTCCCGCTCCTCGAGGTGCGGATCGTGGATCACTTCCTTGACGCTCTGGACCGACCCGCAGGGAACGCCGGCCGCCGAGAGCGTCGTCTCGATCTCATCGCGGGTGCGCGTTCGCGTCCACTCCTCGATGGCCGCGTCGACCGTCTCCATGCGTTCGACGCGGTCGACGTTGGTCGCGAACCGGTCGTCGTCCCGCAGGTCCTCGCGATCGATCGCCTCGCACAAGGCGCGCCAGTGGTCGTCGGACGTACAGAGGATCGCCACGTAGCCGTCGTCGGCCTCGTAGGCGTTGTAGGGCGCCTTCGCGAGGCTGCTGTGGCGATTGCCCGTCCGCGAGGGCACGTCGGCGTCGTCGTAGTAGTTCGCGAGCTGGGACATGAGCGAGGGGTACACCGCGTCCTGCATGCTCGCCTCGACGAACTGGCCCTCGCCGGTCCGTGCGCGCTGGTAGAGCGCCGCCAGCACGCCGGCCGCGAGGTGGATGCCGCCGAGGAAGTCGCCGGGTGCGATCCCCGTCTTGGTCGGCGGATCGTCGGGTCGGCCGGTCACGTCCATGACGCCGCTTTCGGCCTGCACGATGAGGTCCATCGCCAGCCGGTCGCTCTTGGGGCCGTCCTCGCCGAAGCCGCTGCCGTGCGCGTAGATCAGTTCGGGGTTGATCTCCGAGAGGGTCTCGTAGCCGAGGCCGAACTCCTCCATGGTCCCCGGCGCGAAGTTCTCGACGAGGACGTCCGCGTCCCGCACGAGATCTTTGAACAGTTCCTTGCCCCGCTCGGCTTTGAGGTTGAGCGTGATGCCCGCTTTCGTCGAGTTGAGCATCACGAGTTCGGGCGGTTCGCCATCGCCGTCCGCGACGCGGGAGCGAAGCGGTTCGCCGAACGGAGGTTCGACCTTCGTCACGTCGGCTCCCAGATACGAGAGCATCAGGGAGCCGTAGGCGCCGTTGTAGATCTGTCCGAGGTCGATGACGTCGACGTCCTCGAGTGCGTGCTGGTTCATGGCTGAGTGGTGTCGATAACGTAAGAGGACTCGTGCAGTCGTTCAGCGGCCGTACTTCTCGTGATACGAGCCGAAGAGGTCGTCCTCGCTCGGCTCGTCGGGTTCGACGGTCTCGGCGACCGTCGTCGTGTTGAGGAAGTGCGTGTAATCGATGTTCTCGTCGGTCTGGTTGCCGCCCCAGGTGCCGGCGCCCATCGAGAGCGTGAAGTTGAGCCCGTTGTCGAAGCTGCCGCCGTTGCCGTAACACTGGGGCTGGTTGATCAACAGCCGGGCGACGTCGATCTCGTGGCCGATACGATCCACGTGGTCGTCGTTGGTCGTGTGCAGGCCGCAGGAGTGGCCGCTCCCCTCGAACGCGAGGATGTCGCTGGTCGTCTCGAGCGCCGCGTCGAAGTCGGCGGCCTCGTAGAGGGTGAGCACGACCGAGAGCTTCTCGCCGGAGAGGGGATACTCCGCGCCGATGCCCTGCCCTTCGACCATGAAGAAGTCGGCCTCGTGAGCGTCGGGCGGGAGATCGGCGGCCGCCGCGATCTCGTCCGGCGGCTGTGCGGTGACCTCGCCGGAGAGCGAGCCGTGGCCGTCCGGGAACATGGTCTCCTCGAGGCGCTCGCGCTCGTCGTCGTCGCAGAGATAGCCGCCCTGAGCCTCGAGCGCGGCGACGGCGTCGTCGTAGACCGACTCGACGATCACCGCGGCGTTGTCGCTCGAGCAGCTGGTCGCGTAGTCGAAGGTCTTGCTCTTGGCGATACGGTCGGCGGTCGCCTCGAGGTCGGCCGTCGCGTCGACGATCGAGACGGCGTTGCCCTCGCCGACGCAGTAGTTGGGCGTCCCCGAGCGCTCGCCCCGGCGGACGTTGCTCGCGGAGCCGGTCACCTGCAGCAGGTCGCACCGATCCATCAGCTCGTACGTCTTCTCCTTCTCGACGGGCGCCGGGAGCATCTGGACGAGGTCCCGCGGCGCGCCCACCTTCTCGAGTTCGTCGCGGATGTAGTCGACCACCAGTTCGCAGGTCGAGCGCCCCGCCGGCGACGGCGAGACGACGATGGCGTTGCGCCCTTTCACCGCCATCATCGCGAGGTTCGCGGGCGTCGTCCCCGGATTGGTCGAGGGGACGACCGCGCCGACGACGCCGACGGGCTTGGCGATCTCGGTGATGCCCGTCTCCTCGTCTCGCTCGATGACGCCGACGGACGGCGCCCCCAGCAGGTCGTCCAGCGTGCCGGCCGTCTTGCGTCGCTTTTTGGTGATCTTGTCCTCGACGTTGCCGAAGCCGGTGTCTCGGACCGCCACCTCCGAAATCTCTCGAGCGCGGTCCTCTTCGTAGATCGCCCAGCCGATCGCCTGTACGAGTTCGTCGACCTGCGCCTGATCGTAGTGCGAGATTTCGTCCATCGCCGCCCGAGCGCGCTCGAGACAGGCGCCGACGGTGGCGCTGGTCTCCGCGTCCGAATCGACGTGTGAAACGTCAGTTCCCATAGTCGTGACCTGAAGGCGTCCCGCGTATAGCGGTGTTGCCGGCATGTTACATGCCGGCGAGTCGGCCGTCAGTTCTTGATCACGGTGATGAGCAGCGAGAGCGCGATGAGGACCAACAGCCCGATCGAGATGGGGCTGTTGAACAGGAAGTTCGTCGCGCTCTCGCCGGTCAGCAGCCAGCCGGTGACGAACCCGGATTCGGCGAGATCACCGAGGATGACCCCGAGGACGAGACTGACGAGCGGATAGTCGTACACGATAAACAGGATGCCGACCAGCCCGAAGATCAGGACGATGTAGAGGTCGACGGGAGCGTTCCGCACCGCGAAGCCGCCGATGATCGAGAGCACCGCCACCGAGGGGATGATGTACCGGATCGGAATGTACGCGAGTTTCCCGAAGTATCGCGACCCGGAAAGCCCGTAGATCAGGATCAGGACGTTTCCGATGAACAGCGAGAGGATCATCGCGTAGACGATGTCGCCGGACGAATCGAACAGCCCGGGGCCGGGGTTCAGCCCGTGGAGCGCGATCGCGCCCAGCAGCGCCGCCGTCGAGCCGCTGCCCGGAATCCCCAGCGTCAGCGTCGGAATCAGCGCGCCGCCCTGGGTCGCGTTGTTGCTCGAGTCGGCCGCGATGACGCCCTCGATGATGCCGGTGCCGAACTTGTCGGACAGTTCGTCGCTGGCCCACCGCTTTGCCTCGTTGTACGAGACGAAGTTCGCCACGTCCGCGCCCGCGCCGGGCAACGAGCCGACGAAGGTGCCGATGAGCGTCCCGCGGGCGAACTCGAGCGGGCGTGCGGCAACCGACCGGGCGGCGTCGTACACTTCGGACATGCCGCCCTCGACGTTTTGGTCGCCGGTAACGGTGGAGCCGCGGTAGGCGAGCCGGAACACCTCCGCGAGGACGAACAGGCCGATGAGGACGACGACGAAGTCGACGCCCTCGAGCAGCGTCGTCTGGCCGAAGGTCGCTCGCGACTGGGAGAGCTGCGGGTCGTTCCCGATCGTCCCGATCAGCAGGCCGAACAGGCCGGCCAGCAGCGCCTTCGTGAGCGACGCGCCCTTGGCGGCGGGGATGATCGTCAGCGCGAACACGGCGAGCAGGAACATCTCGGGCGAGCCGAAGTTGAGGGCGAACTCGGAGATCGGCGGGGCGAACACGAGGAGGAAGGCGGCCGCGACCAGCCCAGCGAGTCCGGAGACGATTGCCGAAACCGCGAGCGCGTAGACCGCCCGTCCCTGCTTCGTCAGTTCGTACCCGTCCCAGCAGGTGACGACCGACCCCGGCGCGCCGGGCGTGTTGATGAGGATCGCCGGGATCGAGCCGCCGTACACCGCGCCGCCGTACGCCGAGACCAGGAAGATCAGCGCCGCCGTCGACTCGAAGGGGATCGTGATCGGGGTAAACAGCACGATCGTCATCGTCGCGGAGAAGCCGGGAATCGCCCCGAAGATGACGCCGATCGCGGTCCCCAGCACGATCGCGAAGAGGATGTACGGACTCGAGAGTATGCCGAGGCCGCTCTCGATCGTCGCGGGGAGCAGGAGCGGGTCGATCATAGCGGCACCCGTAGCCACTGGATGAACACGATCCAGAGGAGGAACGCGAACCCGATCGAGTAAAACGTCAGGACGAACAGGCTCTCCTCCCCGAACAGGTACAGCGTGGCCGCGAGGTAGGCCACGGTGGCGATGAGGAACCCGACCGGCTCGAGGACGACGACGTAGGCGGTCGTCAACCCGATCAGCAGCGCCGCGTTCCGCACGGTAAACGGCGAGTCGGTCGCGGTCGCCTCGGCGTCGCGATCGGCCGTCGTCTCCGACGCAGTCCCGGGTTCGGATTCGGTCCCGGTTTCGGGCTTCGGATCGGTAATAGCCGTCGCCGTCCAGAGGCCGTCCCCGTCCTCGTCCGGCGATCCGTCGAGCGAAACCGCCTGCTGCACGAGGGTGATAACGGCCAGCGCCGTCGTCGCGTACAGCAGCGGCCCCGCGTACAGCATGGACAGGTCCGGCAACGCGCGGGTATCCCAGTAGTAAAACAGGCAAAACGCCAGCACGAGCCCCGGGAACAACAGTTCACCCGTATCGATCTCGAGCGTCCGGTCGCCGGCCGAGAAAGTGAGGACCGGCGGTGTGACTCCCGTCATAGCTGCTATCGGTCGTAGATGAAGTTTTCGATGACGTCGGAGTACTCTTCCATGAACTCGGCGGTCGCCTCGACCTCCTGTTTCGTCTCGTCGGGCCCGCGGTAGTCGATGATCTTATCGAGGCCGCCCTGTTCTTCGGTCCGGGCCTGGAACGCCTCGTCCTCGAACACCGCGGCGTAGGTCTCCGAGAGCGACTCGAACCGATCCGGATGCTGCTCGCGGACCCCGCCGGGTAACACGACGAGCTTCCACTGCCCGAGCCCCTCCTCGACCAGCGGGATCTCTTCGAGGCCGAATTCGCCGAACGCCGGCGCGCCCGGCCACAGCTCCTGCTGCTCAGCGGTGTGGGACCCGAGCGAGATCACGTCGTCGACGTAGTCGGGATTGAACGCCCAGGGCTGGTTGACGCCGGCGTCGATGTCGCCGGCGAGGACGGCCTGTCGGACGCCCGAGCCGCCCTCCATGTTGACGATCGTCAGATCGAGGTCGAACGTCTCCTCGACGAGCAGCGCCGACAGCGCCGTGTTCCCGATCGCCGCCGTGATACCGACGGTGGCCCCGTTTTCGCGGGCGTAGTCGACGAACCCCTCCAGGTCTTCGTACGGGCTGCCCGGCGGCGCGAACCACATCGTCGGATCCCAGTGGTGGGTGCCGAGGTAGTCGAAGTCCTCGATCCGGTAGGGAGCGTTCTGGAACAGCCACGTCGCCTGCATCTGGGGCATGTTCCACATCGCGAGCGTGAACCCGTCCGCCTCGGAATTGTACAGCTCCTCGCCCCCGACCTGCGTCGATCCGCCCGGATGGTTCTCGACGGCGAAGTCGATGTCCAGCAACTCGGACCACGTCGGCGTCGTGACCCGTATCGACCGGTCGGTCCCGCCGCCCTGGGACCACGGGACGATCGCCGTAATTCGCGTTTCGTCGAACGTTCCCATGAGGCCGCTCGCCTGGGCGGTGTACGCCGCCGTCCCCGCCAGACCGGTGGCCCCCGCTGCGATAAACTCCCGTCGGCTCGTGTTTTTTAGTGTCATGAGTAGTGCGATTGTCGCGGTTCGTTCCGACTCGAGACCGGTCGAGTGCGCGCCGTGGCGCGGTCAGCCTCGAGCCGGTCGCTCGAGTTATCGATTCGCCGGCACCTCCGCTCCGGTACTGGTGACATCATTGGAATTGCTGCGGGATTCGTCGGCGATGCGTCGCCGAGTTGGCTGCCGAAGTGTGCCTCGAAGTACGTGTTTTCCTAACGAGCCGTTCGGGTTGGCTATTCGGCTTGCTAGTGCAACAGAAACCCCAGATTACGTATCACTTATCGAATTGGTAAAAGGGCAGATATCGACCATCAAAGCCCGATTTTCCGGCAGACAGGGGAAAATAGTGTGGGAATTCGGAAAAGACGTAGTGGCTTCAAATGCAACCCCAGCGATTTTACTCCCAGTAGCTGGACGTGTCCTATGGAATACACGACGCTCGGTTCGACGGGGATGGAAGTCAGCCGGCTCTGTCTCGGCTGCATGAGCTTCGGCGATCCCGACTGGCGCGAGTGGGTCCTCGAAGAAGAGGAGGGAACGGAGATCATCGACCGCGCGATCGACCTCGGGATCAACTTCTTCGACACGGCGAACATGTACTCGAAGGGCGAATCCGAACGTATCCTCGGGAACGTCCTCGAGGGCTACGATCGCGACTGGCCCGTGGTCGCCACGAAGGCGTACATGGAGATGGACGAGGACAACCCGAACGCCAGCGGCCTCTCGCGGAAGGCGATCGAGCAGGAACTGCAGAACAGCCTCGACCGGCTGGGGATGGACACCGTCGACCTCTACCAGATCCACCGCTGGGACGACGAGACGCCGATCGAGGAGACGATGCGCGCGCTCGACGACGCCGTGCGGCGCCAGCAGGCGCGCTACATCGGCGCGTCCTCAATGTGGGCCCACCAGTTCGCCGAGTCGCTGCACGCGAGCGACCGGCTGGGCCTCGAGCGGTTCGTCACGATGCAGGATCACTACAACCTCGTCTACCGCGAGGAGGAACGCGAGATGCTGCCGCTGTGCGAGAAGGAAGGGATCGGCGTCATGCCCTGGAGCCCGCTCGCTCGCGGCTACCTCGCCCGGCCCGCCGAGGAGATCGACGCGACGGCTCGCGGCGAATCGGGCGACAAGCTGTACGAACACCCGTACCGCGAGGGCGGCGGGCAGGAGATCAACGAGCGCGTGGCCGAACTGGCCGCCGAGAAGGGCGTCACGATGGCGCAGATCGCGCTCGCGTGGCTGCTCCACAAGGACTGGGTCGACGCCCCCATCATCGGCACGACGAGCGTCGAACACTTAGAGCAGGCCGTCGAGGCGCTCGAGGTCTCGCTCTCCGAGAGCGACCAGGCGTATCTCGAGGAGCCCTACGAGCCGGTGCCGGTGTCGGGACACGAATAGCCGGTCCGCCGTCCTCCCTTCGCTCGTCACTGACCGGTCACTGACGCGCCCACTCGAGCATCCGCCCGTAAACGGGATCGGTCGCGAGCGCGTTCGAATCACCGACGAGCACGAGCGCTCGCTTCGGACGCGTGAGCGCGACGTTGATCCGTCGGTAGTCCTCGAAGATCGGCCCCTCGAGCGAGCCCGTCGCGGTGAACGAGACGATGATGACCTCCTGGCTCGAGCCCTGGAAGCGGTCGACGGTGTCGACGGCCACGTCGTCGGGGACGTGCGCCGAAATCTCTGACACCTGCGCCCGGAACGGCGCGATGACGCCGATCTCCGAGCGCTCGAGGCCGGCGGCCTCGTAGGCCTCGATCAACTCGGCGATGCGGGCGGCTTCCTCACCGTCGGTGTACCGACTCCCGTCACCCTCGACGTCGACGAACGAGACGGGGTCCCGCAGATTTTCGGGCAGGTCGGCGCGGGCGACGCCCTCGAGGTCGTTCAGCGTTCGGGCCGCGACCGCGGGTTCGGCGGGGCGCAGTTTTCCGTCGTAGAACTCCCTCGAGGCGAAGGCCTGGATGCGCTGGTTCATCCGGTACTGGCGGTCGAGCATCACGCCGGCCTCGGGGTGGAGGTCGACGAGCCGCTCGAACAGCGACTCGGAAAGGTCGTTTTCGGCCCGTACGACGGGCGGCAGCTGCTCGTGGTCGCCGACGAGAACGAACCGCTCGGCGAGGTTGATCGCCGCACAGGTTCCGGGTTCGGTCAGCTGGGCGGCCTCGTCGACCAGCGCCGCGTCGAACGACTGTTCCTTCATGATGCGGGAGCCGCAGGTCGCCGTCGTCGCGGCGACCACCTGCGCGTTCTGCAACTCCGCGAGCCGGTCTTCGGGGTCGCCCGCCCGCTCGAGGCGGTAGGGCTCCATGTCGTCGCGGACGCCGCTCTCGGAGCCGACGCGAACGATCCGATCTTCGTCGATGACGCCCTCGAGTTGCTCGAGCAGCGCTTCCAGGGCGTTGTCGACCGCGCGGTTCGTGAAGGCCGAGAGCAGGACGCGCTCGCCGCGCTCGACCATCGCGCGGATGGCACGGGCGATGGTGTAGGTCTTGCCGGTCCCGGGCGGGCCGTGGATTAGCGCACAATCTTTCGCGCCGACGGCCTTCGTCACGGCCTCGTTCTGGCGCGCGTTGTTTCCGATGAACGTCTCCTCGATATCCTCGAACTCCGGCTCCGCGCGGCCGAACAGGACGTCCTTCCGGCGCTCGTCGCCCTTCAGGAGCGCGTCGTGCAGGGCGGCGAGCAGCCGATCCGTGGTGAGTTCGGAGGGGTAGACGTCCAGCCGCGTGACTTCCACGGGCTCGTCCGCCGTCAGAACAATCTCGTCGTCCAAGCGCTCGATGCGAGCGAGTTCCGACTGGCCGCGGACCGGGTGGCCGTCGCTGGCGAGGACGAGGTCTCCCTCCCGGAGCTTCGAGGTCGCCCCGCCTTCGCGGCGCGCGCGGAGTTCCCAGCGTCCGCCCTCGAGGGGCCGCTTCTCGACGAACTCGAGGTTGATCAGCGCGCGGTCGTCGTCGGCCCGCTCCTGGGCATCTTGCTCCCAGAGCTTGGCGTACTCGCGGTGAACTTCCCGGCGCTCCTCCTCGATCGCCCGGTAGAAGCGCTCGAAGTACTCGAGTTCCTCGTCGGGCAGCGCCTGGCCGATCTGGCCGGCCTTGGACTCCTGATCGAGGCGGCCGGAGACGACCATGCAGGTGTCCTGCTCGAAGCAGTACTCGCACTTGGCCGATCCCTCGTAGCCGGTCGGAACGTCGCCGCTCATCTCCATCGCGGCGATCTCGTTGCGCAGGCGGACGACGAACTTCAGCAGGCCGTCGCCCATCGAGAAGTCCTTGGCGGGAGTGAGATCGCCGGTCTCCTCGTTGCGGTCCAGCGCCGAGTTCTTGGTGTACAGCAAGGTGCCGGTGTCGACGTCGCCGCCGTGTTCCTCGAGTAAGAGCGCGTAGCAGGCGGCCTGCACCTTGTCCTTGAACCGCGGCTCCTTCTTGAGGTTCTTCCCGGTCTTGAGTTCAACCGGTGCGCCCCGGCGGATGGCGTCGGCGCGGCCGCGGATCCCGAAGGTCTCGCTGATGAGCAACTGTTCGGAGCGCCACGAGTCGTCCTCGGTCAGGCGACCCTGCTCGAGCCACCCCTCGATCGCGCCGGCGTTCTCGCGGACGTCCTCGGCGACCGAGTCGGGGGATTCCCCCAGCAGTCCGAGCTCGAGGCCGTGCTCGTCGACGCGAGCGTCGATCGACTCCTCGAGGTCGCGCCCGCGCAGGAGGTCGCCGAAGACCTCGTGGACGATGGTCCCCTTCACGACGGGGTAGTTCAGCGGAACGCCGGAGAGCTTGTTCAGGTAGTAGAGGCGCGGACACTCCACCCAGTTGCGGATCGCCGTCACGTTCACCAGAAACGAGGGCTCGACGACGACGTAGGAGTCGCCGGTCGTCTTGTACTGCGTCTCGCCCTGATACTCGTCCTGCTCCGCGTTCGTGACGAGCAGTTCCATCCCGGGCTCGAGGAGTTCGGCCGATTTGGTCCACTTGTTCCAGAGCGTCACCGTCGTCGGCTCGTGGTCGAGATCGGGGTCGAGGTCGGATTCGGAGACGGCAGCCGCGAGCGGCTCGCTTTCGGGGCCGCCGTCGGGCGCAGCCGCTGCATCGACCGCCGTCAGCTGCAGCGGCACTTCCGCCAGATCGGTCTCGCCGTAGCTCGTCGACACCGATCGCACTTCGACCTCGCCCGCGACGGTTCCGCGTACGTGCACGGCTATGCATCACGGGCCGAGTCGGCAAAAACGCTATCGGTCGCCGCTCGAGTCGCCCGCCGAACGGGGACGCTGCGGTCGCTCGAGTAATCCCCGATTACCACCGATTGCGGCCGGGACCGCGTCGAAACGGTCGCCGTCGCTTTTGGGATCGCGAGGGCAATCGCCGCTCGAGATGAGCGACTCGAACGACGACGGTGACCGGCGGACGGGATCGGAACCGGGTGCGAGCGACCCGGGCGGCCCGAAAAACCGCGCGGAGGACGCGTCGGCCGATATCGACTCCGGCACCGGCGTCGGCGACAATCCCAACGACCGCGATCCTCGCGACGAGTCCACGCGGATCGTCAGCGAGAATCGACGCCGCAACACGCCGCTCATCAGCGCGATCATCGCCGTCCTCGGCGCGTGGACGGCTCTCTCGGTGCTGGTTTTCGAATCCGGGGAAGCCGCCACGTGGAACAACGTCCTGGTCGGCATCGCCGTCGTCGCCGCCGCCGGCTACAACTACTACCGCCTCCACAACGACATCCCGCTGAGCGCCGGGGTCGCATCGCTGGTGGGGGTGCTGGGCATCTGGCTGATCATCTCCGCGGCGCTGCTCGAGATGGCCGGCGGCCTGTTCTGGAGCACGCTCGCCACGGGGCTGCTCGTCGCCGGGCTCGCGGGGTACAACGCCTACGAAGCCCGCGAGGCGAGAACGGTCGCGACGGAGCCGGAGACGGGTGCGTGAAGGCCCTAAAGGTCCGACTCGAGCCGGCGGAGCCGGTACTCGGCGGCGTGGTGGCGAAGCGCCACGACGGCAAAGCCGAGCATAACCACGGTAAAGCCGACCGCCACGAGCGGCGAGACGCCGTTGAGGTAGCTGTTCAAAAGCTGTCCGAGCGCCAGCGCCGCCGGTCCGAGAGTCAGCAGGCAGCTCGTCGCCGGGGTGGCGCGAAACAGTTCAACGAGGGGGAGTGATTCGCGGACGGACATGGGGAAAGCGACGGTTACGTGTTGTGTCGGGGCGGCCATCGTATTCCTTTTGGTTCGATCCGGGTCGAATTTTCTCGCGTGGCGGACTATCAAAAATTCCTGCCGGTCGGATCACACAGCGTTCGTCGCAACCGATACGTTCTTTCCGACCGCAACCGAACCACGAGACATGCGGATTCGCGAGTGGCAGGACATACTCGAGGACGTCACCGAGCGGGACGTCGACCCGGACGACTGGCGCGCAGTCGCCGGCGACCGCGCCACCGGCGTCGGCGAAGACATGTACCTCGCGCATCCCGGAGCCGGGGTCTTCTTCCTGAAGACCTACGCCAAGAACCCCTACGAGGTCCGCGGCGTCGGCACGCAGGTCGCGCGCAGCCTGGACGACGAGATCGGCTCGTTCCTCCCCGAGCAGGAGGAAGCCGGCGGCCGCTTCGCCGTCCAGTCTCCGCCCGAGGACGAGGACCACGCCGAAACGCTCTCGAAGCGCCTCGAGACGGTGCTCGAAACTCACGCGGACGCGCCGACGCGACCGCAAGACCTGTTCGACGACGTCATGGAGGCTATCGAAAGTCCCGCGTTCGGCCCGATGGAGTACGACCAGTACGATCGGCCCGAGGAACTCGAGGACCTCGCGGATCGGTTCGAGGAGGCCGACGAACTGCTGAACGCGGAACTCGAGGACTTAATCGAGACCGACGAGGTCGACCGCGGCTTCATGTGACCGGCCCGGACGATCCCTCCCTCGAGTAGCGCGGTGTTTTCTCCGATCCGTCGACCGCTCCACGTCGCATTCCCGTCGCTACTCGCCGAACCGATTTTTAGCCGTGCCTAAATTCCGGAATCGTTTTATGTTTTTAGGCGAGCCTAATTCGCATGAGTCGAGACGAGAGAAAGCCGCGGATGCCGACGCGACGAGACTGCGTGAAGTACGGCGGCACCGTCGTCGGTGCCGGGCTCTTCGCCGGCTGTACGAGCAACGAGGGGGACGATTCGAACGGGACGACATCGGGGTCGACGGAGTCGTCGCAGTCGGCCTCGAGCGACAGCACGACTACGGACGAGTCGTACACGGTGTCGATGTCGCCGATGGGGGAGGTCGAGTTCGACGAGGTTCCCGAGACGATCTTTACTCGTTTGACCCACCTCGCGGGGATGGCGTTCGCACTCGGACGGGGCAACGACGTGAACGCGCTGCACGCGCCGGACTACTACAACGACCTCTGGAACCAGTTTACGCCGCGTCTTCCGGACGTTTCGCTCGATTGGAGCGGGCGCTACTCGTCGTGGAATCCGGATCCGGAGCAACTGTACGAACTCGACAGCGACGTTCACCTCGCCGATCCGGCGAGCGTCCTCGCGCTCGACGGGTGGAATCAGTCCGACGTCGACGAGATCCGCAACAATATCTCCCCCTGGTTCGGCAATCACTTCAGCAATAGACACCTCTCGCCGCCCGACGCATACGCCGGCGAATACGAGTACTACACACTCTGGGAGCAGTTCGAGAAGGTCGCACGGGTGTTTCAGGCGGAAGACCGATACGACGCCCTGGCGTCGATCCGCGAGGACGTCCTCGCGACCATCGAGGCGGACCTACCGCCCGAATCCGAGCGGCCGACCGTCGTCATGGGCGGCTTCTCCACGCCGACGGAACCCTACGTGTACAACGTGGACACGCCGGGATTCCTCACCGCACACGTCCGCCCGCTCGATCCGGTCGACGCGTTCGGGGACGACGTCTCCTCGGGAGCGCAGATCGACATGGAGACGCTGATCGAAGCCGATCCCGACGCGATCATCGTCTTTGGCGGGATGCACCCCGACACCGATATGGAGACCGTCCGGACGGAACTCGAGAACGATCCGGTCGGACAGAAACTCACGGCGGTGCAGAACGACCGCATCTACGCGCAGGGCGCACGGTATCAGGGTCCCATTCTCAACCTCTTCCAGCTGGAGATGACCGCCAAGCAACTCTACCCCGATACCTTCGGCGAGTGGCCCGCGTACGTCGACGGCGCGTATCCCGAGCTTCCGGCGGACGAGCAATTCTTCGACCGGAAGCGCGTCGCCGACATCATTCGGGGCGAGTTCTGAGCGCGGCCCGGACGCGGGCCGCCTGCGACTGCGTCCGATGATTCTATAGGAGCGGCCTCCGACGGATACACCACCAATGAGCACCGGCGCCGACGACGTCGTCCGCGACTACTACGACGCGCTCCGGCGGGGCGAGTCCCTCGAGCCGTACTTCCTCGAGGCCGACGCGACGGTCAAGTTCGGGATCGGCGAGGCGCTGTTCGGCTCCGACGCGGTCGCCGACGCCCTCCGATCGCAGACCGAGACGACCGACGAGTGGTCGGTCGAGAGCGGGAATCTCGTCGTCGAGCAACGCGAGGCGTTCGCCACGTTCGCGGACGAGGTGGCGATGGCGTGGACGGATACGGAAAGCGGCGCCCGACATCGGTTCGACTCGCGCTGGAGCGGGACGCTGGTGCCGGCAGAACGTGCGTCGAGCGCCGGAAGTGGTGCCGCCGAGTCAACGGAACCCAGCCCCGATACCACACCCGACTGGCTGTTCGCCTCGATGCACGTCAGTGCACCGCACGACCTCTGACCATGAACCGGGACCGAAATCACGATCACAATCGGAATCGCGACCGCCAACGCGACCGCGCCTCGAGCGGCGCGAACGAATCGAACCGCGTGCGCGACTCGAGTCGTCGTCCGCGGCGACGGGATCGGTCCGGGCGACGGGGAACCCGCGAGCAGGCGGAGCGAAGCGCCGACATCGCTGGACGCCGACGACTCGGTATCGGGTTCGTGCTGTTAGTCGGTGTTTCCGGAGCGACGATGGCGCTTCAGGGGGGCGCGTCGCTCGCCGCGGTCGGTGCGGTGACGGTCGCCAGCCTGGCGGCTGGCGGCGCGCTGTTGTGGTATCTGTACTGGATCGTTCGCTAGGCGTTACTATTGCGAACCGAGACTCGCGAAAATCGGGTCGGTGTGAGCTACCGTTCGACGCGTCGCAGCCACAGCTCCGGCGAATCGAGTTCGTCGTGACTCGGCAGGTACTCCGGCCCCTCCCAGACTAAGGCGGCCGTCTCGAGGTCGCGCGTCGAGACGACGTACTCGAAGAAGTTCTTGCCGCGCTCGTACTGGCGGCGCTTGAGGCCGAGCCCGAGCAGTCGGCGGAACAGCTGCTGCAGCGGGCCGCGACCCTGCCGGCGCTCGTCTAACTTGCGGCGCAGGTCCTCGTACTCGTCGTCGAAGGCGTGGTCCATCAGCAGTTCGGCGTACCCCTCGACGACGGTCATCGCCGCGTCGAGGTCGCGGAACGCCTCGCGGTCGAACGAACCTTGCGAGAGCGTCGCGATGCCCTCCTCCATGCGCTGCTCGAGGTGGTCGGAGAGCCACGGGGCGGCGCCGAACTCCGCGGCGTGGGTCACCTCGTGGAAGGCGATCCAGCGGCGGAACCGGTCGGCGTCGACCTCGAGGGCCTCGGCCGCGTTGAGGATGTTCGGCCGGACGAAGTACAGCGCGTGCTCGTCGTCGGGGGTGTCCGCGAGCAGGAGCGGATCGTACTGGCCGAGGACGTTCCGCCCGAGGAAGGAGAGCATGACGGTCATCGTCCCGGTGTTGATCGTTCGGGCGATGCCGGGGAACGTGCTGGTGTTAGCGTGGTTCTCGAGCGTGCTCATGACGCGTTCGAAGGTCGCGACGTTGGCGTCGATCCAGTGGTGGCGGTTCTGGATCTCGACGGTCTCGGGGACGTCGAACTCGAGTCCCGACACCGACCGGACGCCGGCGCGGGCGTCGCGAACGTCGCTCGCGTAGGCCTCGGCCTCGCCGGGCTCGAGGTCGATCGAGCCGGGATCGGTGGCGGCCTTGGCGGCCTCGGCGGCCGATCGCCAGTCGATCGCATCGTCGCCGGACGCCCCGGCAACGGCCCGGGCGCTGCGATAGAGATTCACGAATACGGGTACGTCGAGCGGACGCAAAAGCGTTCTGTCGATCCGGTTAGTTGACGATCACGTCGGGCTGTTCTTCCTCTTCGAACTCCTCATCGTCGCCGCCGCGGTAGCGCTTGACCGCGACGCCGGCGGCGACCAGAAGGGCCAGCGCGACCAGCGCGCCGACGGCGCTCGGTCCGCCCGACTCCTCGTCCGCTGCGGCGGCTTCCTCGTCCTCGTCGGACTCGACGTCAGTCTCGAGGTCGACCTCCTCGTCCGCGCCGGTCGCGCCGAACGGCAGCGCGTCGGTGATCGTCCGCGGCCCGAACTGCGGATTACCGTCCAGATGCAACTCGACGAGAGTGAATTTCTTGTCTCCCATGTTCGGGTGGTCAACGAGTGTCCACTTAGCCGTTTGGTTGGTTCGCATCAGGGGCGCCGGCGTAGGCAGCCATTGATCCGCGCGACGCGGAGACGGGACCGGTACGATTAAGTGTCCGTCACCTGCCCTCTTTCGTATGAGTGGACGACCGCTGGACATCCTCGAGGCGTCGCTCGGCGAACGCGTCACGGTTCGACTCAAGAGCGGTGACGAGTACGTCGGCGAACTCACGGGCTACGACCAGCACATGAATCTCGTGTTAGAGGATGCGACGATTCCCGTCGGGGGAACCGTAGAAGAGGAGGAGCCGGTCGAAGACACAACCATTATACGCGGCGATAACGTCGTTTCGATCACTCCATGACTGGTGCAGGAACCCCGAGCCAAGGAAAGAAGAACAAGACGACCCACGTCAAGTGTCGTCGCTGCGGAGAGAAGTCCTACCACGTGAAGAAGAAGGAATGCTCGTCGTGCGGCTTCGGCAAGTCCGCCAAGCGCCGCGACTACGAGTGGCAGTCGAAGGCCGGCGACAACTAAGCTGTCTTCCTCTGCGACTCGCTGAGCACTGCTCTGCTTTCGTGCGCCTCGTTGTTTTCGCGTAGCGTCGCTTCTCTCTCGAGCGCCGCGGCGACCCGGGATCCGTCGGATCGCTGATCGAACGACGGAACACCGGTTTCCGCAGTGTTCTCCAGTCACTATTCTGTCACAATATCTTCATGGCTGTTCCTATATCGGCGGTCATGCGCTTCGAAAGGCCAAAAATATGGCCTATGGAATGTTTATATAGTTGTCGGTCGTATAATATATTACTCAGGCCGCGAGCGACTGCAGACGGTCGAGGTAACACCCATGCTAACTGACTCACTAGCCTACTTGACGCGCAGCGACGAGCTGTGGAAGACGAGCATTATCGGCGGGCTCATGCTCCTGTTCGGCTTCCTCCTCGTCTCCCTGTTCCTCGTTTGGGGATACGTCGTCCGCGTCCTCGAGCGAACGACCCACGGCGACGACGAGGTGCCCCGGTTCGAGGACTGGGGCGAGATGCTGATCGACGGCGCGAAGGCGTCGGTCATCCTCCTGGCCTACTCGCTCGTCCCGATCGTCGTCGGCGGCGTGCTGGCCGGCATCGCGACGCTCGTCGCCGGCGGTTCCGTCGACTCGATCGGCGCGGCCGCCGCGGCCGTCACCGGGCTGGTCACGTTCGCGACCGTCCTCGTCGTCGCCTACGCCGTGCCGGCGGCGATCACGAACTTCGCCGTTGAAGGCCGGCTCGCGGCGGGGTTCGACGTCGGGGACATCCGCCCGATCCTCGCGAGCGGCACCTACGCCGTCGCGTGGCTGCTCGCGCTCGGCATCGTCGTCGCCGGCTCGATCGTGACCGGCGCACTCAACGCGATCCCGTTCGTCGGCGTCGTGCTCGGTGCGATCGTCGCGTTCTACGCGCTGGTCGCGGCCTCCCACGCGATCGGCCGCGCCTGGTTCGATCTTCACCCCGTTCCCCTCGAGGAGATGGGGAACGACGACGACGAGATGTCGACGGAACGGCCGGCGATATAATCGTATCGGCGACGCGAACGGTGCAATCCGAACATATTCCTACCCGTTTTTCGGTACTCGAATCCGGTCCCGCACCCGTACGCGCAGCGATGGACAGCCATTAGTCCCGGGCCCCGAACACTCGAGTATGGACCTGACGACGACGGACGCCTTCGACGGCCTCGAGTGCGTCGACTGCGGCGCGACCTTCGACGCCGCCGAGGCGACCCACGAGTGTCCGGACTGCGGCGGGGTGCTCGATCCGACCTACGACTACGACGCGATCGATCTCGACCGCGAGACCCTCGAGTCTCGGCCGTTCGACTCGATGTGGCGCTACGAGGAACTGTTGCCGTTCGCCCGCGAGTCGGCGGTCACGATGGACGAGGGCGCGACGGCGCTGGTCGACTGCCCCAATCTGGCCGACGAACTGGGCGTCGAACGCGTCCTCGTCAAGGACGAGGGCCGGAATCCGACGGGAACGTTCAAGGACCGCGGCCAGACCGTCGCCGTGACGGCCGCGACCCAGCACGGCGCGAGCGACGTCGTCCTTGCCTCCGCCGGAAACGCGGGTCAGGCCGCCGCAGCCTACGCCGGCCGTGCGGGCCTCGAGTCGCACGTCTTTCTGCCCTCGCGTTCCGGCTTCACGAACAAGGCGATGGTCAACGTCCACGGCGGCGACATGAACGTCGTCGGGGGCCGGATCGGCGACGCCGGCGCGGCCTACGAGGAGGCCCGCGAGGAGCACGACGACTGGTACCCGCTCCAGACGTTCACTACACCCTACCGCCACGAGGGGAAGAAGACGATGCTCTACGAGATCGTCGAGCAACTCGACTGGGAAACGCCGGACGCGATCTGTTATCCGACCGGCGGCGGGGTCGGCCTGATCGGAATGTACAAGGCCGCGACCGAGTTCCGGGAACTCGGCCTGATCGACGACTTGCCGGCGCTGTACGCCGCGCAGGCGTCGGGCTGTGCCCCGATCGTCGAAGCCTACGAGGAAGGATGGGACGAACACGAACCCGTCGAGAACCCCGATACCATCTGCGGCGGCCTCGAGATCCCCGATCCGGGCGCGAGCCCGTGGATCCTCGAGGCGATCCGCGCGACCGACGGCGGCGCGGTCGCGACGGACGATCCGGACATCCTCGAGGCCGGCGTCCAAGTTGCCCAACACGCGGGCCTCGAGATGGTGCCCAGCTCCGCCGCAGCCGCGAGCGGCGCGTGGGAACTGGCCGAGCGCGGCGAGTTCGACGGCGACGAGACGATCGTCATCCTCAACACGGGCTCGGGCAACAAGGAGGCCGACGTGCTGCGGAGCCACCTGATGGGACAGGGTATCTAAGGCCCTCACGTTCGATTTCGGCCACTCGAGGGACGGACTCGAGTCGGCAGCGACGCCCGTTTCGTAGCGTTTTTGCCAGTTGTCGGGAAACGGGGCGGTATGACTGCTCCCTGGGCCGACTGGGACCACATTCTGAAGATCGATCCGGACAAGGACCTCCCCGACGGCGTCACCTACGGCGACCTCTGTGCGACCGGGACCGACGCCATCGAGGTCGGCGGCACCATGGGGATCACCGAGGAGAACATGGCCGACGTCATCGCGGCCTGCGCCGAACACGACGTCCCCCTCTACCAGGAACCCTCGAGTCCGGACGTCGTCATCGAGGACGACGCGCTGGACGGCTACCTCATTCCGACCGTCTTCAACGCCGGCTCGCCGTTCTGGATCACCGGCGCGCACAAGGAGTGGGTCCGCCTCGACCGGGACCTCGACTGGGAGCGAACCTCGACGGAGGCCTACATCGTGATGAACCCCGAGGCCGACGTGGCGACCTACACCGAAGCCGACTGCGACTTGGAGGCCGACGAGGTCGCCGCCTACGCGACCGTCGCCGAGCGCATGTTCGGCCAGGAGATCGTCTACCTCGAGTACTCCGGCACGCTCGGCGACGAGGAGATCGTCGAAGCCGCGAGCGAGGCGACCGACGAGTCGACGCTGTTCTACGGCGGCGGCATCCACGACTACGACTCCGCCTACTCGATGGCGCAGTACGCCGACGTCATCGTGGTCGGCGACCTCGCGCACGAGGAGGGTATCGACGCGGTGCGCGAGACGGTCGACGCCGCGTCGGACGCCTGATCTCGAGGCGACGCGCGCGCTGGTTTCATTTCACCGTCGATATTCGAAACGAGAATCCCGTACTGCTTCCCGTATTAGCCGTTTGTGGCCGCGAACCGCGGTGTTGGCCTAAACGGTTTTGCACCCCGAAGACGTATCAGTGGTAATGAGTGTCCGCGTGGCGTTCGAAGCGGCGTCGCCGAAGCTCCTGCTCGGGCCGACGCTCGAGGCGATGCCGTCGCTCGACGTGACCCTCGAACGCCAGTACGCGCTCGATCCGGCGCAGCCGGTCGCCTTCTGCCGGATGCGGTGCGACGATCACGAGCGCCTCGAGCGAGCGCTCGCGGCCGACGGAACGGTGGCGGAGTTCGAGCGACTGGATCGGTCGAACGATCGCGCGCGCTTTCGCGTGACGCGGAGTGAGTCGGGGGGCGGGTCCGACCTCGGATCAGGACCCGAATCCGCCCCCGACGTCGTCGGTGCGTACCGTCGCTGGGTATCGGTCGGCGGCGAACTGCTCGGCGGGCGAGCCACGAACGGTCGGTGGGAGATCGACATGCGGTTTCCCGACCGGGAGGCCTTCACGGACTACCACGAGTTTCTCGCGGCTCACGACGTCGAGTTCGAACTCCACCGTCTCGCGGACGGCCCGAGCGCACAGTCCGACGACGCGGTCGTCACCGACTCCCAGCGAGAGGCCCTTGCGCTCGCGCTCGAGCACGGCTTTTTCGACGTCCCGCGCGAGACGGGACTGACGACGATCGCCGAGACGCTCGAAATATCGGAGCAGGCCGTCAGCGAACGGCTTCGCCGGGGGCAGGCGCGGCTGGTCGAGGAGTACGTCGTCACCGACTAACCGCTCGAAATCGACCGCGTTCGGGAGCAGCCGGAACCGATCGCAGCCGCTGGTATCCGCCGCCGATACTGTTCGTCATTCTTATAGTGGGGCCGCTCCTGTCACTGGTGATGGCAACACAGTCCTCCCAGTCCGCCGACGACGAACCGCCGTCGGTCAGGGTCGCTCGCGAACTCGCGGCCCGCGACGGCGTCGATCCGACGGAGCTGTCGCCGCCGCTGTACCACAGCCTCGATACGGCTGCGTTGGACGCCCTCTTCGAACCGACACGGCGCGGTGGACTCCGACACGGCCGCATCACGTTCGCCTACAACGAAAAATGGGTAACTGTCCACGACGACGGCGAGATAACGGTCGAGCAGTCCGGCACTGATCCGGAGACCGACTCCCAATGAAATTCTGCCACACCTGCGACTGGTTCGTCGACGAAACGGACGGTGCAACCGAACAGGATCGATCGCGGCTCGCCCTCGAGCACTTCGTCGAAACGGGCCACTCGATCGACTCGAGCGAGTCCGTCGGCCGGCCGATGCCCCCGTCGATCTGCGAGGAGTTGCTGATTCGGGACTTGCTGGGCGCGGACACGGATCTGGATATGAGCACCAGTATGGCAGGGACGGAAACGGAGACCGGCTCGGGCGCGTAGCTCGCCGGGTTCCGTTCGCTACGTTCCAACCCTGTCCCGATTTCTGGAGTCAACTGTTCTTCTCGACGAGATTTCGCAGCTGCGGTAGGGCCTCGGTGACGTCGTCCCGACAGACGATATCGGCAGCGTCGTCGACCGGCGTCGATTCGAGGTTGACGACGCCGACGGTCGCGCCTGCCGATGCTGCAATCTTCGGGAGCGACGCGGCGGGTTCGACGACCAGCGAGGAGCCGATCGCGAGGAAGACGTCGCTCTCGCGGGCCAGCGACCGCGCGCGCTGCATGACGGCGCCCGGTAGCTGCTCGCCGAAGAGGACGACGTCCGGCTTGTAGATCCCGCCGCGGTCGGCGGGAGTTCGCCGTCCGCGGCGCGGTCGAAGATCGGACCGGCGTCGGTCCGCGCGCCGCAGTCGGTACAGCGGACGCGACGGGCATTGCCGTGGAGCTCGAGCAGGGTGGGCTCGTCGGAAGCTACGTCGCCGTCGGCAGCCGTATCGTCGGCGTCGGCTTCCGAACCATCCGGACCGGCACCGACGGCGTCGGCGGCCTTCCCGTGAAGGCTGTCCGTGTTCTGCGTGAGAATCGCCTCGAGGTGGCCGTCTCGTCCCAGCGCGGCCAGCGCCTCGTGGGCGGCGTTCGGCTCGTACTCCTCGTCGAACATCGCCCGCTGGAGGTCGACGCGGTCGTCCCAGAAGCCCGCGGGATCGCGCCGGAACCGGCCGTAGGTGAACTGCCCCTCATCGAAGTGCTCCCAGACGCCGTCGTCGCCGCGGAAGGTGGGGACGCCCGACGGCGCGGAGATACCGGCGCCGGTCAGCGCGACGGTCGTCTCGGCGCGTCGGATCTCGTCGGCGAGGTACTCGAGGTCGTCGCGGTCGTCCGTTGCGACCATATCGGATCGTCGGTCGCAGCGGACTAAAGCGGTCAGGTCGTCGTCTCGCGTCGGCGCCGCCGCACGCGCCGGCCGCTACCGCATCGACGGCGCGGACGCGTACGACGCGGCTAACTTCGCTTCGATCCGCTGGAGGTGCTCGCCGACCGTTCCGGCCGCGAGATCGAGTTTCGCGGCGAGTTCGCGGTGGGTCGTCTCGCGGGGAATCTCGTAGTAGCCATCCTCGAGCGCGAGTTCGAACAGCTCCCGCTGGCGGTCGGTCAGCGTCGGCGCGAACCCGCCGGCGTCGGGCTCGTACTCGCCCATCCGGCGCAGGTCGAGGTCGATCCCCTCGGGGAGGGCCGCGGCCGCGCGCTGGATCGAGCGGCTGGTGCCGACCGCCGTCACCTCGAGGCCGCGGTCGGTGCCGGCGTCGCCCGCGTCGACGTACGTCATCGGCCAGTCGAGGACGAGTTCGTGCTCGTCGAGGATGGCGAGCAGCGCGTCGACCGGGCCGACGGTTCGACACTGCACGTAGGCGACGCCGCGGCCGCGGTCGCCGGTGACGTCGTACTCGAGGGCGTCCGGCGAGTCGTCGAGCAGTTCTCGCGCGCGCTCGAGGTCGCCCCGGAGCTCGAGGAGTTCGACGTACCGATCGTCGCCGACCGGGTTCAGGTGGCGGATCGCCTCGATCGAAACCGCGTCGCTGCGGGCGAAGGCGTCGTCGATCGCGTTGAGCCGGCCGTCGGCCCACGTTAGGACGACGGTGGCGTACCTCATCGTCGCCCTCCCAGCCTGCGAATAGTCGACTCGCGTCCGGAGCGCTCGAATCGATTTCGCGTCGCTCTTCGCGCGGATCGATCGCGGAGTCTCATACCGGCCCTATCGACCAACTACTTAAATACACCTAGCATAGTCGGGTATAGACGAACGGATTCGGGGTTCGTTTTATTCGGTGATGAGTAGCGACGTCCCCGCGATCACTGACGAGCGTCCGGACGGTCCCGACGGGTTACCGATCGTCGGCAACCAGCTGGCCTTTCTCCGCGATCCGTACGGGTTCATGACCCGGACAGCACGCGAGTACGGCGACATCGCCTACTGGGAGGACCCCGGCGGCCCAGTCTTCCAACTGAACCATCCCGAGTACATCGAGCAGGTGCTCGTCCAGAACAACCAGAACTACGTCAAGGGGGACCGATTCCAGCAGACCCTCGGGCCGCTCACGGGCAACGGCATCCTGAACAGCGAGGGCGCCGTCTGGCGGCGCAACCGCCACCTGATCCAGCCGGCGTTTCACCCCGACCGAATCCGGGAGTACGCGACGATGATGACCGATTTCGCCGAAGACGCCCTCGCCGACTGGGAGGACGGCCAGACCCGGCACGTCCACGAGGACATGATGGAGGTCACGCTGAAGATCGTCGCCCGGGCGCTGTTCGGGACGGACATCGACGAGCACGTCGACACCGTCGGCTCGGCGCTCGAGGAGTTCATGGAGGCCACCGAGAGTCTCGCGAACTTCGTGCTCCCGCCGCAGGTGCCGACGCCGGCGCGGCGACGCATCGAGCGCGCCCGTGAGAACCTCGACGAAGTCGTCTATCAGCTGATCGAACAGCGACGCGCGAACCCCACCGACCGCGACGTCATCTCGAAGCTGCTCGAGGTGACCGACGAGGAGGGCGAGGCGATGTCGACCGAGCAGATCCGCGACGAGGTCGTGACGCTCCTGCTGGCCGGCCACGAGACGACGGCGCTGTCGCTGACGCTCACCTTCTACGTGCTGGCGAAGAATCCGAGCGTCGAGGAGACCCTCGTCGCCGAACTCGAGGACGTCCTCGGTGACGACGCGCCGACGATGGACGACCTGTCGGAACTGACCTACACCGAGAAGGTCGTCAAGGAATCGATGCGACTCTACCCGCCGGTGCCGGGGATCATCCGCGAGGCGGTCAAACCCGACGTCATCGGCGGGTACGAGATTCCCGCCGGCGCGTCGGTGCGGATGCACCAGTGGGTCGTCCACCGCGACCCGCGGTGGTACGACGACCCGCTCGCCTTCCATCCCGAGCGCTGGACCGACGAGATGGAATCGGACCTGCCGAAGCTCGCGTACTTCCCGTTCGCGGCCGGGCCGCGACGGTGTATCGGCGACCGGTTCGCGATGCTCGAGGCGCGGCTCATCCTCGCGACGGTCTACCGGGACTACCACCTCGAGCTCGAGCCCGGCACGGACCTCGACCTGCGGGCGACGATCACCGCGCGGCCGAAACACGAGATTCCGATGACGGTCCGCGAGCGGTAGTCGCGGCCGCCTCGAGGTCGTCCATTCGCCGACCGCCGTCCAACCTTTATAACCGGGGCATTCGTACCACGGGCACAGATGGGGACCAACACGGAGTCAGCCGACGACGAGAATCCACTTCACGACCTCGTCGAGTTCGTCGACGCGGACGAACTCGAGGCGGTTCGCGCACAGCTGTCGGCGTTTCGCGCGGAGATGAACGGGCAACTGGACGAGGCCGAGCGCTTTCGCAACTCGAACGGCGAACTCGACAGGGAACAGTTTCTGGAGGGCGACGATGGTGCTGCTTGACGAGACCGTCGTCGTCGACCTCATGGCGGGCAATGAGGACGCCGTCGCGGCGCTCGAGGATATCGACTGGCGCGACGCCGCGGTCTCGGAGCTGACGGTGGCCCAGATTCGAGAGGGACTGCCCGAATCGAAACAAACCGAGTTCGACGCGATCGTCGAGCGACTCGAGGTGCTGCCGTACGACTTCCCGACTGGCCGGACGGCGGTCGACGAGCACAAGCGCCTGCACGGCGAGGATATCCCGATCGACGCGGTCGACGCGATGATCGCCGGAACGGCAATCGAAGCCGACGAGCCCGTTCTTACGCGGAAGCCGTCGGTCTTCGAGCCGACGGAGGCGGACGTCCGGACGTACTGATCTCGTTGATCCCGTTGTTCTCCGTCCGATTCGTGCCGTCCCGTATCGCCCTGCGTCCGCTCGCCACGGCGGCCCCGAACGATTGCGCTTAAGTTGCGCCTGCGTGAATCGGTGTGTATGCAGGACAGAACCTACACTGCCGACGCCGAACCGGGCGACGAGGTCACCGTCGCCGGGTGGGTCCACGAGATCCGCGACCTCGGCGGCATCGCCTTCCTGATTCTCCGCGATACGACTGGCAAGATCCAGATCAAGTTCGAGAAGGAGGAGATGGACGACGACCTCGTCGAGACCGGACTCGACGTCTCCCGCGAGAGCGTCATCAAGGTCTCCGGCGGCGTCGAGGAGGAGCCGCGCGCGCCGACGGGCGTCGAGGTCACGCCCGAGTCGCTCGAGGTCGTCGCGCCGGCCGACCCCGAACTGCCGCTCGACCCCTCCGGGAAGGTCGACGCCGACCTCTCGACCCGACTCGATAACCGCACCCTCGACCTGCGCAAGGACGACGTCCAGTCGATCTTCGAGATCCGTTCGGGCGTGCTGAACGCGGTTCGCGACCAGTTCCGCGAGTTCGACTGTACGGAGATCAACACGCCGAAGATCGTCGCCACCGGGACCGAGGGCGGCACGGAACTGTTCCCGATCACCTACTTCGGCGAGGAAGCGTTCATGAACCAGTCGCCCCAGCTGTTCAAGCAGCTGATCGCCGGCTCCAACGTCGAGCGCGTCTTCGAGATCGGCCCGATCTTCCGCGCCGAGGAGCACAACACGCCGCGACACTTGAACGAGGCGACCTCGATCGACTTCGAGGGGGCGTTCTGCGACCACGAGGACGCCATGGACGTCGCCGAGGGCATCGTCAAGTCCGCCTACGAAGCGGTTCAGGAGAACTTCGGCGACGAACTCGAGGCGCTCGGCATCGCCGACGAGTTCGAGGTGCCCGAGGGCGACTTCCCGCGCATCAGCTACGAGGAGGCCATCGAGCGCATCAACGCGACGGGCGAACTCGACGAGCAGCTCGTCTGGGGCGACGACCTCTCGACGCCGGCCGAGGAGGCGCTCGGGCAGGACGTCGGCGGCCACTACTTCATCACGGACTGGCCCAGCGAGATCAAGCCGTTCTACATCAAGGACCACGACGACGACCCCGAACTCTCGACCGGCTTCGACCTCATGCACCCGCGCATGGAACTGGTCTCGGGCGGCCAGCGCGAGCACCGCCACGAGAAGCTCATCGAGGGCTTCGAGCAGCAGGGGCTGGACCCCGACCAGTTCGAGTACTACACGAAGATGTTCAAGTACGGCATGCCGCCTCACGCCGGCTTCGGCCTCGGCGGCGAGCGCCTGCTGATGACGCTGCTCAATCTCGATAACATCCGAGAGGCTGTGCTGTTCCCGCGAGACCGTCAGCGTCTGTCGCCGTAAGGCGACGACGCAACCGTCGACCGGGAGCCAGAGAGACGAGCGGAGCGAGTCTCTCGCTGTTCCCGCGAGATCGTCAGCGTCTGAGTCCGTAAACGAAGACGCTGAGAGCCAGCGAGACGACCGAAGGGAGTCTCGCCGGACTGACAGCGGCTGTCTCCGTAACTGATAGCAACGTAGCCGCGAATCGGGACCACTGAAATCGTTTTTTGACGCCGCCCTCGAGGACGGTCACCAGTCGAGGAGCCCGGATTCGAGTGCTGTTTGTATTGCAACCCGAGGATACTTTCCGCGAGTCGTCGCAGACGCGTCCGTGTCCCTCTACGAGACCGCGCTGGTGATCGTCGGCGTCGCCGTCTTAGGGACGGTCGCGCTCCCGCGGCTGCTCGACAATCGCCCGGTCTCGTTTCCCATCGTCTACGTCGCGTTCGGCATCGTCGTCTTCTCGCTCCCGCTCGAGTTGCCCGCGCCAGATCCGCTCGCACACGGGACTATCGCGGAGCACCTGACCGAGATCGGCGTCATCGTCGCGCTGATGGGGGCGGGGTTGAAGATCGACCGGCCGCCGGGGTTCAAGCGCTGGAAGACGGCGTGGCGACTCCTCGGGATCACGATGCCGCTGACGATCGCCGCCGCGGCGGTGCTTGGCTGGTGGGCCGTCGGGCTGTCGATTCCGACGGCGGTGTTGCTCGGCGCGGTCATCGCGCCGACGGACCCGGTGCTGGCCGCCGACGTCCAGGTCGATCCGCCCCAGAAGGGCGAGAGCGACGAGGTTCGGTTCGCGCTCACCTCCGAAGCCGGGCTCAACGACGGCCTCGCGTTCCCGTTCACGTACCTCGCGATCGCGATGGCGACGGCCGGCGTCGCGCCCGATAACTGGCTCCTCGAGTGGCTCGCGGTGGACGTCGTCTACAAGATCGTCGTCGGAGTCGCGGTCGGGTGGGTGTTCGGCTACGCCCTCGCGAAGTTCGTCTTCCAGTACCCCGCGAGCACCCAGCTCGCGAAGGCGATGGGCGGCGCCGAGGCGCTCGCGGCGACGCTGATCGCCTACGGCCTGACCGAACTGGCGGGCGGCTACGGGTTTATCGCCGTCTTCGTCGCCGCGGTCGCCATCCGCGGCTTCGAGCGCGATCACGAGTACCACCAGGAACTCCACGACTTCGCCGAGGTCGTCGAGCGCCTCGTCGTCGCCGCGTTGCTCGTACTGTTCGGCGGCGCGATCGCGACGGGGCTGTTCGCGCCGCTCACGTGGCGGGCCGCGCTCCTCGGGCTCGCATTGGTTCTGCTCGTACGTCCGCTCGCGGGCCTGCTCGGACTCGTCGGGTATCCGCCGGAGCGAAACGCCATCGCCTTCTTCGGCATTCGAGGGATCGGCTCGTTCTACTACCTCGCCTACGGCGTGAACAACGCGGAATTCGACAGCTCGGGCATCGTCTGGTCGATCGTCGGCTTCGCCGTCCTCGTCTCGATCGTCGTCCACGGCGTCACCGCCGCGCCGGTGATGGCCGATCTCCGCCGGGAGATGCCCGCGCCGGAAGCGACGGAGTGAGCGGCCGATCCGGCCCGCACGTTCGGACGTATCACACGTTTCGTGTGACGGCCCAACCCCTACGGCGGGACCCTCCTTACGCTCGCCAGATGTACGACGAGATTCTCGTTCCGACCGACGGCAGTCCCGGCGCCGAGTCGGCGATCGACCACGCCCTCCACATCGCTCGCCAGAACGACGCGACGCTCCACCCGCTGTACGTCGTCGACCCCGCCGATATGGGCGATCTCGGCGACGAACCGGCCGAGCTACGCGCCCAGTGCAGCGAGGTGACCCAGCCCGTCCTCGAGGCGGCCCAAGAGGCCGGTCTAAAGGCCGAACAGCACGTGCTCGAGGGGACGCCGAACGAGCGGATCGTCGAGTACGCCGACGGCGCGCCGATCGATCTCATCGTGATGGGGACCCACGGCAAGAGCGGGCTGAGCCGGGTTTTACTCGGGAGCACGGCTGAGCGGGTCGTCCGGAACGCACCGGTGCCAGTGTTGACGATTCAGCACGGGAGCGAAGGTGAGGCCGGAGTCGGCAACGAAACCGAGGCGGCGTAGACGGCGAGACGGCGACAACTCGAGAGCGAGAACCGGCGATCGGAATTCAGCGACAGTACGACCAGTCGCGGGGCGCTTGCTGTGCGTCCGTTTCCGCTGCCGACGACTGCGATCCCGTCGGCGGCTCGTCCGGGAGACACGTCTCGCTACAGTAGTGGGCCTCGAGCGTCGCCGTCGCCGTCTCGACGACCCAACTGAGTCGGCGCTCGCGCGGACCGATCGTCGCGCCGCAGGTCCGACACTGATCCGCAGCCGCAGCGAGTTCGAGCGGCCCGTCGGCGGCTTCCTCACCGGCGGTCGCCGACGCGTCGCCGTCGCTCGCGTCGACGGCACCGCGGCGCTCGAGTCGATCGGTACTCGCCGCGGATCGGGCGGCATCGCTCTCCAGCGAGGTCGATGTCGACGTGGAATCGGGCTTTCGGGTCACATTCCGCATTCACCGAACGAACACAAATAGGGAACCGTGATATTCACTCACTGATGACGTTCAGGGAGCGGAACAGTCACCCGGTGGGCCTCGAGTCCGCGCCTCGAACGGCGGACGCGAAAAATCTTCAACGTTATACCGCTCGGACCGAAATCATGGGTAATGCGCGACGAGGCGACGGCGTTCGTTCCGGGCCACATCACCGGTTTCTTCAGCGCCCATCCGGACGAAGATCCGACGAAAGCCGGCTCGCGAGGCGCCGGCCTGACGCTCACCGACGGCGTCGAGGTGACGGTCGAACCCGCAGCGGGTTCGGAGCCGACGGTCGTCCTCGAGGGTGAGGAAATCGAGGTCGAACCAGTAACCACCGTCCTCGAGACGCTCGACGCGCCCGCGCGGGTCGAGGCGACCTCGGACCTGCCGCTGGGCGCCGGCTTCGGCGTCTCCGGGGCGCTGGCGCTGGGGACCGCGCTCGCGGCGAACCGCGTTTTCGACCGGAAGCTCTCGATGAACGAACTCGTGACGATCGCTCACGGCGCCGAAGTACAGGCGGGAACCGGACTGGGGGACGTAGTTGCGCAGGCCCGCGGCGGCGTCCCGATCCGACTCGAGCCGGGCGGTCCGCAGGACAACAAACTCGATTCGATTCCCGCGCGCGCTCGAGTGGAGTACGTCTCCTTCGGGGAACTGTCGACGGCCGACGTCCTCTCGGGCGATACCGAGCAGTTGACCGAGGCCGGTACGGAGGCGCTGTCGCGGGTGGTCGAGGAGCCGACCCTGCTATCCTTCATGTACGCGTCGCGGCTGTTCGCGCGCGAAGCCGAGTTGTTGACCGAGCGCGTGAGCGAAACGATCGGCGACGTGGCGGCCGTCGACGGCCAGGCGTCGATGGCCATGCTCGGCGAAACCGTCTTCGCGCTCGGGACGGGGCTCTCGGACGCCGGGTACGAGCCGTCCGTCTGTGCGACCCATCCGGCGGGCGCGATGCTGAAGTAGGCCACCCGGCGCTCGTCGCGGGACAGCTGCAGCCACTCGCTGGCACCCTGACGAGTTCGACCGGTCCGCTGACGGTTTTCGGGGGACCGAACCGAGGTCCCCGTTCTGTCGGCACTCCGTTACGTCTGTGCCGTCCAATTATCAAATCTGGGAATTTAGCCGACTAACGCGTTCTCGAGGCTGAATGCGTGCAAGAATATCCGTAATAAATCGAACAATTGGCCGAAGCTTTATTATAATACGTTCGAGTTATGTACTCGAATTTACGAATGTCATTCAGCAGTGAACTTCACCGGAGCCTGTTTCGGCTGTACGAGCACTACGTCGGGGAACCGGATTCGGGAAAGGACGTCTACGGCTACTGGCTGTTCATTCTCGGGTACATCATCGGAGCGGCCGGCGTCGTGGCGTTCGTCGTCGGCTACGCCGGCAGTTTCGGCGAAGAACCGATAATCCGGGTCACCGGCGTCACGTCGGCGGCGGGACTGGCGATCTGTCTGTTCGGGATCGGACTCATGTTGCCGGTGCGCAGGCGCGGCATTCAGGCCAGCGTCGTCGGACTGTTCGTCGCTCTCGTCGGCGTCGCGGCGTTCGGCGTCGTCTACCCGAACAACTGGCGCCACCTCGGGATGGGGCTCGACGTCGAAGTCATCAGCGTCTACACGACGGGCATCGCGATCATCACCGGCGTAACGGCGCTCGTCCCCGTGCTCACCGGGCAGAAGGGGCTGTTCGTCGAGGAGGAAGGGACGACCGAAGACCCGCCGATTCTCACCGGCGACGCGCTCGAGGACGCGCAGTTCGCCGTCTTCCGCGACGAGCAGGGCGACTGGAAGTGGAACGTCCTGCACCGGGAGGCGCTGGCGACGAGCGAGGGCAGCGCCGCGACCCGCCCGGACGCTCGAGAGGGGATCGAACGCGTCAAGTCCCAGATCAGCTCCGCGGGGCTGCTGGAACTGACGACGTCGGCGTTCCGACTCTACGAGGACCGCGACGGCACCTGGCAGTGGACGCTCGCGCGCGAGGACGGTAGCGTCGTGGGTACCTGCGACCGCGAGTTCGACGACCGCGACGGCGCCGAGGAGTCCGTCAGCTTCCTCAAAGACCGCGGGCCCGAGGCGGACATCATCGAAATCGAGGGGGCCGCGTTCACCTACACCGAGGAACGGGACCGGTGGTACTGGCAACTGGTCGACGACGAGCACGCGGTGCTGGCGACGAGCGACCGCGGCCACGACGATCAGGCGAGCGCCGAGGAAGCCGCCCGTACGTTCGCCGAACGGTTCGAACAGGCGCGCGTACTGGACGTCGAGCACTTCGGCGTCGAACTCCGCGAAGCCGAGACCGGCGACGGCTGGACGTGGCGCTTCGTCGACGAGACGGATACCGTCATCGCGACCGCAGCGGACACCGCCGAGACGCGCCGCGGGGCCGAGGAAGCCGCCGAAACGCTGCTCGCCGAACTCAGTTCGGCGTCCGTGACGGTGTCCGGCGACCCCACCTACGAACAGTACACGTCCGACGAGGAGTGGGAATGGCGGCTCGTCGACGAGTCCGAGCACGTCGTCGCCCGCGGTCCCGAAAGCTACGCCGACCACGGGGAGACGACCCGGGAAACCGAACAGTTCGCCGAGAACGCCCGCGACGCCGACGTCGTCGAAATCGACGATGCGGCCTACGAAGTGTATCCCGCCTCGGAGCTGCCGACGACGCCGTCGTCGTCCGACGGCGACGATCTGCCGGTCCTCGAGGAGCCGACGGCGACCGACGGCGGAACGGCGACTGCGGACGGCGCCGATCCCGACGGCGCCGGCCCCGCGACGCAGGACTGGCACTGGCGGCTCGTCACCGACGACCGCGAGGTCGTCGCCGCGAGCACCGAACCCCACGCCGACGCCGAAACCGCGACGGCGGCGATCGAACGGGTCCGCGAACAGGCCAGCGAGGCCGACCTCATCGAGTTCGAGGAGGCGGCCTTCCAGGTCTACGAGGCCGACTCCGGCGAGTGGCGCTGGCGGCTGATCGACGAGGACGGCAACGTCCTCGCGGACAGCGGCGAGGAGCACGCGAGCCGCAGCGAGGCCGCCGAGGCCATGATGACGCTGAAGGAGCAGGCCCCCGACGCCGAACTCCTCGAGATCGAGACCGCCGCCTTCGAGCTGTTCGTCGACGAGAACGACGAGTGGGGCTGGCGGCTCATCGACGAAGGCGGCAAACTCGTCGCCGAGGATCCGGCGACGCACCCGACCCGCGACGCCGCTCGCGACGCGATGAACCGCCTGCTCGAGCACCTCGAGTCCGAGGTGCGGACGATGGACGACGCGATCTTCCAGCCCTACGCCGACGAGGAGTGGCACTGGCGGTTCGTGCTGCCGTCGGGTGACACGGTCGCGGTCGACGCCGACGGTGCGGCGACGCGAGACGAACTCCGCGATCGGCTGGAAAGCGTCCGCGACGCCGCCGCGTCGGCCCAGCGCTGTACGATCGGCGACGTGACGGTGCAACTCTACGACGCCGGCACCGACGACTGGAGCTGGCGGCTGCTCGATCGCGACCGCGAGGAACTCGCGGACGCGACGGTCACCTACGAGGGCCGCGAGACCGCGCTCGGCCGCGTCTCCGCGCTCACCGAACGCGCGGATGCAGCGCCGATCTTCGCGATCGAGGACGCGGTGATCCGCGTCCAGCGCGACGCCAGCGGCGACGAGGCGGCCAGCGGGGCCAAAACCGACGCCTGGCGCTGGGATCTCGTCGACGCGGATCGAGACGTGCTCGCGAGTGCAGCCGGCGCCGCGCCGACGAAGGACGAACTGCTGTCGACGGTCGAGGAGGTCAAACAACTCGCGCCGATGGCCGGCCGCGTCGACTTCGACGTTGCCTCGTTCGAACTCGTCGCCGACGAGGACGACCGCTGGTCCTGGCGGCTGCTCGACGAGGACGGCCGGCCGGTCGCGACCGGCACCGAGACCTACGAGTCGAACGCGGCCGCCCGCAAGGGACTCGAGCAGGTGCGCGATCTGATCGAGGCCGCGAGCATCCTCGAGATCGACAGCGTCTCCTTCGAGCTGCACCGGGACGAGGACGGCTGGGTGTGGCGGCTGGTCGACGAGTACGGCTCGCGGATGGCCGAGAGCACGCAGACCTACGAGAGCCGGACGGCGGCCCGCGAGGCGATGAACGACGTGAAGTCCCACGCGCCGGACGGGTGGATTACCTTCACGGAGTAGACGGTTCAAGCGGAGCGATTCGAACCGGAAACGGATAATCAGTCGACTTTTTTAGCAGCCGACCCGAGACACCGGCCGTGAGCGACTACGACACCGTCTCGGCCGACGTCGACGAGGAGGAGGAGATTCCGGAGGACCACCCGCGGTACCAGGACCTGCTCACCCGTCACCGGATCGAGAAGGGCGTCGAGAAGGGGATTACGCACCTGCAGGGGATGCACGCCGAGGGGCGGGGTAGCGCCTTCGACTACCTGCTCGGCGAGGAAACCATTCCCAGCGCCGACGAGGCCGAACGCGCCGCCGCCGCGCACCTGCTGCTTGCCGAAAAGCCGGTGCTCTCGATCAACGGCAACGTCGCCGCCCTCGTGCCCGGCGAGATGGTCGACCTCGCCGACGCCACCGGCGCCGACCTCGAGGTCAACCTCTTCAACCGCACCGAGGAACGGCTCGAGGCCATCGCCGACCACCTCCGCGAGCACGGCGCCGAGGACGTGAAGGGACTCGAGGCCGACGCGCGCATCCCGAACCTCGACCACCAGCGCGCGAAGGTCGACGCCGAGGGCATCTACGCGGCCGACGTGGTCCTCGTGCCGCTCGAGGACGGCGACCGCGCGGAGGCGCTCGAGGCGATGGGCAAGACCGAAATCGTGATCGACCTCAACCCCCTGTCGCGTTCGCCGCAGGTCGCCGAGGTGCCGATCGTCGACAACATCATCCGCGCCGTGCCGAACATGACCGAGCACGCGCGGGAGCTGGCGGACGCCGACGAGTCGGAAGTGCGGGCGATCGTCGAGGCGTTCGACCGGGAGGCGGCGCTCGAGGCGGCCGAAGAGCGGATTCGGAACGGGCTGTAGAGCGGCCGCTGGGCGGTTCGATTCCGGACGAGACGGAAATTCCCTTCTTCTCCTACCGCTCGAGTAGGGTCGACGGCTCGAGCGGCCACCAGTTGCGGTTCCTGACGACAAGGTGAACTTGTGCGATCACGCCTAACAGCGGCAGCTCCAGCAGCGGGCCGATGACCAGCGCCAGCGGAATCAGCGGCTCGGCCGGGAAGGCGACGACCGCGATCGCCAGCGCGGTCGGCGAGTTCCGCGAGAGGATCGTGTTGTTGAAACAGACCATCTCGTCGTAGGAGAACGACAGGAGGCGGCCGACGCCGAAACCGACGGCGAGGTTGATCGCGTAGAAGCCGATCACGGGCACGGCGAGCAGCGCGAGGAGTTCCGGACGCTCGAGGACGACCTCGCCCTGCGAGGCGAACATCGCGCCGATGGCGAGACAGAGGCTGCCGATCTGCAGCGGACTCAGCTTCGGGAGGACGCGCCGTCGGAACCACTCCGTGCCGCGCCGGCGGAGCAGTACCCAGCGCACGCAGCCCGCCAGCGCGAGCGGCACGACCAACACGAGCGCGACGCTCTCGAGTAACACCTCGAGCGGGAGATCGACGAGCTCTCCGGCGAACAGGTAGAGGTAGACCGGCAGCAGGATCAGCTGGAGCACGAGGTTGTACGGCAACAGCGAGGTCGCCAGCGCCACGTTTCCGTCCGCGATGTCGGTGAAAATCAGGTACCAGTCGGTACAGGGCGTGACCAGCAGCATGAGCAGTCCGACCCAGAGCGCGGGGTGGTCGCGGAGAAAGACCGCGCCGAGGCCGAGCGCCAGCAGCGGATTCCAGACGAAGTTGACCAGCAGACTCGAGCCGACGACGCGGCGGTTACCGAAGGCTGCGCGCAACTGCGAGCGCGGAATTCCGGCGAACGCGGCGAACAGCATCACCATCAGAATCGGGAGGATCAGGGTGTCCGCGGCTGCGGGAACGCCGGGGAGTTGGCCGACGGCGAGGCCGCCGAGGATCGCCGCGAAGACGAGGACCGACTGGTACTTCTCGACGAGATCCATTCGGCGGAGGTTGGGGGACGACGGCCGTAAGCCTGCGGATCTGCAGGGGAACGGATCAAAGGGTCCGCTTCTCGAGTGAATTGGCGGATTATCGATCGTTAATGAACCGATTGCCGATATCACGAATCGTCCAGGAGTGGCGACTCACCGAGAGATACCACCACACTTCGGATCGAACTCGAACGGGAGACGAGTGACCGTAGCGAATTAGTAGTTATCGGCCTTTTCCGAGCCGAATTCGGCCGTTCGGCATTTCTCACCGCTCGACGATCGAAGCGGAGAGGTCGTCATCCCCAGTTCGGTCGATCTCGAGCGAGACGTCCTCGAGCAGAGGGACTCGGTTTTCGACCGTCGCGATCAGATCCTCGAGCCGGTAGTACGACAGTGAGAGGGTTTCGCTCGCGCGTCGAGAGAACGAACTGTCGATCTCGTAGGGGACCTCGGTGCCCGCGAGTTCGCCCCTGCCGTAGCTGGTGAGCCAGCGGCGGGCCAGTTGGACGCCGATCCGGGCGTCGTACCCGCGAGCGATGTAGTGTTTGTAGGGGTGGCGAATCCAGGAGTACTCCCAGTGGGCGTAGACGTCCACCCCGGTCCCGTCCTCCAGCGCGTGGAGCACGACGTGCAACTGGCCGTCGGCCAGCGGCGACGGCCGCCAGACCCACGATCCCTCCGAGGTGTTGCCGTCGACTCGCACCTTCAGGGAGGCGATCGGATTGCGGGAAAAGCCGACCTCGTCGAGGATCCTCTCGAGACGCGTTTCCGAGCAGTGGGCGGTCAGCGCGTACTCCGCGGCGGTGGTGTGGCTGACGGCGTAGCCGCCGAAGGAGCCCCGAAAGAGGTAGTGCAGTTGCGGGAGAAGGCTCCGCCGGACGGCGTTGACCAAGTCCTCCGAGTCGAGCATCGATCGGTCGCTACGCGAGTGGTTCAAATGAGCCTTCGGCAAGCAGCCACGGGCCGGTATCGATACCGGTACTGATGTCGGTGACAACAGTTATTCATATTCGGGCTGAACGAACCGACGATGCCATCGCTCGAGCCACCGTGTCTGCGATCGGAGCACGCGTCGAAAGGAGCCGCGAAGGGAGCGAAAGTCGGCGGCAAGGTCGGCGGACTCGCCGGACCGGCCGGCGGCGCGGTCGGCGCCGGCGTCGGCGCGGCGACCGGCTACCTCGCGGGGACGGCCCGCGATCGGGTCGACTCGCTGACGCCGTTCTGAGATCGTCGGCGCGAGTGTGCGACCGTCCGGTACACTACCAACGTTCACAAAGGCATAAATTCGTCCGCTGATTCCACTCAGACAGAATGGATACCTACGACCTGATCACCCGCAACGCCGAGGAGGTCGTGACCGACGAGGAGGTGCGCGAACTCGCCGCCGATCCCGAGGGCAAGCGCGCCTACGTCGGCTACGAGCCCTCCGGCGTACTCCACCTGGGGCACCTGCTGACGGCGAACAAGCTCATCGACCTCCAGGAGGCCGGCATGGAGGTCGTCGTCCTGCTCGCGGACGTCCACGCTTACCTCAACGACAAGGGCACGTTCGAGGAGATTCGCGACACCGCCGAGCAGATGAAGGCCCAGTTCATCGCCTACGGTCTCGAGGAGGACCAGACGGAGTTCGTCTACGGCTCGGAGTTCCAGCTCGACGAGGAGTACGTGCTCGACCTGCACGAACTCGAGGTGTCGACGACGCTCAACCGCGCCCAGCGCGCGATGGCCGAGATCCAGGGCGGCGAGACCGCGAAGGTCAGCCACGTCGTCTACCCGCTGATGCAGACCCTGGACATCGAGTACCTCGATCTGGACCTCGCCGTGGGCGGCCTCGACCAGCGGAAGGTCCACATGCTCGCCCGCGAGGAACTGCCCGAACTGGGCTACGACGTCCGACCGGCGCTGCACACGCCCATCGTCGCCGACCTCACCAGCGGCGAGGGCAAGATGTCCTCGAGCGGGGGCGTCACCATCTCGATGGAGGACTCCACCGACGAACTCGAGGAGAAGGTCAACTCCGCCTACTGTCCGCCGACCCGCGATCCGGAGGGCGACCTCGAGAATCCCGTCCTCGAACTCTTCGAGTACCACGTCTTCCCGCGCTTCGAGGAGATCACGGTCGAACGCCCAGAGAAGTACGGTGGCGACCTCACCTACGAGGCCTACGAGTCGCTCGCCGAGGACCTCGAGTCGGGCGAACTCCACCCCGCCGACGCCAAGGGAACGCTCGCGACCTACCTCGACGAACTGATCGCGTCGGGCCGCGAGAAGCTGCGCGAACTGCGAGCGGAAGAATAGTCGACGTTAGAATTCGACCGCGCCGATCCACTGTTCGTCGCCGCAGCGCCGGCACTCGACGGTCGTCTCGTACTCCCGGCACGGTTCGTGGAGTCCCCGGCCGCACGTCTCGCAGTACTGGAGTTCGTTCTCTTCGATGCGCTCGCCGCAGGTCGTACAGATCGTCCCGAGTTTCATGAGTGTGTCACCCCGTAGCAACCTCCGATCGAACCTCCGGGAACCACCGGCAAAAGCGTCCGGATCGGCCGGTCGAGGGACCGGTCGCCGGAGTGACCGGTCGAACGATCCGATCACGGCGAGCGCCGACGATCCGTACCACACCGTCGTTGGAACGTATCGCATCTCGTGGGACTGGATAGTATTATCCCCCGATTCGGTGGACGGGCAACCGCTGTTCATGTCCGACGACACGAATTCCGACGAGACGCACGACGCGACGCGACGGTCGGTCCTGCGGAACGGACCGCTCGCATCGGCCGGCCTCGCGCTCGGGCTGGCGGGAACGGCACCCGCCGCTGCCGACAGTAAGGGGACCCGATCGGCCGCGAGCGGGTCCGACCTGAACCTCGCCGACGTCACCTTCCTTCAGACGATGGCCTACCACCACCGCGGCGGCATCGAAGCCGCCCAGTTGGTGCCCGAGCGGACGGGCCACGACGCGCTGCGCGAGTTCTCCCAGACCGTGATTCGAAATCAGCGCCAGGGGATCGACCGGATCGAACGGATACTGACCGACGCCGGCCTCGAGCCGGGGCAGCTACTCGAGGTCGACCTCGACGCCGTCAGGGATCTCGTCACCTCGATCCCCGGTAACCTCCGACCGAACGAACTCGCGTACCTGCGCACGCTCGAGGGGACGGCGTTCGATCTGCGGTTCGTCGAGCGGTTCGCGAACCACCACAGCGGCGCGATCCAGCTCTCGCAGCTCGTACTGCAGGAGGGCCAATCTCCGGCGGTCGAGGAGATGGCGACCGACATCATCGACGCGCAGCGGGCCGATATCGTGCAGATGTACCGGTGGTACCTCGACTGGGCGTCGCAGTAGCACGCGGTCCGTCCTCCGGGCTGGCTGTCCACGGTGGGATCCGGGACTCGAGCGGGCCGCCGGCGCCGGCGACGTCGCAGCCGGTAATCCCGCCGATTCAAGTGCGCGCGCTCCCCTCCCACCCCTATGAACGAGACGCGACGAGCGATCCTCGAGGCGATCGCGGACGGGCCGGTCTCGGGACCCGACCTGGCCGCGTCGCTCGAGGTTTCGCGGGCGGCCGTCTGGAAGCACGTCGACGAGCTACGGGAGGCCGGCTTCGAGATCGACAGCGGCCCCGGCGGCTACGAACTTGCCACGGTTCCCGAGTTCGGCGGCGAAGCGGTCGAGTACGATCTCGAGGCGCCGTTTTCGGTCGAGTACCACGACGCGATCGGCAGTACGAACGACCGCGCGCGGGAACTGGCCGTCGAGGGCGCGTCGGACGTCGTCGTCCTCGCGGACGAGCAAACGGGCGGCCGCGGCCGCCTCGAGCGCGAGTGGGCGGCGCCGTCGGGCGGGATCTGGACGAGCGTCGTGAATCGGCCGGCGATTGCACCGGCCCGGGCACCGTTGTACACGCTCGCGGCGTCGGTGGCGACGGCGCGGGCGGCCCGCGAGGCGGGTGTCGACGCCCGGATCAAGTGGCCCAACGACGTTGTCGTTCCGGTCGGCGACGAGGGCGACTACCGGAAGCTCGCGGGAATTTTGACGGAGATGGAAGGCGAAACCGACCGCGTCGCGTGGCTCGTCGTCGGCATCGGCGTCAACGCGAATATCGACGCCGACTCTCTGCCGGAGGGCGCGACCAGCGTCCGCGACGAGGCGGGCGACGTGACTCGTCGGCGGTTCGTCCAGCGACTCCTCGAGGAGTTCGATGCGCTTCGATCGGATCTCGAGGCGGTCGTCCCCGCCTGGCGCGACCTCGCGCTGACGCTGGGCCAGCGCGTGCGGGTCGACCGGCCGGCGGGCGAGGTCGTCGGCGACGCCGTCGATATTACTGAAACGGGCGCGCTCGTACTCGAGACGGACGACGGTGAGCGCGCGACGGTGTCGGCGGGCGATTGCGAACACTTGCGACCCGTCTAACGGTAGGACGGATTCAGCACGGTCGGCGCGTTCTGTTCAGAACTGACCGTCCGAATCAGCCGTTACGTGCGACTGCAGACCGATCATTCCTTTTCGTTCGTGCGACGCTCCACCGCTCCGCTGCGGGTCGCGACTAAGCGAGGGACCGTCCGCGCTTACAGCTCGAGCGGAGCTTCAAACGCCGGATCGGCTTCGATGAGAGTCGACAGTTGCGGCTTGACCCGATCGAACTTCGCCGTCGGTTCGATAATCCCTTTTTCCGGCTCGTACTCGATGAGCCCCGCCTCCGTCATTTTCGGGAGGTGAACGTGATGGAGTGAAATCTGGATCTGCGCGAGGACATCGGTCGACACCTCGGTTATCGACGCCTGCGAGACGTGTTTTACCACTGTTTTCGTGAGATCGTTCACCGTGAGCGACCGTTGTTCGTCGATGAGAACGGCGAGGACTACTCGACGATGCCGATCTCGACACAACTCGAGCACCGTCTCGAAGTCGCCGGAGTCTCCACTCATTAGTGGGTAGAAGACGGCTGCTATTGTTGAGTTTGATTTTTGAATAGCTAACCCGTTTTTAGGGGACGGAATGAGATGCTTCGGATAGAGTCCGTTCGAGAACGTGTTTCGTTCCACGACGGAGGCGAGACGCGACGGCTTGCGAGGAGATGTCGAGTTCGTCGCCGAGGTCCGCCAGCGTCACTTCGCGCGGCGACTCGAAGTAGCCGCGGTCGTAGGCGAGTGCCAGCGCTTCTTGCTGGGGGGTAGTCAGGCCGCTTTTCGCTTCCGCCTTCGCCGGCGTGAGCGCGTGGAGTTCCGTTAACGTAATCGGAATGTCCAACTCCCGACAACGGTCTTGGAAGGTCGCAATCGCCCGGCGATCGTCGCCGCGGATCTCGAACGTCCACTGCCGGCTCGTGCCGGTGGCCTTGATGAGTGCGATTTCCGTCTCCGTAAGCGTCTGCAACACGCCGGTGTATTCGACCGTCCACTCGACCCGCAGCAGCGACTCGTCCTCGACGGAATCGACGAATCGGATCTCCTCGACACCCGGATGGTCGGCGAACGCGCTCTCGATGTCGTCGACGGCGGTGCCGCGAACCCAGAAGTACGGGATCACCACGTCCTGGGCCGGGATAATGCGCTCGAGTTCGACCGTCACGTCCGGATGCTTCTCGAACACGCTCCCGAGCGGGAACTCGCCGGACGGTACCGTAAACGTTGCTTCAGACGCCATGTCGGGCCTGTGGGACGCCGGCCCTAAATGCCTAGCATAGATAGTGCCAACCGACAGCATGTCGCTCTCCCGTGCTGAGCGTTCGGTTTTCTGCGCTGATCGCCCCGCAGTCTATACCGCATTCGCACCCTGCGTTCGGCACGACCGACAGAACCTCGGCATCTTCTGACAAAAGCCGACGCCTGTGCGACCATCTGCTGCTACGGGCGAGCGGCGACGCCGAACTGGCACGACTGCCCGTCAAAAGGAGGTTCGATTCTCGTCCCGAGGTAATTCCACCGGCCGCCGGATCCGCCTACTCCACGACGACCTGCGGTTCCCCTTCGGCTTCGTCCGGAACGTCCGGATCGACCTGCACCGTCAACACCGGGACGTCGCAGCGCCGGACGACCCGCTCGGTGACGCTGCCCAGCAGGAGCCGGTCGATGCCGCCGCGGCCGTGCGTGCCCATCACGACGAGGTCGCACTCGCCGGGCGAGGCCTCCTGCACGATGACGCGGCTGGGCGAGCCTTCGAGCACCTTCGTTTCCACGTCGATATCCTCGGGCGCGAGTTCTTCGGCTCGCTCGACGGCCGATCGGCCCTCCTCGCGGAGCGCGTCGCTGATCCCCTCCCACGCGGTCTCCATCGGCAGCCCCCCGTAGCCCGCGGCGTTGACGACGTAGACCGCACGGATCGTCGCGTCGTGGGCTCGCGCGAGGTCGAACGCGTACTCGAGGGCGCGCTCGACCTCCGGCGATCCATCGGTCGGAACGAGAATGCAATCGTACATGGAATATGATAACGATTCGCACTCTGTCTATAATAACGTTGTCGTGGGCCCGACGGAACGTCTGTCGGGGTGATAGGTACGGTCCGACGATCTGACGGGCTGGCGATCGGCCTACCGAACCGCCGGCGGGCCGTACTAAACCGGCTACCGGTGCCGTTGGAGGAACTCCTCGAGCGCGTCCGCCACGTCGGCCGGACGCCGGTACTCGAGGAGTTCGACGGCGTCGTTGCCGCGGACCATGGCGGACAGGTCGTGTTCCGCGTCGGGACGGTAGAGACAGAGGACGGGTTTCTCCCACGCGACCGCGCGGCCGATTTCGTAGCCGACGCCGAGGCTGGGCGTGGTGACCTCGGCGACGACGCCGTCCGCCTGCCGGAGCCAGGCGACGTCCTGATCGTGGATGTCGCCGTCGGTGAGCCCTGCTTCCGCCTCCTTCTCCTCGACGTCCTCGGTGCCGACGTGTTCGGTGAGGACCGTGCCGTGGCGCTCGAGGAGGTCGATGAGTTCGGCGTACAGGTCGACGTCGTCGCGGCCGCCGCGGATGGAGCCGCTGAAGAAGATGTCCATACGCTGGCGTCCGGACTCGAGCAGTATTACTGTGGTCGTCTCGACTACGACTCACCGCTGCGCGCTCCCTTCTGATCCCTCGAGTTCTCGCGCGAACTGTGCGAAGAACTCCTCCATGAACTGCCACCGGGACTCGCCGACGCGGCGGCCGGGCGAGGTGTACAGCGCGTCTAGCCGCTCTCGCGCCCACTCCCGAAGGAGCGTAACGTCCGGTCGATCGGACGACCCCGCGTCGGTCGCTGCGGTCGCTGCGGCGTCGTCGATCACCGCGTACGCTTCGTTCGCCCGTCCCGATCGTTCGCCGACGATACAGGCCAGTCGAACGAGTCCGCGCGCCCCGGCGGCGTCCAGTTTATCCGCGTCGAAGAGCAGTTTCGCCTCGAGCGTCTCCGGCTCCGGCGACGACGCTCGGATGCTGTGAGCGCGGATACAACGTTCGACGGCTGCGATCCGGTCCGCCGACGCGGCCTCGACCTCGCGCTCGAGCCGCGCTTTCGCCTCCGTGGCGCCCCACGCGGCGTGGTCGTCGATTTCGCCGGCTCGCTCGAGCGGCCGGCCCGCGTCGTGGAACCACGCGGCGGCGGCGAGCACGTCCCGATCGACGGGCTCCTCGCACTCGTCGGCCAGTCGCAGCGCCACGTCGTGGACGCGTCCGGCGTGGAACCGATCGTGCGCCGGGAGCGCGTCCGCGTAGTAAGGCAGTGCCAGCGCTCGGGCGCGGGAGCCCAATTCCCGGGTCATGAAGGAATAATAACAGTTGTGTCGGATAGGTGCTGCGACCTCGCTATCCGATGGTGCCGCTAGGTAGTCGACCAGCCGCTACCGCGATTCGGGCTCGAGTACGGTTTCTTTTACGTCGTCGACGCCGGCCCGACGGACGACCGCTCGGACGGGGTCGCGCGCCCCCGCGAGGTTGTTCGTCCCGCCGTCCAGCACCAGCAGGCGGGCCTCCTTGCCGGCCTCGAGCACGCCGTAGTCGAGGTCGGCGATTTCGGCGCCGTTGACGGTGGCCATCCGCAGGATTTCGTCGGCCGTCAGATCCGAGAGCTTCGCGAGGAACTCCATCTCCCGGAACATCGACGGCGAGTTGAGCATCACGTTGTCCGTCCCGAGCGCAAGCGTCGTCAGCTCGTTCAGTTCGGAGTAGGGAGAGAGCCCGACGTCCGTGACGAGGTTCGAGCGCGGACAGACGACGATCGGCACCGGATCGTCCTCGAGGCGCTCGAGGTGGGCCGGCTGCGGGTGGACCATGTGGACGAGGAAGTCCGGCTCGAGATCCAGCGCGGGGTCGATGTCGCTCTCGTCGACCTCGCCCGCGTGGATGCCGAAGGGTTTGCCCGCCTCGCGTGTGGCGGCGCGCTCCTCGTCGAAGGTGTCGTCGTTGGCGCCGCTAGCGCCGAAGCCGTCGCCGGCTTCCATCGCCTCGATGGAGCCGCGGGCGAACGATAGCGCGTCGATCGGCAGGCCGTCCTGGGCGTCCTCGAGCATCTCGACGCCCTCGACGTCGCCCTCGCGGAAGTCCAGGCAGGCGGCCGTGCCGCCCTGTTGCATGAACCGCAGCGAGGTCCGCATCGCGGAGACCAGTTCCTCGCGATCGGCGTTGCGCAGCAGGCGGTGTTTGAGGCCGTCCGGCGGCGCGACCAGTTCCTCGAGGGAGAGGCCGCGGCCGGCCTCCTTCGCGATCGAGTCCCCGATGTGGGTGTGGGCGTTGATGAACGCCGGGAGGATGATGTCGGCCCCGTCGACCGACGCCTCTTCGATAGCCTCGATGCGACCGTCCTCGTCGACGACCAGTCGGCCCTCGACGGGATCGAACTCGCTGCCGCGGAGGATCGTCCCCGTGTACTCCGTCGCCATACGCGAGTGTTCGGGGGCAGTCCCTTCAACGGTTCGGGGTCGGACGCGGGAGACTCGAGTTCGGGCCGGATCCGGTCGGCGTTTTAACTCTGAACGACGGGGGTCCGGCGCTCGGCTACGAGTCGAGCGCTCGCAACGCGGCCCCGGCCAGGACGACGACCAGCGCGCCGCCGGCGAGGATCGCGAGTCCGGGGCCGAACGAGCCGGTCGCGTCCCGGAGCGTGCCGACGAGCACCGGCCCGAGGAAGCCGCCGATCTCGCCGACGGCGAAGATGAAACTCACCGCGGTGCCGGTCAGCCGCGGGCCGATCCCCTCGAGATCCGGCGGGATCGCGCGGACGAGCGGCGAGATGCCGCCGGTGCCGACGCCGGTCGCGACGATCCCGGCGACCGCCAGCGCGCTCGTCCCGCCGACGGTCACGCCCGTGACACCGAGACAGGCGAGTGCGCCGCAGCCGGTCAGCGCGAGCCGCCGCGTCCCGAACCGGTCGGCGAGTTCGGGGACCGAGAGGATGCCGGCGACGTAGGCGCCGATGAGGAGGCTGGTCGCCCGTCCCGCCAGTCCCGCCGAGAGGCCCCGCGACTCGAGGATCGTCGGGAGCCACCCCTGCATGCCGTGGTTGAGCAGCAGGTACATCGTTCCGATCACGACGACCAGTTGCAGTTCGCGGTGGGTGAGCACCAGCCGGAGGTCGCTAGCGATCGACTCGAGGGCGAAGGATACGTCGTCGGCCGCGCCGTCCAGTTCGGTTCGGCGGACGAGGGCGAGCCAGGCAAGCCCGTAGCAGATCGCGACGACGCCGCTCCAGAAGAATAGTGGACGCCAGCCGCCGAGCGCGGGACCGATGACGGGCCGGCCGACGCCGAAGACGAGCGCGGAGCCCGTCGACGCGCCGACGAGGTAGATCGCCGACGGACGGCCGGTCTTCGCGGGCGGAAACAGCACCGAGACGAGCTTCGGGAGCCCGAAGGTGATCGTCGTCGCGCCGACGCCGATCAGGATCGTGCAGGCCAGCAGCGCGGGGAAGTCGGGTGCGACGCTCCGGCCGATCTGTCCCGTCCCGTAGACCAACACGCCGGCGCCGATGATCCGTCCGGGGCCGATTCGATCGACCGCGAGTCCGGTGGCCAGTGCGAGCGGGATGTAGGTCAGCGGCACCGCCCCCGTCAGCACGCCGGCCTGGGTCCCCGTCAACCCCACCTCGGCGATGATCGTCGAGAGGTACGCCGGCAGCGAGAACCAGACGAACATGAGCAGGAGGTAGCTCAGCGTCCCGGCGACGACGAGGGCGTATGCGCGGCGGGACGACCGGGGGTGGCGTTCCATGCGACGTCAGCGTACGCGTACGAGACTCGAGGTGGAAAACGGACGCGATGCGGCAGCGTCGTCCGGCAGCGGCCTACCGACGAAAAAGAGCGGCCCCGGTTCCCGCCACGCGACGGCTACATCAGGTAGAACAGCGGGAACAGGAACACCCACACGATGTCGACGAAGTGCCAGTAGAGCCCGAAGAACTCCACCGGCCGGTGGTCCTCGAGGTAGGCGTCGACGGACGCGACCCGGTAGATCATGAATCCGGCGATGAGCAGCCCGAAGATGACGTGGAGCGCGTGCAGCCCGGTCGTCACGAAATAGACCGAGTCGTGGAGGTTGGTAAACCAGTAGATCCCGTGGGAGAACTCGTAGCTCCACTCCCAGCCCTTCACGCCGAGGAACGTGAGCCCGAGCAGCAGCGTCGCGCCCAGCGACGCGAGGAGGCCCCGCTTGTTCTCGCGTTCGGCCATGACGAGCGCGAGGACGACCGTGAAACTCGAGGTCAGCAACACGTAGGTGTTGATCAGGCCGACGGTCGACGACGGCGGGATCGTCTCCCAGTTCTCCCACCCGGTGTGGAGCCGCAGGAAGACGAACGCGCCGATGGCGGCCCCGAAGACGATCACGTCGGAGGCGATGAAGAACCAGACGCCGAGCTTCGTGGTCCCGACACCGCCGAACGGCCAGCGTTCGGCGATCGCCATATCGGGCGCGTTGAAGCGTTCACGGCCGTACTCGAACAGCGTGTATCCGAGGATCGCCACGCCGAGGACCGCGATCAGCGGATAGGCGATGTTCGGCTCGGCACCGGTCCCGGGGACGGAGTGGCCGCGCGCCTCGGCGAAGTTGACGAGGTACGGCGTGATCCCCGAGAGGCCGAGGAAGAGGACGAAAACGCCGATTCCGATGCCGAACGGCCAGATGCTCGCGTGGTCGGCGTGCTGTTCCTGCTCGACGTCCGCCGTCACGACGCCGCCGTCCGCGGCCGCGTCGTCGACGAACTCGAGGCGGCCGCTCGCGTAGCTCGGCCGGCCGTCCCAGTTCTCGAGCGGCGGCGGCGAGGGGATTGCCCACTCGGCCGTCCGGGAGAACTTCCAGGGATTGTTCGGCGCCGTGGGGCCGGTAAACCAGCTCTTCCCGAGCGTGTAGAACGTAAGCAGGAACGAGAGCGCGAAGACGAACGCGCCGACCGTCGCGGATTGATGGTAGAGCTGGTAGCTCTCGGGGTACTCGAAGACGCGGCGGGGCGTCTCCCAGGCGAGGAACATCGGGAAGTACAGCAGGTTGAAGCCGACGAAGTAAATCGCGAAGCTGAGTTTGCCCAACGTTTCGTCGTACATCTTGCCGCTTAACTTCGGCCACCAGTAGTAGAGCCCGCCGACGAGAGCCGTGACGCCCGAGACCATCACGTAGTGGAAGTGCGCGACGACCCAGTAGGTGCCGCGGAACTCGTAGTCGAGCACGACCGCCCCGAGGAAAACCCCGGTAATTCCCCCGAGAATGAACAGGACGAGCGCACCCATGGCGTACAGGAACGGCGTCGTGAACCGAACGCGGCCCTTCACCATCGTATAGATCAGCGAGAAGACCATCAGGTCGAACGGCAACGAAATCCCGATGGTCGTCGCCATGTAGAGCGTCTTGATCTCGAGGTTGATGGTCGTCAGGAACATGTGGTGCATCCAGACGAGGAACGACTGGACTGCCACGAGGACCATCGCGATGATGACCCACTTGCGGCCGACCAGCCGGCGACCGGTGAACGTCTGGAACGTCTCGAACATGATCCCCAGCGCGGGGAAGAAGACGATGTAGACCTCCGGATGGCCGAAGAACCAGAACAGGTGCGCCCACAGGAGACTCGAGCCCTCGTCGGTGGCCATGTACTGCGTGAGCAGCAGTCGGTCGCTCAGTTGGAGCAACAGGGCGGCGAGCAGCGCGGAGAACGCGAACAGCATCATCCAGACGGTCAGCAGCCACGACCAGGTGAAAAGCGGCATGTTCCAGAGGCCGAGCCCCTCGGCGCGCGAGCGGTGGATCGTCGTGAGGAAGTTCACCGTCCCGATAGTGACCGAGAGGACGAACAGGATCGTCGCGAGGATAGCCGCGTTGCCGCCGATGGCGGCCTCCATCGCCGTCGTGTACATCGGGACGTTCAGCGGCGCGTACATCGTCCAGCCGCCGGCGAACGTGTGGCCCTGGAAGTACGAGATCGCGAACAGCACTCCGGAAAAGAGGTAGAACCAGTAGCTCATCGCGTTCAACCGCGGGAACGCGAGATCGTTCGCCCCGATCTGGAGGGGCACGAAGTAGTTCGCGAAGCCGGTCGCGATCGGCGAGAGGAACCAGAACACCATCAGCAATCCGTGGCTCGTCACGGCCTGGTTGTACTCCATGCCGTCCAGAATCCCGAGTCCGCCGGGCTGCCAGAGTTGGACCCGGAACAGCAGCGCCATGATGCCGCCGAACAGCAAGAAAAACAGCGCCGTCACTATGTAGAGGATGCCGACGTCCTTGTGGTTGGTCGTGACTAGCCACCGCTTGAGTGTCGTTCGTGGGGGGAGCTCGCTCATTTGTCCGTCGGTTCAGGTTGTTCGGTTGATCGTGCGCCACTCCGCGCGAATTCTGACGGCAGTTCGACGGTTTCGGATGCTACCGTCCGCCACAGCGTCATGGAGTGTTCTCACTGCTGCCGGTATGAATGTGTCCAGCGCATATGCAAGGCGGGCGGCGGTGCCCCGAGGTTGGTCAGGACCGCTGATCGACGCCACGACCGCGCCGGGACAGGTAAGCACGCTTAAGAGCCGCGACGGACTGGGTTGGCGTATGCAACCGCGCGACCTGTCCGATCACGTCGCATACGAGGCGGGTCGAGGCATCGAGGAGGTCGCCCGGGAACTCGACCGGGACCCCTCGGAGTTCGTCAAACTCGCCTCGAACGAGAACCCGCACGGGCCCTCGCCGGCGGCCGCCGTGGCCATCCGCGAGGCCGCCTCGAGCGTCAGTTCCTATCCGAAGGCCGCCCACGCCGACCTCACGGAGGCGGTCGCCGAGCGGTGGGACGTCGCCGACGAGCAGGTCTGGCTCGCCAACGGCGGCGACGGGGCCCTCGACTACCTCCACCGGGCGATGCTCGAGCCCGACGACGCCGTCCTCGTCCCCGAACCGGGCTTCGCCTACTACGGGATGAGCGCCCGGTACCACCACGGCGACGTCCGCGAGTACGAGCTCTCGAAGGCCGACGACTTCGCCCAGGACGCCGACGCCGTTCTCGAGCACTACGACGCCGACCGGGATCGGATCGTCTTCCTGACCAGCCCGCACAACCCGTCGGGGTCGACGATTCCGCTCGAGGAAGTCGAGCGGCTGGCCGACGAGACGAGCGACGAGACGCTGATCGTCGTCGACGAGGCCTACGGCGAGTTCGCCGACCGTGACAGCGCCCTCGCGCTGATCGAGGGCCGAGACGGGTTCGACGCCCGCGACGACGTCGCCATCTTGCGAACGTTCTCGAAGGCCTACGGGCTGGCCGGCGTGCGACTCGGCTACGCCGTCGTCCCCGAGGAGTGGGCCGACGCCTACGCCCGCGTGAACACCCCCTTCGCCGCCAGCGAAATCGCCTGCCGGGCCGGACTGGCAGCCATCGACGACGAGGAACACGTCGAGCGGACCGTCGAGACGGCCCGCGACGCCCGCGCGTACATGCGCGAATACATCGATGCTCACGTCTGGGACAGCGAGGGCAACTTCGTCCTCGTCGAGGTCGGCGACGCTGCGGCGGTCGCCGAGGAGATGCAACGGCGCGGCGTCATCGTCCGGGACTGCTCGAGCTTCGGTCTGCCGGGCTGTATCCGGATTACCTGCGGCACCGAGGAGGAAACCGAGCGCGCCGTCGAGACGTGCAACGCGGTGCTCGCGGATTTAGACGTCGAGCCGGATGCCGGCGACGCGACCACCGAAGCGGAGGTGCCCGACACGTGAGGGTTGCCATCACGGGAACGCCCGGCACCGGAAAGACGACCGCGACCGAACTGCTCGAGGAGCGACTCGCCGAGGACGACTCCCTGCCCGACCTCGAGGTGGTACACCTCAACCGGGTCCTCGAGGACGAAGGGCTCTACACCGAGGTCGATGCCGACAGAGAGAGCAAGATCGCCGACCTCGATGCGCTCGCCGACTGGCTCGAGGATCGGGACGAGGCCGTGATCGAATCGCACCTCGCGCACCACTTCGACGCCGACCGCGTGGCCGTCCTCCGCTGCGAGCCGGCGGCGCTCGAGGAGCGCCTGCTCGAGCGGGGGGAAACCGAAGCCAAAGCGCGGGAGAACGCCGAGAGCGAGGCGCTCGACGTCATCCTCTCGGAGGCCGCCGAGCAGCACGGCCTCGAGTCGATCTACGAGGTCGACACGACCGACCGCGAGCCCGAGGACGTGGCGGACGCGCTCGAGGCGGTCGTCACTGGAGAGCGGGAACCGAGCGCCGGCGAGGTCGACTTCGTGGGGTATCTCGGATGACGCTCGATCAGCTTCGGCCGTACGTCTCGCGGTTTCTGGACCCGTTCGTGCGGGGATTCGACCGAATCGGCCTGACGCCCGACGGGGTGAGCGTCATCGCGTTCGGGATGGCAGTCCTGGCCGCCGTCGCCTTCTTCTTGGGCGGGCACGCGTCGCCGGTCTGGTACGTCGTCGCGGCGGCGCTGGTCTTCCTGAACGGCTGGCTGGACATCGTCGACGGCGCCTTGGCCCGCGAGCAGGAGAGCGCTTCCTCGGCGGGGGACCTGCTGGATCACGTCCTCGATCGCTACGCCGACATCGTCGTCATCGCCGGGCTCGCGGCGGGCATCGAGCACTACCTGCTCGGCTTTCTCGCGGTCACCGGGGTCGTGATGACCTCGTACCTGGGGACCCAGGCCCAGGCGGTCGGCCTCGACCGCGTCTACGGCGGGCTCGTCGGTCGCGCGGACCGGTTGGCGATCATCGGGGTCGTCGGCTTCCTCGCCTACCCGCTCGAGGGCGCGGCCCCCGCCGGGCTCACGATCGTCGGCTGGCTGCTGGTCTTCCTCGCGGTCGTCGGCCACCTGACCGCGCTCCAGCGGTTTGCCTACTCCTGGTCGGCGCTCGACTGAGCGGCCCTGCAATCGCGATCGGGGTCCACGCGGGGCCGCGCCGCCGTTTTTTCGAGCCAGGGAACGCCGCATGCTTTATAGCTCGCCGGGCTATAGCTACTCCCATGGTTCAGTGCGAGATGTGTGGCGCCGAGACGTCGTCTCCGAAGACCATCAAAGTCGAGGGCGCGAAGCTCGACGTGTGCGCCGACTGCACCGACTTCGGCACTGAAGTCAGGCAGACCTCGAGCTCCGGCTCGTCGACGAAGTACTCGACCGGCTCGAGTTCGTCCTCCTCGTCTTCCAGTTCCGGGGACAGTTCGTCGACCGGTGGCACCGGTTCCAGCTCCTCCAGTTCCTCGAGTCAGCGCCGGTCGGACATGTTCGACGACATGGACGAGCTCGCGACCGACTACGACGAGCGCGTCCGGACGGCCCGCGAGCAGAAGGGGCTCAGCCAGTCCGACCTCGCGAACGAGCTCAACGAGAAGGCGAGTCTCATCCGCAAGATCGAGCGCGGCGACACCCTTCCGAGCGACCGCGTCCAGTCGAAGCTCGAGCGGTTCCTCGAGATCGACCTGAGCGCCGAGGGCAGTTCCGGCGACGATTCGGAGTGGTCGGGCGGCTCCTCGTCGGGGAGTTACACGCTCGGCGACGTCGTCAAGCGGAAGGACTGAGGCCGCTACGCGTAGCCGGCGGCTGCTAAGCGGCGTCGACTGACAGCGGGCGGCTACAGACTCGTAACCCGAGACCCGCGACTCGAGGAGCGCGCCGATATGCGACCGGCACAGTGACGACTCGCAAGCTATTTCTTACCGGCGACTGCCGTTGCAGGTATGTTCGTTCTCGTTAACCTGAAGACCTACCCCTGCGACCCGCTCGAGGTTGCAGCGGCGGTCCGCGACGTCGACGAAGAAACCGACGCGCGCATCGCGGTCGCGCCGCAGGCGGCCCACCTCGAGCGCGTCGCCGAGACGGGCGCCGAGACGTGGGCCCAGCACGTCGATCCGATCGACTACGGCAGCAACACCGGCCACACCCTCGCGGAGACGGTCGCCGACGCCGGCGCCGACGGGACGCTGATCAACCACTCCGAACAGCGGCTGAAACTCGCCGACATCGACGGTGCAGTTCGGGCGGCCCAGCGGGCCGACCTCGAGACGATCGTCTGCGCGAACAACCCCGCACAGATCGGCGCGGCCGCCGCGCTCGGGCCGGACGCCGTCGCCGTCGAGCCGCCGGAACTCATCGGGACCGGGACGCCGGTCAGCCAGGCCGACCCCGATATCGTCGAGGACGCCGTCGACGCCGCGGCGAACGTCGACGACGACGTGGACGTCCTCTGTGGCGCCGGGATCAGCACCGGCGACGACGTCGTCGCTGCGAGCGACCTCGGCGCCGAGGGCGTTCTACTCGCCAGCGGCGTCGCGAAGGCCGACGACCCGCGGGCGGCGCTCGAGGACCTCGTCGACCCGCTCTGATCGGCGACGTCCGTTCGCCGCTCCGCCGACTCGGCGGCGCTGCACGAGGTGTGGTAACCGACCACTTTTCTCTCCGCTCGTCGAACTGCCCGTTATGACCGAGTCCGACGCCGGGTCCGACGAGCGACCGGTCGGAGTGGCGCTCGAGAACCGACTGATGAGCCACGGCATCTACGTGAACGAGGTGGAGCGACTCGCGGACGAACACGAGCCGGACGGCGAGCCGATCGCCGCCGGGGACGGCACCGACGTCCGCCTCGAGTACGAGACCATCGCCGAGGTCGACGTCGTCACGAGCGACGAGGTCGGCGCCGTCGTCCGCACACTCCTCGAGATCGCCGACGAACGCGAGTGGACGCCGGGACAGCTCGAGGTCACGTCGCTGACGACCGACGGCGACCTGCGGGGCCGCTGGCACGTCGAGGGCGAGTGGTTCGACCGCCTCGGCGACGACCTCTCGGAACTCGAGTTCTCCGAGCGGGTCCTCGAGACGATCGAGTCGCCTCGCTGAACGGATAGATTAATGCTAACTGCGGCGCGTCTCGGAGACGATGACCCGGGAGCAGCTGTACGTCTCGCACGCACCC